>CAZEQF010000309.1:3637-5217 GCA_964514315.1 uncultured Singulisphaera sp. | reverse complement strand
CCTTCAGCACCTGGAACGTGTTCGTGCGCTGGTCGAGCACCTCGCTGCCGAGGATGTCGCTCGGCAACAGGTCGATCGTGAACTGCACGCGCGCGAACTGCAGGTCGATCGCCTTCGACAGCGTCGCGGCGAGCAGCGTCTTGGCGATGCCGGGCACGCCCTGCATGAGGATGTGGCCGCCGGTGAACAGCGCGATCAGCAGGCGCTCGACGACGACGTCCTGGCCGACGACGACGGTGGCGACGCGCTGGCGGACGGCGTCGAGGAAGCGGATGGTCGCGGCGACGTTCTGGTGCGACTGCGGCGAGGGCTTGCTCATGAGGGGGCGAGGATCCTACGCCGCGGCGAAGATCGCGCACGCACAGCTTCAGGGATGCCCATGCCATGGCCGATTCCGCCTTCATGGCCGGGATCGTCAAGCAAACCCTCGCGCTGCTCCGCGCTCCGAGCAACGCCGTCGCATTCACCGTCCGTTCGCGCGTGCGCTGGTCGCGCGGGCAGGCAGAACTCGTCAACGAGTCGAAGGACCGGTTGTTCGACCACCTGCCGACGCCGCGGTGGGCGGAGGCGGCGGAGGAGGAGAAGCGGTTGTGCGAGACGTATGGCCTCGAGGCGCTGCGCCAACGGTCGACGTGCCTCGTCTACGCCGAGAACCTCGCGCTGCTGCAGGCGATGGAGACTCTGTGCGGCGACGAGCAGCTGCCGTGCGGCCCGGACGGCGCGCTGCGCGCGATCGACGTCGGCTGCGGCCTGTTCCAGTATGCGACCGCGCTGCAGCGCTTCCTGCGCCGCGGGGGCCTCGGCGCAGAACGCCACGCCATCCTGCGCGGCATCGAGATCGACGGGCACGGCGTCTACCGCGACGGCCACAGCCGCGCCGACCATGCGCGCGCGCACACGGCGCTCGCGGGGTCCGACGTGCACTTCCAGGTGGGCGACTTCGCGGCGCTGCCGATCCCCGAACAGGACGTCGTGACGATGTGGTTCCCGTTCGTCGAACGCTACGCGCTGCTTCAGTGGGGGCTGCCGCTGTCGCTGTTCGATCCGAGCCGCCTCGTCGAACGCGCCGTCGCGACGGTCCGCCCAGGCGGCCTGTTGCTCGTCGCCAACCAGACCGAGCGCGAGGCCGAGACGACCAAGGCGATGCTGCGCGGGCTGCCCGTGGAGCACGTTCGCAGCGCGTCCCTCGCCACGGACCTCGTTCCGTATGGCGAACGCACGGCGGGCCGCATCGGGTCGCTGTGGCGGCGCATCTGAGTTGTTGCAACCAATGCTGCGCAGCGGATTTGGGTGGGCCCCGGTAGGGGCCGTCGAGCCTCCGTTGGGATCGGATGCAGGGAAGGGACCACGAAAGTTGTCCCGAATTGTCCCCGCACGACGGCCCAGGCCAAGTTGTAACGACGAGAGGTGAGCGCCTCTTCGGGCCGACGTCGGCAACTGCGGCGTCGGCCCGAATCTTTTCCGCCGCGCCGTTCTTGGGTTCGCCGCCGGCTCAGGCTGGCAGCAGGGTGAGGAACAGGTCGTCGTGCGCGAACAGCAGCGCCCAGAGCTCGCGCGCCGCCGCGTCGTCGGGTGGCGTC
>CAZEQF010000309.1:0-3627 GCA_964514315.1 uncultured Singulisphaera sp. | reverse complement strand
TGCCAATTCCCCATCGCCTGTTAAGAACGGTTCTCCACGTGGCGTCTCGCTCGCACCGTGGGCGCGCAGGAACGAGCGCGCGGCGTCGAGGCACTTCGGGTCGTCGCGGAGGCGCACTTCGTCCCACGTCCCGGTCGGCAGCGGCTCGCGCTGCAAGTGGTCGCGCAACGCCGCCTGGCACCGCTGCGCGGTCGCGTAGGGCGTGAGGCCGAACCGGATGCGGCCGTGTTCCAGCGGGGTGGCCCAAGGCAGCCACGTCTTCAGTTGCGCATCGAGGTCCGGCAGCGCGAGCTGTGGCCAGCGGCGGTCCGCCTCGAACGCGGCGAACAGGTGCGCGTAGAGCGGGTTCGGCGCACGGCGGCCGATGCGCAGCGCCGACGCCGAACGCAGCCAATCGGCTTCGCCGGCGAGTTCGTCGTGGTCGCGCAGCGGACACGGCTCCGCGTCGCCGCCGAGCACGAGGCCCTCGGCGCGCAGCCGCGGCATGCGCGGGTCCGCGTCGACGGCGCCGTTCGCGAGCGCGCGCGCTTCACTTGCGCGCAGCACGAGGTCGCCGTCGCCGGTGCGCGTCGGCACGCGGCCGCCGAACAGCCGCAGTCGCAGCAATCGCAGCGAGTGGCGCAGCGAAGCAGGACGTTCGGAGAACGTCGGGTGCGGGCGCAGCGGCGTGTGTTGCTGGGACGCGCGTTCGTGCGGGGCCGCATCGCTGCGCGTGCAGCACACGACGAAGTTCTGCCGCAGCTCCTGCCACAGGTCGAGGTAGCCGAGCACCGTGCTCTGCGCGCGATCTTGCAGCGACAGCCGTTCTGCCGCGACGTCGGGCTGCGCCCACGGCTTGTGCATCCAGTGCGCCGGCGTGAGCCCGGCTTGCTGCAGCAGCGCGCCGAGTTGCCAACCCGTGAAGCCGCGGTCGCCCGCGTGCAGGTAGGCGTCGACGACGCCGGCGTCGTTCTTGCTGTCCGCGTAGCTCGTGAACGCGAAGCGCAGCGGATGCGACTTGGGCAGCGACTTCACGAGCGCGCGGAAGCGGCTCGGGTGGTCCTTGTGCTCGGCCGAGAACCCGCACAGCTTCGCGAGCCGCTGCAGCTGGAACACGCGCGAGCGCGAGAACTGCGGGTAGACCATCAACCGCAGCACGCCGCGCGGCGTGAGCCGTTGCGCGAGCGCCTTCAGCGCGCGCGCCGGATCGCGCAGGTTCATCAACACGCCGTAGCACTCGATGAGGTCGAACTCGCCTTGCGGCCATGTCGACTCGTCTTCGAGGTCACATGGCGCGAACGCGACGTTGCGCACGCCGTGGATGCGGCAGCGGCGGCGCGCCACGGCGAGGCTCGGCTCGCTGAGGTCGGTGGCGACGATGTCCGCCTTCGGATTGGCGACGCCGAAGACGTAGGGCTGGAACGTGCCGCAGCCTGCGATCCAGATGCGCGGCCGCGAAGGCGCCGGGCCGGAGCCGCAGCGATCCCACAGCGAGTCGCAGTGCAGTTGCCACGGGTGCGTGCTGTCGACGTTCGCGAGCAGCGGCACGGTGGGATACGGCCACGCGGCGTATTGCCTGCCGATCGCGTCCTTGGTGCCGTCCGTCGCCTGCATGCGCGGTGCTATCGGCGTTTTCGCGCGTCGGTCCTGACCGGGGCGAAGTTCTTCCCGGTTGCGGACTGCCGGAACTGGCGCGGCGGACCTCGTCGGGTCGATGATGGCCCCATGCGCGCCTATCGCTACCACCGCATCGACGTGTTCACCGACCGAGCCTTCGGCGGCAATCCGCTCGCGGTGTTCCCGACGTCGGCCCGCTTGCAGACCGAGGAGATGCAGGCGCTCGCGCGCGAGATGAACCTCAGCGAGACGGTGTTCGTGCTGCCGCCGACCAAGCCTTTGGCGGTCGCGCGGTTGCGCATCTTCACGATCGACCGCGAACTGCCGCTCGCCGGCCATCCCGTCGTCGGCGCCGCGTTCGCGCTCGCGCACACCGGCGTGCTCGACGTGAAGGAAGGGCGCAACGAGGTCGTGTTCGAGCTCGGCGCGGGCGCGCTTCCGGTCGAGATCGACGTGAAGGACGGCGCGGTGCGCACGGTGTTCATGACGCAGAAGCCGCCGACGTTCGGCGAGCCGGTGCTCGACGAACGCGCGCTCGCGGCGGCGCTGTCGCTGCCGCCCGACGCGATCGACCTGTCGCTGATGCAGGCTCGCGTCGTCGACACGGGCATCCCGTGGATGCTCGTGCCCGTTCGCGACGCGCGCGCACTGTCGGCGGTGCGCGCGGACTTCTCGCGCTGCGCGGCGTTGGCGGAGAAGGTCGGGACCGACCTCTGGCATGCGTTCACGCTCGACAGTGGCGATCCCGACTGCGCGGTGCGCACGCGCCACGTGTGGTGGGGCAAGGTCACTCCCGGCGAAGACCCGGTGACCGGCTCCGCGATCGGTTGCATCGCGGCCTATCTCGTCGGCGAGGGCGTGCTGCTCGCGGCTCCCGAAGCGATCGTCCAGGTCGAGCAAGGCCACGAAGTGGGGCGGCCCGGCAAGGTCACCGCGCGCATCGCGGCGACGAATGGCAAAGTGCGGCGCGTGCAGGTCGGCGGCAGCGCCGTGCACGTGGGCAACGGCGAAGTCTGGCTGCCCGATTCTTGAGGCCGCTGCGTCCGCGACGGTCCGCCTCAGGGACGCGGCCGCGTCGCGTTCAGATGCCGACGAGGTCGCGGAAGCGGCCGAACAGATAGAGCGAGTCGTGCGGTCCCGGCGCGGCCTCGGGGTGGTACTGCACCGAGAACACCGGCAGCTCCTTGTGGCGCATGCCCTCGACGGTGTCGTCGTTGAGGTTCTTGTGCGTGACCTGCACCGAGTCGGGCAGCGACTTCGGGTCCACGGCGTAGCTGTGGTTCTGCGCGGTGATCTCGACCTTGCCGGTCGTGAGGTCCATCACGGGCTGGTTGCCGCCGTGATGGCCGAACTTCATCTTGTAGGTCTTGCCGCCGAACACGTGGCCGAGGATCTGGTGGCCGAGGCAGATGCCGAAGACCGGCACCTTCTGCACGAGGACCTTGGCCGCCTCGATCGCATACGTGCAGATGGCGGGGTCGCCGGGGCCGTTGCTCAAGAACACGCCGTCGGGCTGCCGTTCGAGCACCGCCGCGGCCGGCGTCTTGGCGGGAACGACCGTGACGTCGAACCCGGCGGCGACGAGCGAGCGCATGATGTTGCGCTTCGCGCCGAAGTCGTAGGCGACGATGCGCGGGCGGCGCTTCGACGAGATCGGCTTGCCGCCGTGGTCGAGCAGCGCGCTCGCGGGCGGGCTGAACGGGCTCTGGTAGCCCTGCTTCCACTCGTAGGCGGTCTTCGTGGTCACCGCGAGCACGTGGTCCACGTCGGCGACGCGTTGCGCATGGCGCACGCGTTCGACGAGTTCTTGGTCGCTCGCCTTCGTGTCGCTCGTGATCAGGCAGCGCAACTCGCCGCTGCTGCGCACGCGGCGGACCAGCATGCGCGTGTCGACGCCTTCGATGCCGGGGACCCCGTGCTGCTCGAGGTAGTTGGACAGCTCGCCGCCCGAGCGGAAGTTGCTCGCGCGCGAACTGGACTCGCGCACCACGAGGCCCGAGGTCCAGACCTTGGTCGACTCCTCGTCCTCGC
>CAZEQF010000308.1:0-5236 GCA_964514315.1 uncultured Singulisphaera sp. | reverse complement strand
CAGTGTCCGCGTCGAACGCGATGCGGCCGATCGCGGCGCCAGGCGACACGTTGAGTCCCTTGCTCAGCAGCAGCCCCTTGTCCTCGGCCGCGCGCTTTGCCTTTGCGTCGAGCTGCGGGTGCAAGAAGGTCTCGATGTGCTCGGGCGACACGCGCGCCACGGCTTCCTTCTTGGTGATGCGCCGTTCGTTGGCGAGGTCGACCGCGATGCGGACCGCCGCGCGCGCGGTGCGCTTGGCGTCGCGCGTCTGGAGCATCCAGAGCACGCCTTCTTCGATCGTGAACTCGACGTCCTGCACGTCGCGGCAATGCGCTTCGAGCTTCTTCATCCAGCGCAGCAGTTGCGCGTAGATGCGCGGCATCTCGTCCTTCATGTCGGCGATTGGGCGCGTCTTGCGCGTGCCGGACACGACGTCCTCGCCTTGCGCGCGAACGAGGAAGTCGCCTTCGGGCTCGTCCGTTCCGTCGGTGACGTTGCGCGTCGTCGCGACGCCGGTGCCGGAGCGGTCGCCGAGGTTGCCGTAGACCATCTTGACGATGTTGACGGCGGTGCCGAGGTCGTGGGGGATGCCGCTCGCGTTGCGGTAGTCGATCGCGCGCTTGCCGTTCCACGACGCGAACACCGCGGTGACGGCGCCGCGCAGCTGGTCGAGCGGCGTCTCCGGGAACGGCTTGCCCGTCGCGCGGAACACCTCGTCCTTGAACGCGGTCACCAGCGCACGCAGTTCGGCAGCGGGCAGCGCGGAGTCGTTGTCCGTTCCGTGGCGCTTGCGCGCGTCGGCGAGCAGCGCCTCGAACCGTTCGGAAGGCACGCCGAGGACCACGCTGCCGTACATCTGCACGAGCCGTCGGTAGGCGTCGAACACGAAGCGCTCGTCGCCCGTGCGTTGCACGAGGCCTTCGGCGACGGCGTCGTCGATCCCGATGTTGAGGACCGTGTCCATCATGCCGGGCATCGAGAAGCGAGCGCCCGAACGGCACGAGACGAGCAACGGGTGCTTCGCGTCCCCGAGCCGCAGGCCTGTCTTCTTCTCCAGATGCTGCAGGTTCTGCAGGGTCTCTTCCCAGAGGCCCGGTGGGAAACTCGCGCCGTTCGCGAGGAACGCATTGCACGCTTCGGTCGTGATGACGAACCCGGGAGGGACCGGCAGCCCGAGCCTCGTCATCTCGGCGAGGTTCGCTCCCTTGCCGCCGAGCAAGCCCTTCACTCCGTCCCACGAGCCGGCGCGGCGGAGCGCCAGCGGCAGGTCCCCGAATGCGTAGACGTAGCGTGGCTTCTTTGCGGGGCGCGCCAACGCGGCGGAAGGATCCGTGCTCTTCTGCGAGGCGCGGCGGGAGACGAGATTCGTGCGCTTCTTCTGAGCGATGGTCTTCATGGCTGCGATTGGCGGATGGGGGAACGCACGCCCTCGGAGGCGCTGCGCCGGCGTCCGGTCGTGCGGCCGCGTCGTCGCGGTCCTGCGAACACCGGCCTTGAAACGCCGGCCTCGAAGCGTTCGTTTCGTCTGCCCTGATGGAACCGGTGGACTTCGCACTCGAGCGGATGCGTTCATGCTCTGATTTCGCGCATCGGGCTCGCCACGAGCTGATGACGCCGATCAGCGGCCTCACGATGTTGCTGTCGGTGATGCAGCGCGAAGTCGACGGCGGCGCAGGTCCGCTGCTCGACCAGGCGATGCAAGCCCTGCAGCGCATGACGCGCATCGCGCGATCCTGCGTCGAATACGTCGATGCCGAGCTGCCGCTGCCGTCGACGGCTTCGGTGGACTGCAATGCGGTGCTGGCGGAGGCCGAGGCCACGGTGCGGCAGAACGGCGAGCTGCGCTTTGCGCGCGCAGACATCGAAGTGCGCGGCTCGCTGCCCACGGTCAAGGCGCACGCGCCCTCGTTGCGGCGGGTGTTCGTCGCGTTGCTCGACAATGCCGTCCGCTACACGAAGACCGAGCCTGCGCACGTGCTCGTGTCCGCTTCTTCGGAAGGGGACGGGTGGAAGTTCGAGGTCGCGGACCGAGGTCTCGGCATCGAAGCGGACAAGGTCGAAACGGTGTTCGGCCCGTTCGAGCGCCAGCACGCGTTCGACTCGATCCCCGGCGTGGGCCTGTCGCTCGCGACGGCGCGCCGCATCGTGCGTCGGCACGGCGGCGACCTCGGCCTGCGGCCTCGCGCAGGCAACGGCACGATCGCCTGGTTCACGCTCCCGCGCGGCTGAGCGCTGGCGTCACGGGCTCTGCGCCCTTGGCGACTGCGTTGGCAGCACTGCGGCGGATCCACAGCCTTGCGCCGCGCGGCTCCGATCTCCGCATGAGCCGCCACATCCTGCTGCTGACCGACTTCTCTGCAGAATCCGAGCGCGCGTTCGGTCCCGTGGCCGAGCTCGCCGACTTGCTGGGCGCGCGCGTGACGTTGCTGCACATCGTCGAGACGGCGCTGCCCGCGCCCATGCCTGCGCCGATGATCGCTCCCGTCGCTGCGCCCGCCGCCGAGAGCGCGCTCGCCACGCGCGAAGCGGACGCCAGGCGACGGCTCGACGACCTCGCCGCGCGCTTCCCGCGCGATTGCGAAGTGAAGCCGGCGCTCGTGCGCGGGCCCGACGCCGCGGGAACGGCCGCTGCCTATGCGGCGGAGCACGGCGTCGACCTGATCGCGATGGCGAGCCACGGCCGTTCCGGCTTGCGTCGCATCGTGATGGGAAGCGTGGCCGAGTCGGTGCTGCGCCGTGCGGGAATGCCCGTGCTCGTCTATCCGCATGCGCGCGGCAAGGCGCCGGAGGCGAAGTTCGCCGCGGACGGCCGCGGCGTCTCCGCTTCCTGACCTTCGGCGCGAACGTCGCTGCGCCGCTTCCGGCGTCGCAGCCGTTCTTCGACGGGCTGCTACGCCTCGATCGAGGCGCCGAGCACTTCGCGCAACTTCGCTGCGAGCGCGTCCTGCGAGAACGGCTTCTCCAGCGACGGGTCTGTGGGCCGCAGCCTTCCGCTCTGCACGAGGTGCTCGTGCGAATGCGCGGACATGAACAGCACGCGCACTTCTGGCATGGTGCTGCGCAGAGCCTCCGCCATCTCGGGGCCGCCGGTGCCGGGCAACACGACGTCGGTGAGCACGACGTCGAACGAAGCCCCGCGCGCCACGGCGTCGAGCGCCTGCGCCGCGTCGCATGCGACGAGGACCTTGTAGCCGAGCGCCGACAGCGTTCCTTGCAGCGTCAGGCGGACGATTGCCTCGTCCTCGACGAGCAGCACCGTCTCCCCGTGGCCGACCTGCGGGATCGCTGGCGCGGCGCTGCGCACCGAGGCGTCGGCTGCGCGCCGTTCCCGGCATCGCGGCATCGTGATGCGGAAGCGCGTGCCGAGTCCCGGCGCGGTGTCGACGGCGATCTGGCCGTGCATGCGTGAGACGATGCCGAACACCGTCGGCAGCCCGAGGCCGGTGCCTTGGCCAGGCGGCTTCGTCGTGAAGAACGGCTCGAAGATGCGTTCCTTCACTTCTGGCGTCATGCCGCAGCCCGTGTCCTCGACTTCGAGCAGCACATGGCCTGCGTCCGCGAGCGGCGAGGGCGCCGCATCCTCGGTGACGCGGATCGTCAGCGAGCCGCCGCGCGGCATGGCGTCGCGAGCGTTCACCACGAGGTTCATGATGATCTGCTCGATCTGGGTCGGGTCGCCTTCGACCATCGCATGCGCGCAGGTGAAGCGCGTGGAGAGCTCGATGTCCTCGCCGAGCGCCTGCCTCGCGATGCCGCTCACGGTGCGGACGATCTCGACGATGTCGACGACGCAGCGGGCCGCGGGCTCACGTCGGCTGAACGTCAACAGGCGGCGCGTGAGCTGCACGCTGCGCTCTGCGGAGCGCTCGATCTCCTCGACCAACGGTCGCGCGGAGTGCTGTTCGTCGAGGCGTTCGAGCGCCATGCGGCAGCAACCCAGCACGCCCATGAGCAGGTTGTTGAAGTCGTGGGCGATGCCGCCGGTGAGGCGGCCGACGGCTTCCATCTTCTGCGCGCGCAGCAGCATCTCCTCGGTGCGCTGCATCTCGGTGACGTCGAGGCCGATCGACAACACGCCGACGATGACGTCGCGGTCGCGCACCAGCGTGTTGTGCCATTGGATGCGACGCTTGCGCCCGTCGGGCGTCGAGAGCGAACCGATGCGCAACTGGCGCGGGGGGCGATCGCCCGCGGTGAAGGCGCGCAGCCACGCAAGGAACTCCTCGCGCTCCTCCGGGGCGCAGAAGGAATCTGCCCACGACTTGCCCACGTAGTCCTCGGGCTCGACGCCCGTGGTCTCCGCAAACATGTGGTTCGCGCGCATGATGCGGCCGTCGAGGTCCAGCAGGCGCACGATCGTCGGCGCGGTGTCGATCACGCCCTCGGCGAAGTCGCGTTCGCGGCGCATTTGTTCGTGCAGCATCCGGCGTTCGCGCGCGTCGCGCAGGAAGGCGACGAACGTGCGGCGCTTGCCGTCGTGGTGTTCGACGACGGACATGTCGACCGGGATGCGGGAGCCGTCGCGATGCAGTCCTTCGACTTCGAGGATCCTGCCGGATCCGGCGGCTCCGAGCGTCCGAGGGAAGCGGGCCACGTAGGAGCCGAAGTTCGAGCGGTGTTCCGCAGGCATCAGCAGGCTCGCGTGGCGACCGACGAGCTCGCCGCGGCGATACCCGAAGAGGCGAAGCGCAGCCCGGCTCGCCGTGAGGATGCGGCCTTCGTCGGTGATGGTGAGGATCGGTTCGACCGAATGCTCCAGCAGGCAGTCCGCAAGCGCGCGCCGATCGGCACGCCCCTCGGGCCGGGACGCGGAATCCTGCTCGTGCTGCATGGCGCCTTGCGCGCCGTCTTCGGTGCTCGACATCGCGAACCTCCCTCTGGCCTGCGGCCTCTGGTGCGTCGGAGTGTCCCGACGACGTCCTGGCGAACGTAGGAGCTTTGGCGGACCGGTCCATGCCTACTAAGGCGGACCGTGTGCTATCCTGCGCCCTGCACTATCCCCGCATGGAGCCTTCGTCCGACGGCTCCTACGAAATCCAGCTAGTGGTTCGGTGCGGCGCGCAGCGCATGCTCTTCGCCATCAGAACTGAGAAGGGGTAGAAACAATGAGAACCGGTGCCGTGATGAGTGACGTACAAACCAAGATCTCGATCTTCCTCGTCGACGACGAGTCGCTGGTCCGCGCGGGGTTGCGGGCTTTGCTCGAGAAGGCCGGGACCTTCGACGTCGTGGGGGAGAGCGGTGACGCTCGCGACGC
>CAZEQF010000307.1:0-5240 GCA_964514315.1 uncultured Singulisphaera sp. | reverse complement strand
CGAGGAACACGGCGTTGCCGGCGCGCGACGCGAACTTCTCCCACTTGCCTTCGTCGTTCTTGCTCAGCACGAGGCCGAACGGAACGTGCTCGACTGCTGTGGCGACGGGCTCCTTCATCTTCACGAGCACGGCCTTGAGCTGGTCGAAGTGCAGCTTCTGCTCGGCGCCGACGACGTAGAGGATGCGCGTCGGGTGGTAGGTGCTCTCGCGGTAGAAGACCGCCGCGAGGTCGCGCGTGTGGTAGAGCGTCGTGCCGTCGCTCTTGCGCAAGAGGCACGGCGTGCTGATGCCCTGCTCCTTCAGCGTGACGACTTCGGCGCCTTCGCTCTCCTCGAGGATGCCGGCCTTCTCGACGCGCGCCATCGCGGCTTCCATCTTGTCCTCGAAGAACGACTCGCCCGTGATCGCGTCAAACGTCACGCCGAGCCGGTCATACGGACCCTGGAACGCCTTGAGCGACTCGTCGCGCAAGAACTGCCACATGCGGCGTTCCTTGTTGTCCTCGCCGCTTTCCAGCGCCTGGAAGTGCTTCGCTGCTTCGTCGTCGAGCGCGGGGTTGTCCTTCGCCTCTTTGCTGTAGCGCTTGTAGAGCTCGAACATGTAGCGCATCGGCGCCTTACTGAGCTCCGTCTCGTCGCCCCAGTGCATGTAGGCCGTCATCATCTTGGCGAACGGCATGCCCCAGTCGCCGAGGTGGTTGATGCCGTGCACGGTCGCGCCGATGTGGCGATGGATGCGACGCAGCGACGCGCCGATCACCGTGCTGCGCATGTGGCCGATGTGGAACGGCTTCGCGATGTTCGGCGAGCTGAAGTCGATGCAGACGACCTGGCCGTTGCTCGCGGCGGGGCCATACGGCGCTGCGCCCGCGAGGATGTCGCTGAGAACGTCCTTCGCGAGCGCGCTGCGACGGAAGCGGAAGTTGACGAACGGACCCGCAGCCTGCGCGGACTCGACGACATCGTCGGCGGTGATCGCCGCGGCGAGTTCGGTGGCGAGCTGCGGCGGCGCCTTCGAGAGCGCCTTCGCGAGCTGGAACGCGCCGAGCGCCGTGTCGCCGTGCTCGCGGTTCTTCGGCGGCTGCAGCACGACGAGCGGTTCTGCCTGCGCGCGCGGGAGGCCGAGGCCCTGCAGGGCTGCGAGGAGACGGTCTTGGAGATGGCGTTGGAGTTGGCTCACGGCGCGTGCGGATGGCCCGGAATCGGGGGCGGGGAGGATAGCAGTCGAAGCGAGGTCCGCGAACTGCGCAGCGGAACGGCGTGGTGATCGCGCGTTGCCGGTCGCGTCTTGCTGCGCTACGACGCGGCCCATGCAGACCGAAAGTCGGCGGTCCTTCCTGTCCTCGCGATGCGCCGCGGCGTTGCTGCTGGCCCTTTGCGGTTGCGATCGGGCGAGCGACGCCAAGGTGCCGCTCGTCGTCTTTGCGGCCGCGTCGCTGACGGCGCCGTTCTCGGCGATCGAAGCCGAGTTCGAGGCGGCGCATCCGGGTCACGACGTGCGGTTGCAACTCGACGGGTCGCAAAACCTCGCGTTCCAGATCGAACAGGGCGCGAGGGCGGACGTGTTCGCGTCGGCGGACGAAGCCAACATGCGGCGCGTCGTCGGCAAGGGGCTCGTGCACGCGGAGCCGGTGACGTTTGCGACGAACGGGCTCGCGATCGCAGTGCAGAAAGGCAACCCCAAGGGCGTGCGCGGCATCCACGACCTCGCTCGCAAGGACCTCCGCGTCGCGTTGTGCGGTCCCACGGTGCCAGTCGGCGGCTATGCGCGCACGGCGCTCGGCAAAGCTGGCGTCGAAGCGAAGCCAGTGTCGGAGGAGACCAACGTGCGCGCGCTCGTCGGCAAGGTGCGCCTCGGCGAAGTGGACGCGGCGATCGTCTACGTGACGGACATCACGGGCGACGCGTTGGAGCCGGTCGCGATCGCGAAGGAGCACGACGTGCGCGCGAGCTACCCGATCGCCGTGCTGCGCGACGCGCCGCAGAAGGACGCCGGCGCAGAATTCGTCGCGTTCGTGCGTGGCGACGCGGGCAAGAAGATCCTGAAGGCGCACGGCTTCTCGTTGCCGTGACGTAATGCTGCCGTGACGAAGCACACTCGCGACGAAGCGCTGCTGTGACGCAGCGATCCGTGACGAAGCGAAGTCCCGCTGCGCGCCGTCTCAGTACTTCAACGCCAGTTCGATCGCGTCGAGCTTGAACCTGCTGACCAGCTCGTACCACTCCCGCTTGCTGATCTTGCGGTTCTTCATGATGCGGTAGCGCGCGCGCAGCATGCGCGGCATGCGCCACATCGCGGCCGTGTAGGCGCGCAACATCAGCCACGCGAGCTGGAACCACGAGTACTCCTTCACGAAGTCGCTCGACAGGCCGCTGTGCGTCGCCGCGGCGTAGCCCTGCATCATGTAGCGATTGAGCGAGAACAGCGGGCTCATCAACAGGATGAAGCGCGGCAGCAGCTTGATCGCGTTGTAGATGCGGTTGCGCTCGACGTGGTAGGCCTTGAACTTCGAGTAGTTGCCGGCGCTCGCGGACTTGTGGTGCAGGATGCGCGAGGTCGGCACGTACCAGCACTTCCAGCCGCCGAGCTGGCCGCGCATCGCGATGTCGAGGTCCTCGAGGTAGCAGAAGTAGGCTTCGTCGAAGTCGCCGGTGTCGGCGAGCATCGTCTTGCGATACGCGCAGGCGCAGCCGTGCGGCGCGAGCACTTCCTCGGCGCGGTCGTACTGGCCGAGATCCTTCTCCTGCCACGCGCGCGGGCGGCACACGCCGTCCGGATAGAGCAACAGGCCCGCCGAGTCGAAGACGTTGGGCTCCTGCATGCGGTGGATGCGGCACGCGAGCATGCCGATCTCGGGCTTGCCCGCAGCGAAGCGCATCAGCTCCGTGATCGCGTTCGGTTCCGCGATCGCATCGGGATTGAGCAGGAACACCCACTCGCCGGTCGCCGCGGCGAAGGCCTGGTTGTTGGCGCGCGCGAAGCCCTCGTTCTTCGCGTTCGCGATGACGCGCAACCGCGCGCCGAAGCGCGCCACCGCTGCGTCGAGGCTGCCGTCCTTGCTCGCGTTGTCGACGAGCAGGATCTCGAGGTCGGGCCAGTCCTGCGCGCACAGCGACTGCAGGCAGTCGAGCAGCATCGGCCCGCAGTTGTAGTTGACGACGACGGCGCTCACGCGCGGCGTGCTGGCGGCGGTCGTCGGTGCGTTCATGAAGGAGTAAGTCGGCTCGATGGCGCGGGCGGGTCCAGGCTCGGCGGACAATCCGCCGTGGGGGTGCCGCAAGCGCGCGGCATTGTGGGGTGGGGTGGAGCGGGAGGCTTTCGAAAAGCGGACGAGAGAGACGTGCAAGCCGCCCGCGCCATCGAGCGGTCGCGCCACAACGAGACGCGCGTTGCACAACGCGCTCCCGCTCTGCGGCCGACGGGTTAGCCTAACACGACGAATGACGACGAGCGGCCCCAGCAACTGTCCTGTGTGCGACGCGACCGAAGTGCGCGTTCGCTGGCGGGCCCTTGGCGACAGGCTTTTCCGCACGACGGAGAAGCGGTTCGACCTCGCCGAATGTGCGCGCTGCGGCTCGCGATTCCTCGCGGACATCCCGCCGCTCGAAGAGCTCGCGGGCTACTACCCGAGCGACTACTGGGCCGGCCCGACCGACCAGGACACGCACAAGCAGGCGCAAGGCGGGCTGCTCGAGGCCTACCGCCGCTACGTGCTGCGCGACCACGTGCGGTTCGTCGGCTCGGTCGTGAACGGATTGCGGCAGCGCGGCGCGTTCACGCGCATGCTCGACGTCGGCTGCGGCGACGGGTCCTTCCTCGAAGCGCTCGGCGAGCGCAGCGCGATCGGAATGGACTACTCGATGTCCGCGGTGTGGGCGGTGCGCGCGCGCGGCTTCCAAGGCATCCGCGGCGCGCTCAGCGATTGCCCGTTCGCCGACGGCACGTTCTCGCTCGTGACCGCGTTCCACTTCCTCGAGCACGTGCATCCTGTCGGTCCGATCCTCGAGGCGGTGAAGCGCCTGTTGGCTCCCGGTGGCGAAGTCGTGTTCCAGGTGCCCAACGCCGCGTGCCTGCAAGCGAAGCTGCTCGGCCGCTACTGGCACGGCTTCGACGTGCCGCGCCATCTCGTCGACTACACGACGGACTCGTTCCGCATGACGCTGCAGAAGCACGGCTTCGAGATCGTCGCGGAGAACCAGTTCTGCGTGCGCGACAACCCGACTGCGTTCGCGACCAGCGTCGCGCCGGGGCTCTTCCCGCCTGCGCGCCTCGGCCGCGGCGGCAAGGCGACTGGGCTCGGCGCAGCGATCGCCAACCTCGGCTACCTCGGCATCACGCTCGCGGCGATGCCGTTCTCGTGGCTCGAAGCGGCGATGGGTCGCGGCGCGTCGGTGATGGTGCACGCGCGGCCCAAGCGCTGAGTCTGATCACTTGCGCGTGAGCTTGAACGCGCGCAGCGGGCCGGCGTCGGCGACGAGCTCGAAGCGATAGCGATCGAGCAGCAGCTTTGCGGCGGGCGCGATGGCCGGATCGCCGCTCGCTTCCATCGCATCGAGCGCGCGTTGCGTGACGATGTACTGCGCGCCCTTCTGCGTGGCGCGGTCGTATTCCATCGCGAACCACAGCAGCACCATGTCGGTCGTGACGACGGATGGGTCCTTCTCGCGTGCCGCGGCCACGTCGGTGGCCACCGAGCCGTAGAGCGTCGCGCGCACTTGCGGATGGCGCCGCGCCATCCATGCCCATTCCTGCGTGTCGGCGACGAACGGCTCGATGGGTCCGCGCTGCAGCGCGACCTCGATCGCGTCGGCGGCGGCAGGAGGATCGTCGGGCCAGTCGTGGCGCTGCACCTGCACGACGGCAAACGCGGCGCTCGCTGCGATGACCACGAGCATCGCGCGCACGGGCAAGAGCCGCGCGGTCAACAACGCCATCGGCGCGCCGAGTGCGAGGAGGAACGACCCGCGTTCGACGATGTCGCCTTGCGACAAGCACTCCTTCGCGTAGCGCTGGTAGCCGAGGATCAAGGTCGAGACGAAGACGTAGCCACACGCGCACGCGAGGTAGCCGAGCGCGGCGCCGATGCGCGCACGGTCGCGCAGCGCGAGCAGTGCGAGCAAGCCGATCGGCGCGTAGGCGAGCACGAACTCGTTCCATGCCACGTGCGGCACGAAGTCGAGCGCGAACGCGTGGCCGACCGTGTTGGTCGCCATCTCGCCTTGCTCGCCGACGCCGAAGG
>CAZEQF010000306.1:2704-5251 GCA_964514315.1 uncultured Singulisphaera sp. | reverse complement strand
GCCGCCTCGTCCGACTGCACTGTGGGGGGCAGGGGGCCCTCCGCGCCCGCCACCCCTGCCCGGCTCCCCGCCCTTCGGGTCTTCCTGCTCGCGGCCTCAAGCGCTTGCGCGGCTTCGTCGAGCACGACGAGGTCGAAGCGGCGGTCGCACAGCAACTGGTCGCCGCAGCCGGTCGTCGTCGCGAGCAGGACGTCCGCGGAGTCGAGCAGTCCCTGCACGATCGCGTTCTCCAGCGTGCGCAGTTCGGAACGGAGCCGACGTTGCTCCCGTTTGAGTTCGAAGCGATCGCTGCGCGAAGCGCGCAGCCACTTGCGCTGCAGGTCGCGGAGTTCGTGGCGCACGTCGCGCATCAGCTTCTGCTCCGGCGCTTCGTGCACCTGCACGGCGAGCGACTGCGCCACGACTGCGGGCAGCACGCGCACGGGCTGGCCGAGTCGCACGATGCGCAGGCCCTTCTGCAGCAGTCGCTCGGCGAGGTTGTCGACGGCGATGTTGGAAGGCGCGCTCGCGAGCACTGATTCGCCGCGCGCGACGGCCTGTCGGATCACTTCGACGACCGCCGTGGTCTTGCCGGTGCCCGGCGGCCCGTGGATCAGCGCGATGTGCTCCGCTGCGAGCGCATGCATCACCGCGGCCTTCTGGCTCTCGTCGAGCGACTCGTCGATCGGCAGCTCGTGCTTGATGCGAGACGTGAACTCGGGGTCGCGTTGCAGGAAGCACGCGTCGAAGTAGCGGCGGCGCTCCGGCTCGACGGGCCGCAGCAGCCGTTGCAGCGCTTCGTGCATGCGACGGAACGTGACGTCGGGCACGAGACGGCGCAGTCGCACGAGCGACGGCAGGTCGAGGTCGTCGCGGTCGTCGAGCGCGACGACGACGCGGTCGTGACGGATGCTCGCGACCACGCCGTTGCAGACCGCGGTCCCGTCGGTTGCGTCGACGGCGACGACGTCGCCTGGGGCAAAGCGGTGGGGCGGCAGCGAACCGCCGCGGCTCGGCTGCAGCGTCGCGTGCAGCGCGCCGCCGAGCCCGGGCTCCAGGTCGGCGACCTCGAGCCGCCGCAGCAGCACGCCGCGTTGCTCCAGTTCTGCTTCGCTGCGCGTGCGGAGCAGGCGCTCCTGCTGCGCGATCTCCTCGGCGCGCTCCTTTTGCAGCAGCTCCTGGTGGCGGGCGACGAAGGCGTGGAGGTCCAAGGCGGGCAGGGTGCAGCACGGCGGGCCGAAGGTCAAACGGCGCAGCGCCGGACGGGGACGGCCCATCGCATGGGGAACCGGCCGTGGCGCACGCACGCCGCCGCGTGTCTCGATCCGAGACCGGGGTAGACTCCTCGGACCTCCTGGCCGCCGAATGCGCAGCCACCCGGCTCCCGGGCGCCTCTCCCCTCCGTCGACGCCATGCGATTTCCCTCCATCCTCGCCGCACTGACGGCTGCCGGGCTCTGCCATGCGCAAGCCGCCACCGCGACTGCCTACGGAACGGGCTGCTACTACCAGCGCGCGAGCCTGTTCGAGACGTTCACGACCGGGTCCTTCGACCTCGCAGGAACGGTCGCCGCGCCGCGCGGCTACTCGATGATCTTCCTCGGCGATGGCTACCTCGTGTTGCCGTTGCAGAGCACCTGGCGCGCTCCGTCGGCCGCTGCGTCGACGATCATCCTTCCCGACGATGGCGTGTCGCCGGCGCAGAACCTCGGGTTCACGCTGCAGTATCCGGGCGGGACCACGGAGAGCGTCTGGATCTCCAGCAACGGGTTCTTGACCCTCGCGCCGACGACGAACGCGCAATGCTGCGCCGGCGATCCGTTGGGCATGGTGTCGGGGCCGCCGCGCATTGCGATGCTGTGGATGGACATGAATCCAGCGGCCGGCGGCACGATCAAGTTCGAGCGCGTGACGCAACCGAACGCGACCGTCGCGTATGTGACGTTCGACTCGGTTCGCGAATACGGCACGAGCAGCCCCAACACGTTCCAGGTCGCGTTCTACAGCTACGGCCAGATCGACGTGCTCTACGGGCCGTGCACGAACACTGGCAACGTGGGACTCGCAGGCTGGTCGCCGGGCGGCAACGTTCTGAGCCCAGGCACCGTGAACATGTCGCAGGTGATCCTCGGCACGACGATCACGGGCCCGGACCGCGATCCGCTGCGCATCGCGACGACGGGTCGTCCGCGCATCGGCACGACGATCCCGGTGACGACGTCCAACGTGCCGCTCAACTCGCCCCTCGTCCTCGTGGCGACCGGCCTCACGGGCTATGCGCAGGGGCTGAGCCTCGATTCGCTCGGCATGTTCGGCTGCCTCCAATACGCGAGCTTCGAGGCTGCCTACGGCATCGTGCCGTCGGGCGGAACCGCGGTGTGGCAGCTCGCGGTGCCCAACAACCCCGACCTCGTCGGCCGGCGCGGCTACCTGCAGTCGCTCGCGTTCGCGCCCGAGGCGAACGGTCCCGGCCTCATCACTTCGAACGCGCTCGACCTGCTCGCAGGCACGCAGTGACGTGCGTCGGATCGATCAGTCGCCGCCCGGCGTCTGGTCGATCACTTCGTAG
>CAZEQF010000306.1:0-2694 GCA_964514315.1 uncultured Singulisphaera sp. | reverse complement strand
CCTTGGCCGATCGCGCGCACGCGGCCCTTCGCTTCGAGCGCCTGCCACACTTCGGGCGGATACTGCTCGGGCGGGCGCACGCCGACGATGCCCGACCTGCCGCCCTTGCTCATCGGGTCGTGGCCGAGGCGCGATTCGTCGTCGAGTCGCGTGACCTTGAGCCGCTTCTTCAGCGCCTTCATCGCGCGCTGCAGCGTCTCCTTGGTGAACGTCCCGTCCGGGTTGCGTTCGATGAGATTGGGATTGGGCGATCCGGGGGTGTTGCTCACGCGGCAGATGATCCCATGCGCGCGGCGATGCACAACGGCCGCGATGCCGCGACCTCGGATCGGGCTGTCGGCCCGGCCTCGCGATAGGCTGCGGTGGATGCTCGGTCGCACTCTTGCCGTCGCCTGCGCCATGGCTCCTTCGCTGTGTGGCCAGACGCTCGCCCAACTGCGGGAGGAAGTGTCCGAGGCCGCGTCCTCAGGGCGCTACTCGCTGTTCGTGGCGTCGATCGGCAGCCTCGTGCGCGACGGCGAGATGAGCAGTGGTCACTTCACGATCGACTCGGAGCCGCAGTTGCGCGTCACGGACGTGACGCTGCCGTATCGCCGCGACTTCCTGCGCGAAGACGAAGGGCCGTGGCTCCGCGTCGAAGCCACCCTCGGCTACGCCACGGTCGACACGCGCTTCGCGGATCTCTGGAGCGGCTCGTTCGCGGGCTTGGAGACCGAAGTGGAGACGCGCTACGAAGCGTTCGTGTTCGACGGCGGCATCGGCCCGAGCCTGCCGCTGGGGCGTGGGGTCACGCTGAGTCCGCTGCTCCATGGTGGCGCGAGCTGGCTGCGCAACGAGGCTGACTTCCGCGGGCCGGGGGCTCCGTTCACGCAAGCGCTCACGGAAGGCATCCTGTTCGACTGGGAGGGGACCTACGCCAGCGTCGGCGGATCGCTGGCCCTGCGAGGCGATCCCATCGCATGGCTCGGAGCCTCGTGGTCGCCGCAGCTTCGCTACGACCTGCGTCGCACCGAAGGGATCGAAGTCGACGACCCGGCGCTCGATGCGGACGACACCACGCAATGGATGACGGCGCGTGTCGACGTCACCGGGCCGCTGGACTACGAAGTGGCCGGCGCGTCCTTGTCGTGGCTCACGGGTTTCGGCTACCGGCGTTGGTTCGGCGACTCGGCGGACCAGCTGCAGTTCGACGACCTCTACGAGGCCACGGTGGGCGTTGCGGCCGGCGGCGAGGACGCGCTGCCGCTGGTGGAGGCCGTGCGGTTCTCGGCGTCGCTGCTGTTCGGCGACGACGTGCAAGGCTGGTCGGTCGGCTTCGGCGTGACGTTCTGACGCGATTGCGACGGCGCAGCGCCGCGTGCCGTCGCGGAGTCACACGGTTCCCTGCGCGATGGAATCCTGCGGCCGCGTGTGCGCGGCCGCAGACGTCTTCTCTGCGATCAGCCGACGACTTGATCCTGCAGCGAAGCGGCCGCCTGCATGATCGCCGCGACGTCCTCGCGCGTGACGTTCGCGTGCTCCAGCGACGCTTGCAGGTGTCCCGCGACGGCGCCGAAGTGGCGGTCGGTGATGCCGCGACCTCGATGCGCCGCGCGCATGTCCTTGCCCTTGTAGGCGGCCGGGCCGCCGAGCGCCGCGGTCAAGAACGCGACCTGGTGCCGTTTCTGCTGCGCCATGTCGGTGCCCGCGAACAGCGGACGAAGCAGCGAGTCTCCGAGCACGCGGCGATAGAAGTCGTCGACGACGGCCGTCAGGGCCTGCTTGCCGCCGATGCGGTCGTAGATGCTGGCCTTGCCCGCAGCGCTCTTCTTCGCGCCGCCGCGTACTTCGGCGAGGAAGCTCTCGACCGACGTGCGCAGCATCTCTGCCTGCTGCGACAACGCGCTCGCGGCATCGAGCATCTGGCCTGCCGCGCTGCTCGTCTCCTTGGCGGCGTGCGTGAGGTCGACGATGTTGCGGGCGACGTCCTGCGTGCCCGCTGCCGCCTGCTGCACGTTCTGGCTGATCTCGCCCGTGGCAACCTGCTGTTGCTGCACCGAGTGCGCGATCGACGAGCTGATCTCGTTCATGCGCTGGATCGTGGCGCCGACGCCTTGGATCACCTGCGCCGTTCCTTGCGACGCTTGCTGCATCGCGGCGATCTGGTTGCTGATCTCCTCGGTCGCCTTGCTCGTGCCTTGCGCGAGCGACTTGACCTCGCTCGCGACGACGGCGAAGCCCTTGCCCGCCTCGCCGGCGCGAGCAGCCTCGATGTTCGCGTTGAGCGCGAGCAACTGCGTCTGGCCCGCGATCTGCGCGATGAGCTTGAGCACCGAGCCGATGCGCTGGCTCGCCTGCAACATGCCGCGAACGCTCTCATCGGCGCGGTTGGCGTGCTGCATCGCTTCGTTGGCGATCTTGGTGCTGTTCTGCGCTTCGCGGCCGATCTCGGCTGCGCTCGCGGTGAGCTCCTCGGAAGCGGATGCGACGGTCTGCACGTTGGCGGAGGTCTCCTCGGACGCCGCAGCGACGGTTGTCGCACGTTCGGTCGTGCCTTCCGCGGTCTGCGTGAGCGCTGCCGCCGTCGCCTGCATCTCCGTCGCAGAGCTGGCCACCGTCGCGACGACGCCCTGGATCTGGCGTTCGAAGGCGGCGGCGAGCTGAAGCCTGCGCTGCTCCGCGGCCGGCAACGCGTTGGCCGCGGCCTGCATCTGG
>CAZEQF010000305.1:0-5255 GCA_964514315.1 uncultured Singulisphaera sp. | reverse complement strand
CGCCTTGGCGATGACGTGCAGGTCGACGTAGCCGGCCATCTTCACCTTGCGGGCGTGCACCTTGAGGATCGCCTCGCGGCCCTTCTCGTCCGGACGGTCGATGACGACCTGGCGGTCGAAGCGGCCCGGGCGCAGCAGCGCCGGATCGAGCACGTCGGGGCGGTTGGTCGCGCCGATCAGGATGATGCCCTTGTCGGAGTCGAAGCCGTCCATCTCGACGAGGATGGCGTTGAGCGTCTGCTCGCGCTCGTCGTGGCCGCCGCCCATGCCGGTGCCGCGCTTCCGGCCCACGGCGTCGATCTCGTCGAGGAAGACGATGCACGGGCTCGCTTCGCGCGCTTGCTTGAACAGGTCGCGCACGCGGCTCGCGCCGACGCCGACGAACATCTCGACGAAGTCCGAGCCGCTGATCGAGAAGAACGGGACCTCGGCTTCGCCGGCGATCGCCTTCGCGAGCAGCGTCTTGCCGGTGCCGGGCGAGCCGACGAGCAGCACGCCGCGCGGGATCGAGCCGCCGAGGCGCGCGAACTTCTGCGGGTTCTTGAGGAACTCGATGATCTCGCGGACCTCGGCCTTCGCCTCGTCCATGCCCGCGACGTCGTCGAACCTGATGTTCGTGCGGTTTTCCTTCGTGTAGAGCGCCGCGCGGCTGCGGCCGAACGACAGCACGCCGCCGCCGCCGCCCTGCGTGCGCATCTGCCGCAGGATGAAGAACCAGACGACCGCGAGGATCAGGAGCCATGGGCCGACGGTGGTCAGCACGTAGAGCATCGCGGTGTTGGGTTCGCTGATGCGGAACTCCTGGCTGCCGAGCGTGAGCTGGAAGTCGCGCACCGTGACGTTCTGCGCCACGAGCGCCGCGTGCGCCTGCTGCAGCGACGTCGCGCCGCTCGGATCGAGCCGCACGTAGACCGTGCGGTTGTCCTTCATGAGCAGCGCGCACAGGTAGCCGCCGGCGGCGCGCGGGTCGGGCTCTTCGCGCGTGCGCTCGGTCTGCGCCTTCGCGGCCGACTCGTGCACGAAGTAGGCCTGCAGCACGCGCGCCTTGCCCGCCTCGACGTCGGCGAGGAACGAGCCCAGCGGGTCCTTCGCGTCGTTCGGATACTCCGCGGCGTCGAGCTTCAGCGTCGCGAGCTGGTGGAACAGCTGGATGTCCTCGCGCAGCAGTTCGCGCACGACGACTTCGACGGTCTGCGGGCGGCCCTTCTCGTTGCGGATCTCGGCGGTCGCGACGTCGCCCGTGATGAGCAGCCGTTCGACGCGGCCGTTCAGCAGGTGGCTGTAGAGGGCGTCGATGCTGCTGTGCGTCTCGAGGCCTTGGCGCGCCACGATCGCGAACAGGACCATCAGCATCAGCAGGATGACGAAGACGCCGCCCATGCCGCGCGGCTTCTTCTGCTTGTCCTTGTCGTCGCTGCCAGAGGGCTTTTGGGGCTTGTCGCTCATGGAATCCGGTGGGGTCGCGCGGGCGCGAGCAGAGGCTGCTGGAAGCTGGTCGGCATCGGCAGGCCGTTCGCTGCAGGAATCCGTCTGGATCCCCGGGCTCGTCCGCCGCTGCGGAACGGCCCATGCGGTCGCCCGTGCGCGGACGCACTTCTAGGCGATCGGGATGGGGGTCGCAACGAACGGCGGCGCAGCGGTTTGGTCGCGCTGCCGTGGGTTGAGCCCTGGCTCCGGCGACTCAGAACGGCGTCTCCAGGCTCAGCACGATCTTCCGCGCGAGGTCGGCGACCAGCTCGTTGCGCGCGGTGCTGAGGTTCTCCTCGCTGCGTGTCGCACTGCCGGGTGCCTTCAGCGTCGTCCGGAACTCGGCCCGGTCGAGCACGGTCCGGTCGACGAGTTTTTGGCCGGTCCGGCGGTCCGTCAGCAGCACGTGCACGCGCACCTGCTGCGCGCCCTCGAGCACCGGCCTCTGCGCCAGTGGCTCGTTGGCCTTCGGATTGCCGACGACCAGCGTGTCCTCGCGTTCGCTCGTGATGCGCAGGTCGAGGATCGCATCGGCGCGTTCGAGCGTGCCGGGCAGCAGGTCGGACGAGACCGACATCTCGCGGCTCACGGCCGCCGACAGGTCGACCTCGAGGCGCTGGCGGTAGGTGTCGTTCTCGACGGCGCGGAGGTGCACGGTGCGCACGCCGCGCGCGCGCAGGCCGCTGCCGGACGAGTAGCCGCACGCGGGCAGCAGCAGCGGCAGCGCGAGGAGGCAGCAGAGCGAACGGCGCGTCGGGGTCACTTCGTCGCTCCTTTGCGGATGCGGTCGGGGTTGCCCATCTCCTGCAACCTTGCCGCAGCCTCGGTCGCGGCCTCGGTGCCCGCGAACTGCGGGTCGGCCGCGAGGTGCAGGTGTTCGACCTCGCCCGGCCGGTTGTCGACCGTGCGGTAGAAGTCGGCGATCGTCACGTGGCGCGTCGAGCGCCAGTCGCGCAGCGTCGCGATCGCGGCCTCGGCCTCGGCGCGGAACGTGGGGTTCTCCGGGTTGCTCGCGACGTAGACCTCGAGTTCGCGCGCGGCGGCCTCCATGCGGTCGAGGTCGTAGTCGGGCCCGCGCAGCGACAGGTAGATCGACATCGCGAACTGGTAGCGCGCGAGCGGCGCCCATTCGCTGTCCGGGTAGCGGCGCAGCAACTCGCGGTAGCGCTCCTCGGCGAGCATGTAGTCCTTCTTCTCGATCGCGAGCGAACCCAGCAGGTGCATCGCCTCGGGGAACTGCGGGCAGTTCGGGTAGCGCGTCGTCAGGTGCTCGAGGCACGACTTCGCGCCGCGCTTGTCGGACCAGAAGAACCAGAAGCCGCGGTCGCTCTTCGCGAGCCGCTTGCCCGCCTCGAACTCCAACTCGATCGCCTCGGGGCGCAGTTCGCTGTGCGGGTGGTTGTCGGCGAACTCGCGCAGCGCGAGGTAGGCCTCCCACGGGTCGTCGAGTTGCAGGTGCACCTTGGCCCGCAACACGGCGTAGCGCGGCTGCTGCGCGGGCAGGAACTCGGTCTCCTCGTGCTCGAGCAGCGCCTCCTGCGCGCCCTCGTAGTCGCCGCCCTCGAACCGCGCGTTGGCATCCGCGAGCACACGTTCGCCGACCGCGGACTCCAACGGCGGCGCGCTCGCGCAGGCGGTGAGGAACAGGGCCAGCAACGGCAACAGGGCCAACACGGCTCGGTGCATCCGGCGCAGGCTAGTGGGACTCACGCGCTGCTGTCCACATCGGCACGGGGATGGGTTGATGCGGTGGGGTGTGCCGGGTTGCACACTGTGCGCCCCGTGACGCGCTCGGGTGGTCCGGGGGCTGTTGCAGATCACGACAATGAGGACCGATGAGTGCGCGCAATCGAGTTTTCGGACAGGACTAGGTCGATGCGAATTTTCGTCGCGAGCTGTGCAGCCCTGTGGTCGACGATCCTCGTGGCGTTGGTCGCAAGTTGGCGCAGGAAGGTCGAGCTGGCGGATCTCTTGGAGCATCTGCTGCTCGGATCCCACGAACAGATCAGCAACTCCGGGACCTGCAAAGCCAGGTGCAGCCGACCTAATGGCACATTCCGGACCAACTTCTACGAACCCGAGCCTACCCACAACGGGATCTCACCATGGCCGGGCAAAAGACCAGTGCGTGGACTGCTGAATTCCCTTGACTTGCCGGTAAGATCAGGCTGGACTGGCAGGTGCCCTCGGGAAGGTCCTGAGGACAAAAGTCAAAAGAAGGAGGTTCTTCGATGGACATGACACTTAAGGCCGCATTCGTGCTCAGTGTCTTAGGACTCGGGATGCTGTGCACTCCAGCGGTGACTCCCCTGACCCAGATGCAGCAAGCTCGCGTGGGTGGCGTCGCCGAACACTGCCCCACGGAGGTGAACTCCAACTGCCTCGCGTGCGTGTGCTTCGTGGCAACGGGAGGTGGCATCTCCTGCGATGGCAACACGAGCTTCAAGAGGTGTGTGGCCGGGGGCACGACCTGCACCAATGGGCTTGGAGTAGACTGCGGTGACGGGATACTGTGGAGCCTCTGCGAAACCGGCACGGGTTGCGCCGGGGTGGCCTCCGAAGTGATCGGCTGCACCAAGCAGTCGTGTGGCCCGACGCCTCCGTAGGGCAACAAGTAGCAACACAGGGTCCCGTTGCCCAAGGGTAGCGGGGCCCGCCATCGCTTGCGGGGATTGCGCAGTTTCGACGACTTACTCTGCGGAAATGCCACTACACACATTCATTGGACTCGTAGCAGCGGCCGTCGCCGTGAACACGCTTCCCTGCCAGGAGGGGGAGGAGGGATCGAGTCATCCCTCACCCCAGCGGAAGGCGATAAACCAATTGCGTCAGCATGCGAGCAATGCGGTAGCTCTCCGGGGGAGGGTCGAATACACGACCGGGACTGTATGTGAAGACTACAAGGATGTAATCGGGGTGACTCAGTGGCAGCTCCAACTCGAGCATCTGCAATCAGAGTATGTCGGTAGGCTGGTTGAATGGGAAAGATCCGATGTAGTGCGATCGTTCCGCGTATACGAGAAGGGAAAACTGGTTCGCGACGCGTTCTTTGACGGCGCGCAGCTGTTTGAATACTTCCCTTCCAGCCAATCCGCGCGTCGACGAAGCGGATTCTCATGCGTGGTAGACCTAAGTCCAGACATCTACTTTCTTGATCTTGACAACCGACCGTTTGGCCGCATGATATCCTCGGACGCGCCCATTCACCAACTTGAAGGTGGCATGCTTGAGGTCTGTGCGCCGGATCCGGGAGTAGCAACCGGTCAGTTTAGGATCGTGTTTACGTTGGCGCCCCTTTTGATCCATCGGATCAGTTACACGCATGCGCCCCACCCTCTTGTGGCAGAATTCCGCTTTCTGGATCACGAGATCGCTCCAGGGGCCATGGAGCTTCGCTTCCCACGGCGCATTGAGCAGTCCTTCTTTCTCAATGGTAAGCATTACACTGAGAAGGCGTTGACCATAAGCGAATTGAGCGTCTTGAGCGAGCACAGAACCCAGTTCCGAGTGCCAACGGGCACGCGGGTGAAAGACTACGTCGAGGGCAACCCGACCATCTACTTGGCGGGTCCCCTCACTGATGAGCAACTGTCGGCGCACCTTAGAGAAGCGCTCTCCTGGCATTTGATGCAAGCCACCCCCAGCGTATTCGGCAAGATTTGTGCGCCCGCAGATCTTGCGGAGAGACGTGAGGACGGAGGTGATGAGTGTTCCATTTCAGAAAGGGCAAACAACTGTGGCCCATATTGCTTAGCGCAGGCACTGTTGCTGTGCGACCAGCCTGTTTC
>CAZEQF010000304.1:0-5260 GCA_964514315.1 uncultured Singulisphaera sp. | reverse complement strand
GGCGATCGCAGTGCCACTGACGCTGTCCGCAAGCACGACCAGCGCGACGACGCTGACCGCTGTCGGTGGCGCTCCTGCGAGCGCCGCGCCGACGACTGCCGCGCCCGCGGCGACGGATGCGCCGACGACGACGCCCGACACGCCGTTCGCCGTCGCCGCCGAGGGAGCAGGCGAGCCGACGAAGCCCGAGAAGGACCCATTCGACCTCGCGCTCGTGCAGTGGGCGCGCGCCGTCACGCTCGGCGACTGGGCTGCGGTGAAGACGTTCCTCGCGAGCCTCGAGTCCGACGACGAGAAGAAGGCCGCGTGGAAGCACATGATCGGCGCGCTGGGCCAACCGCCGCAGGACCCGAACAACAAGCCGTTCTTCGCGTTCGCCGACGTGATCGGCCTGTGCGCCGCGGCGCCGCGCAAGAAGACGGACGAAGACTTCGCGCCGCTCGGCTCCGTGCTGCAGCAAGCGATGGCGCGCGGACTGCTGCTCGAGCCGATGCTCGTCGAGTTGCGCGCGAACTCGAGCGAGAACGGCGAAGGCAAGGCGCTCACGCGCCGCGAAGCCGTGAAGCTCCTGTTCGGCGCCGGCCAGCAGATCGCCGCGATGGAGTTCCTGCCCAACGCGACCGACGCGCTCGACGCGGCGGACTTCGAAGGCCTCAACCTGTTCGCGCAGAGCCTCGTCGCGCAACACGAGAAGGACGGCAAGGCCGCGTTGCTGGAGCAAGCGTGGGCCGCGCTGCAGACGCTGTTCGCGCAGGACGACGTCGACGAGAAGCAGAAGGAAATCGCGCTGCGCACCGCCGTAGGCCTCGCGCCGCGGCTCGAACGCGCGTTCGGCGAGAAGTGGCTCGGCGAGAGCTTCACGGCCGACGTGCAACGCGGCATGGACATCATCACCTCGATCGGCGTCGCCGCCGCCGAGGCCGCGATCGCGCAAGCCAACAACTCGCGCTTCCGCCAGATGACGCTGCAGCTGCAGCAGAACGCGGTCACCGCGCTGCTGAAGGCCGCGCCGGAGCGCGCTGCAGAATGGCGCACGCAGCTCTCGCTGCTCGCCGACAACTGGCTGCGCGAAGTGCAGGCGACGCTGCAGTTCGACCAGTCGATCGGCTACGGCCCGTCGATGCGCCGCGACCGCTTCGGCAACTTCTTCTACGTCGAGGAACAGCAGGGCGAAAACAGCCAGGCCATCGCCGCCGCCGCGATCCTCGACCTCGTGCCGTCGAAGGGATGGATCGAGAAGCTCGAAGCCGGCATGCAGCCGAAGTTCGCGATGCTGACCGCGCAGCTCTGGCTGAAGGTGCAGGAGGAGGCGAAGGCCTTCCCGTTCATCCAGGAACTCGCGAAGACGCACCCCGCGCAAGCGAAGGACCTCGCCGACGAGTTCTTGCGCGTGTGGACGCGCAACCACGACCCGAACGCGGGCCGCAACAACTACTACTTCTACGGCTACGAGCAGCGCGCGGACGGCATCCCGCTCACGCGCAGCAAGCAGGCGCGCAACATCCAAGACCTCGCGAAGTGGGTCCGCGAGTTGAAGCAACTGCCGATCTCGGGCGTCGACCAGAAGCTGCTCGCGCAGGCCTTCACGACGTGCCACAGCAGCGCCGAGGTCTACCGCAAGGAAGCGATCGAAGAGGTCTTCGGCTCGCTCGGCGACCTCGAACCGCGCACGCTCGCGACGCTCGCGCAGCAGATGCGCGCCAACCTGCAGACCGTGTGGCGCCAGCCCGCGGTGCAGGAGAAGAACAAGACGCGCCGCAAGCAGAAGGACATCGAGTCGGAGGTGCAGCGCGGCTACCAGGTCGCGCGCGAAGTGCTCGACGGCGGCCTCGAGAAGCACGAAGGCCACTGGGCGCTGTTGCTCGTGCGCGCTGCGCTGCAGCACGACGAGATCGACTACCGCCGCACGATCGGCAACGAGGTCAAGTTCACCGAGCAGCGACTCGCGGCGTTCACCGACTTCGAGGAAGCGGCCGATCGCTACGCCGAAGCTGCGAAGAACCTGCCGAAGGAGGCGCAGACCACCGAGCCGTTCGAGCACTGGTTCTATGCCGCGCTCGGCGCAGCGGACCTGCAGAACATCAGCCACGAGCACATCCAGGTGCAGTCGCAGCTCGACAAGCTCAAGCAGAAGCTCGACGCGATGCAGGGCGAAGTCGGCGAGAGCCACCGCGACCGCTTCGCGAGCACGCTGTTCGCGCGCATGGGCAGCCTCAATCCGGCAGTCAAGATGCGCTACGCGAAGGCGGGCCTCGAGATCGTCGGCGACAACAAGCAGGCCAGCGAGGCGAGGAAGCTCTACGACTACTACAAGGACCTCGCGAGCGAGATCGAGCTGCAGACGCGCGTCGACGGCAGCGCGAAGGTCGGCCACGGCGAGCCGTTCGGCGTGTTCGTCGAACTGCGCCACACGACCGACATCGAGCGTGAGTCGGGCGGCTTCGGCCGCTACCTGCGCAACCAGAACGACGTCAACTACTCCTACAACTACGGCCGCCCCACCGAGAACTACCGCGACAAGTTCGCGGAGGCCGCGACGGAGTCGCTGAAGGAGCACTTCGAAGTGCTGTCGATCACGTTCCAGAACGAGAACGTGCACTCGCGCGCGGCGGAGCAATACGGCTGGCGCGTGACGCCGTATGCCTACCTCATGCTGAAGCCGCGCGGGCCGCAGGTGGACCGCGTTCCGCAGGTGCGCCTCGACCTCGACTTCCTCGACACGTCGGGCTACGTCGTGCTGCCCGTCGACTCGCCGGTGCTCGCGATCGACGCGAGCCAGCCCACCGGGCCCGTGCGCCCCGCCGAGAAGATCGAGGTCACGCAGATCCTCGACGAGCGCCAGGCCAAGGACGGCAAGCTCGTGCTCGAAGTGAAGGCCAGCGCGCGCGGCCTGCCGCCACGCCTCGAAGAACTCGTCGACGTGCAGCCGAAGGACTTCGTCGTGGCGAACGTCGACGACAGCGGCCCCATGGTCACGCGCTTCGACCCGGACGGCGCGGTGGACTCGGTGATCGCCGAGCGCACCTGGACGATCCAGCTGACTGCAAAGGAAGGCCTCGCCGAACAACCCAAGACGTTTGCGTTCCCGACGCAGAAGCGCGAGGGCATCGCGATGCAGCGCCAGCGCTACGCGGACGCAGACCTCGTCGCGGCGGAGCCGACGGTCGAACTGCTCGCGCAGTACGGCACGCCGCGCTCGACGTGGCCGTGGTGGCTCGGCGGCGGACTCGCCGCGGCGCTGCTGCTCGCGCTCGCGTTCACGCGCCGCAAGCCGGTTGCGATCGAAGCCGCGCGCGGCCTGCGCATCCCGGAGAACGTGACGGCGTTCACCGTGCTCGGCCTGCTGCAGCAGATCCGCACGAGCGGCGCGCTCGATGCATCGGCGAACGACGATCTCGCAGCGGCGATCGCCAAGATCGAAGCTGGGTTCTTCGCCGCCGACGCAGGGACCGCAGTCGACCTCCACGCGCTCGCCGCGCAGTGGATCGACCGCGCGCAGCAACGCAGCGCGTCGTGATGCGCACGCCGCCGACTGCAGACGAAGTGCGGGCGATGATCCGCCCGCTGTCCGCTGTGGACCGCAAGGTCATCGGCGGCATCACCGCGTGGATGATGGCGGAGCCGCAGCGCGTGCGCGATCGCGAGTGGATCGCGCAGCGCTTCGTCGAGATCGCCGCGCAGGCCATCGCCGGCGCGGGCCCCGACGAAGACGGCGCCACCACCGACGACGTCGAGCAGGTCCGCGCGTTTGCGCAAACGCGCATGCCGGACCTCATGGCCGCGGCGACAGCGGTGTTCGTGCGCACGGCCGACGACCTGCGCCAGCAAGGCGGCCCCGTGACGATGGAACGCGCGAGTTCGATCGTCCGCGGCTACCTGGAAGCCTGACTGGGCTCGACGGCCACTTCCGCCAACGCGGCGGATCGGGTTCCATGTCCATCGTCCTCGCAGTTGCGGGGCTCGATCGAAGGAGACCCATGCCGAACGCCTCCACGTTCCTCGCAGCCATCGCCGTCGCGGCGTGCTCGCTCGCGGCGCAGACCGACCGCATCGTCCACGCAACGCAGCCCGGCGCATACGCCACGCTCGCAGCAGCAGTCGCCGCCGCCGCTCCCGGCGACCGCATCCTGATCGCACAGGACCTGCTCGTCCTCACGACGGTCGCCATCAACAAACCGCTGCGCATCCAATCGCTGACGTCCACGCGGCGCACGATCAGCTTCATCAACATGACGATGGGCGTGACGGAGCCGCTGTTCTCGGTCTCGTCGATACCGAACGGAGCCGCGCTCGAGTTCTCGAACCTGCACCTCGACATCTCCAGCATGAGCTCCGGCTCGGTCGCGCTGCGCACGGCCGCGCCCGTCGCCGGCGAGCTGCGGTTCGTCGACGTGTCGGCCTACGACATCACGGGATGGCGCATCGACGTTCTCGCGCAGATCGACGCGGCGCGCGTGCACCTTCGCCGCTGCGACTGGACGCAACGCGACCAGCCGCAAGACGGAGCGTGCCCGGATGGCGTGGCTTGGGGCAGCGCCGGCGGCTGCCTGCGCGTGCGCGCGCAACTGCTCACGATCGAGGACTCGTCGCTGCGCGCCGCGTCCGGTGCATGGATCTACAGCCATCCCGACAACTGCTTCGGCTGCCTTCCGGGCTTTACCTACGTCATGAACAGCCCGCGCGGCGGCTTCGCGTTGGACGCCGACACGACGGACACGTTCCTCGTGCGCGTGCGCACGAGCGACGGCAATGGCGGCGGCGCGCAGCCCCCGTTGCCGCCGTGCGGCAGCTACGGCATCCCGGCCCCCGCAGGCGCGAGCACGTTCCACGGCCTCGGCGGCACGTTGCACGCATTCGACTTCGTGCACGAATGGGGCGTCGCCGGAACCCTGTCGTCCATGTCGCCGCCATTCGACGCGCCGCGCGGACTCATCACGCAGTTCGGTGACGCCACTGCCCCACTCCGCCTCCTCGGCAACGCGCAACTCGGCGGTGGCATCCAGGCCAGCGTGAGCGAACCCGGCATCAGCCTGCTCGCGATGGCATTCGCGTGGTCGCCCACCAACACGCCGATCGGCCGCATCGCGTTCGATCCGCTGCAGGAGCACTTCACGTTCGTGGTGTTCACGCCGACCCCGCCGTCGACGCAGTCCTGGAACGTGCCCAACGACCCGTTCCTCAATGGCCTGCCGATCGTCACGCAGTTGTTCCCGTTCGATCCGACGAGCGGCGCATGGCGCGCGTCGAATCCGAGCGGGGT
>CAZEQF010000303.1:0-5330 GCA_964514315.1 uncultured Singulisphaera sp. | reverse complement strand
GTAAGTGGCACGGCCGAGAGGACTTGAACCTCTAACCTCCAGATCCGTAGTCTGGAGCTCTATCCAATTGAGCTACGGCCGCGCGAGGGGCGAGGAAGCTAGAGGGGACCCCCTCGCCTTGCAAGCCCTTTTCTGCGGACGAAAGCAGGTCCGCCCCGCCCCGCGCAACCGCCGGACACGAACGCGCCGCGCGCCTCCCCCACCCCAGGACAGGCGACGCGGACGGGTTCTTGGCCGCAACAGCTCAGCGCAGCGCTTCTTCGGCGGCCGACAGGTGCACGGAGAGCACCGTCTCGAGCACGTGCAGCGCGCGCGCGTGGCCGAGCAGGTTGTCCTCCGGCTGGTCGAACAGGACGGCGGTGATCGAGCCGCGCACGAACTCGACGCACGAGCGGACCGTCGCCAGCACCACCGAACGGTCGCGGCCGTTCCCGGCCAGCGTCGGCAGCCACTGCGTGCCCACGGCGTGCAGCGTCGCGGTGTCGATCGAGCCGTCGACGACGGACTGCATCCACGCGCGCGCGGCGCGGCGGCGGCGGTTGAGCATCGACAGCTGGATCGGCTGGCGGTTGCCGATGCGGCGGCCTTCTTCGTTGTGCATCGCGATCGAGTGGTCGACCACGGCGCGGACGAGCGCGGGGATGCTGTCCGTGGCGCGCGCCATCAGGATCGCGCGGCCGTGCGCGTCGATCTCGGGCGGCGCGAACGTGACGAGCCGGGGCTTGAGAAACGAGAACGCGAGCGGCTCGCGGGCGGGGACTGCCTTCGCGGCCGACTGCGGGCGCGAAAGGGCTTCTTGGGGTGACTTGCTCATGCCCATCCCATCGGCACTTCCGTGCCGCGGCCTTCAGTCGCCGACCGCGAACCGCCAGAGCCGCCGCAGCGAGCTGTGGAGTTCTGCCTGCTCGGTCGCCCGGAGCCGGGCTGGCACGACGCCGAACGCCGCGTTCGACAGGCAGATCGCGTCGGCGCGATGCAGGTCGGAGAGCGAACACGGCCGCTCGGCGACCGGGATCTCGGCGCGCGCGGCGCGTTCGAGCAGCAGCGCGCGCGCGATGCCCGGCAGCACACGGCCGTCGAGGCTCGGCGTGACCCAGACGCTGTCGAGGTGGAGCCAGAGGTTGCCGACCGCGGTCTCGAGCACGGCGCCGTCCGCGCCGACGACGACGCCGTCGTCCGCGCCCCCCTGCTGCGCCTGCGCGAGCACGGCGTCGTAGAACGCGCGCGGCCGCGCCTTGTGCTCGGCGGGCACGGCGTCCTCGCCGCGGTGGACCACGGTCGGCACGAGCGCGATCGCCTCGCCGCGCAACGCGCGCGCCCACGGCGACGCAGTCCGCGAACGCGTGCGCAACGCGAACAGCCCTTCGCCCGCAGCGGTCGGCAGCGCGCGTTCGACGACGAGCACGTCGTGCCGCGACGCGGCCGCGAGCTGCGAGGTCGCGCGTTCGCGCAAGTCCGAAGGGACCTTTGCGTCGTCGCCGAACGCGCGCATCGACGAGGACAACCGCGCCATGTGGCGATCCCACAGCCGCAGTTCGCCGCCGAAGAGGCCGAGCGTCTCGAACAACGACGAAGGTCGCGCGGTCACGACAGCACCTTCGCGCGGCGCTGCAGCGCCCTGACGAGAACACGGACGAACTGTTGGAAGCTGCGCGCGGTCACGACGGAGCCCCGACGCGTTGCTCCAGCGTCCCGACGAGAACACGCACAAACTGTCGGACGCCGAGCGCGGTCACGACGGAGCCTCGGCGCGGCGTTGCAGCGTGCGTTCGATGCCGAGCAGCTTGTGCAGCGTCTCGTCATACTCCGCCGCGGGATCGCTCAACGTCGTCACGCCGCCGCCGGCGTTGGCGCGGATGCGGCCGCCCTTGTGCACGAGCGTGCGGATCGCGACGTTCCAGTGCATCGCATCGCCGCGCGCAAAACCGATCGCGCCGGTGTAGACGCCGCGGCGCGCGACCTCGAGCGACTCGAGGATCTGCAGGCAACGCAGCTTGGGGCAGCCCGTGATCGAGCCGCCGGGAAACGTCGCGCGCAGCAGGTCCGTGTGCGACACCGACGACGCGAGGCGCGCGGTGACCGTCGCGAACAGGTGGTGCACTTGCGCGAACGTCGCGTGCTCGGGGAACGGCCCGACCTCGACCGAACCCGTGACCGCGACCTTGCCGAGGTCGTTGCGCAACAGGTCGACGATCATCGCGAGCTCCGCGAGGTCCTTGTCGCTGCCGAGCAACTCCGCGAGCAGTCGCGCGTCCTCGCTCGCGTCGAGCCCGCGGCGACGCGTGCCCTTGATCGGCCGCGTGCGCACCGATGCGCCAGATCGCAGCAAGAACTCCTCCGGCGAACTGCTCAGCGCCGCCGTGCCGCAGCCGTCCTCGACGTAGGCCGAGAACGGCGCGGGGCTCACTTCGCACATGCGCCAGAACAGCGCGCGCGGATCGCCGTCCCACGCGGCCGTGAACGGCTGCGTCAGGTTGGCCTGGAAGATGTCGCCCGCGCGGATGTGCTCCACCACCGCCGCGACGCGACGTTCGTAGTCGACGCGGCTCTGGTGCGCGGTGAATGAGGACGCGGCGGCGACGCGCGGCGACGGCGGCAGCGCGATCGCGTCGACATCGCGCGGCAACTCGTCGACGCGCGCATACGCGGCCATGTGCAGCACCGGCGCCTCGAAGTCGTCGACGATCGTGCGCGGCCACGACTCGACGTCGCGGCCGAGGTCGTAGCCGAGCCAGCCGGCGCACGTGCGTTCGCGGTGTTCGCGCAAGAACGCGTCGAGCCGCGCGAATGCGCCGATCTCCTCGCCCGCGGGGATCGTCAGCGACGCGACCGGATCGCGGCACAGGATGCTGCGCGACCAGCCCGCGCCGACGAACAGCGCGAGCGGCTCGCCGCGTCCCGCCTCTGCCAGCAGCTCGACGGGATGCGGCATGGAATGCGCGCGGAGCGGCTCAGACGCCGCGGATCCAGGAAGCCTTGCGCTTCTCGAGGAAGGCGGCCATGCCCTCCTTCATCTCGGCGGTGCTGCTGATCGCGCCGAACAGGTCCGCTTCGAGCGAGAGCCCGTCCTGCATCGACAGGTGCACGCCGCGACGCACCGCAAGCTTTGCGAGCGCGAGCGCTTGCGGGCCGCGCGACACCATCTTGTTGGCGATCGCCTTCACCTGCGCGAGCAGGTCCTGCGGCTCGAACACCGCGTTGACGAGGCCGATGCGCAGCGCTTCGTCCGCGGTCACGGGATCGCCCGTGAGGATCAGCTGCAGCGCCACGCCCGTGCCGCCCAGGCGCGGAAGGCGCTGCGTGCCACCGTAGCCCGGGATGATGCCGAGGGAGACCTCGGGCAGGCCGAGCTTCGCGTTCTTGCTCGCGAAGCGGCAGTCGCACGCGAGCGCGAGCTCGCAGCCACCGCCGAGCGCGAAGCCGTTGATCGCGGCGAGCACGGGCTTCTTGCAGTTCTCGATGCGCGACGTGAGGGCCTGGCCGAGGCGCGCGTTGTCGCTGCCGTCGAGCACGCCCTGCTTCGCGAGCACCGAGATGTCGGCGCCGGCGACGAACGCCTTCTCGCCCGCGCCCGTGATCACGATCGCGCCGACCGAGTCGTCGCGTTCGAGGCCCGCGATGCAGCAATCGAGTTCGGCGATCGTCTGCGCGTCGAGCGCGTTGAGCTTCTGCGGGCGGTTGACCGTGACGATCGCGAGGAATCCCTCGCGATCGCACAGCACGTTCTGCATGGCCGCGGTCACGACTGCGCTCCGCCGGCGTCTCCTTCGCCACGCTGCTGCCGCGGGCGCAAGGTGACGGTCACGATCTCGATGCGTTCCTTCGGCGTCGACTTCTCGCCGCCGCCGCCGAACGAGCAGTCGACCGACGCGATGTCGTCGAGCACTTCGAGGCCTTCCTCGACCTTGCCGAACGCCGTGTACTGGCCGTCGAGATGCGGCGCGTGCTCGGCGTGCACGACGAAGAACTGCGAGCCCGCGCTGTTCGGGTCGCGGCTGCGCGCCATCGACAGCACGCCGCGCGTGTGCGGCGTGTCGTTGAACTCGGCGCGGACGCCGGGGCCGTCAGGGCGGCCCGTGCCAGGCTGGCCGGTCGCGCCCTTCCGCGTGTTGGGGCAGCCGCCCTGGATCATGAAGTTGCGGATCACGCGGTGGAACGCGAGGCCGTCGTAGAAGCCCTGCTGCGTGAGCTTCAGGAAGTTGGTGACGTGACCCGGCGCCTTGTCGGGGAAGAACGTGATCACCATGCGACCCTTGGTGGTCGTCATGACGGCCTCGATCTGCGCGTGGTCGGTCGTGTTGATGTCGATCATGTTCTTCGCTCCGAGGTCACTTGAGGACGGGCATGAGGATCGCCTGCTCCAGCTTCACCGGCTGCATCGGCGAGCTGCGCTCCGGGCCGCCGCACGGCACGTTCGCGATCTTGTCGAGCGTGTCGAGGCCGGACTCCAGCGCGGCGAACGCCGTGTAGCCCTGGTTGAGGTGCGGCGCGTCCGCGTGGCAGATGAAGAACTGGCTGCCCGCCGTGTCGGGGCTGCCCGAGTTGGCCATCGACAGCACGCCGCGGACGTGCTTCGTGTCGTTGACCTCGCCCTTGATCTTGTAGCCCGGGTCGCCCGTGCCCCAGCGCGCCTGCTTGCTGTCGTCCTTGGTCAGCGGATCGCCGCCCTGGATCATGAAGTTGCGGATCACGCGGTGGAACTTGGTGCCGTCGAAGAAGCCGTCCTTCGCGAGCTTGACGAAGTTCTTGACCGTGACCGGCGCCTTGTCGGGATAGAACGCGACCGTCATCGAGCCGAAGTTCGTGACGAGCACGACCTTCGTCTTCGCGAGGTCGAGCTGCTCGATGTCGATCTTGCTGACGTCCGGCGCGACCTGGACGACGCAGTTGGCGCCCTTCAGGCCCGGCCACGCGAGCGCGATCGAGAGGACGCTGGTCGACGACGTCGCGCCGCCGGCGAGACGCTCGACCGGCAGCTTGATCACGCGCGAGATCGAGGTGCCCGCGGCGAGCAGCACCGGGCCGCCCTTGCCCGCGTCGCGGACCGGCGCACCGGCCTTGTCGCCGACCGTGACGTCGAGGCTGACGCCCGTCAGCAGGTCGGCGGGGACTTCGACGTCCTGCGCGACGTCGATCGACAGGCGCAGCGACACTTCGCCACCGCGAACCATCGCGGGCTCGGCGACGAGCGTCGTGCGGACACCGGGGATGTCCTGGGCCACAGCCATCGGCAGGGCGCAGGCGAACAAGAACGAAGCGAGGGTACGGATCATGGCGGTCGGCATACGAAGGGCGAAGGTTGTAGCTCCCGCGGAAGAGGGGCTCAACGA
>CAZEQF010000302.1:0-5330 GCA_964514315.1 uncultured Singulisphaera sp. | reverse complement strand
CGGCGATGTACGGCACCGGCTTCTTCCCGGGCGGCGAGGAGCAGACCTACCGCTGCGAGAGGGACGGCCTCAACCTGATCGGCACCAGCGAGGTGCCGGTGACCTCGCTGCACGGCGGCGAGATGATGGCCGAGGCGGACCTGCCCAAGAAGTACGTCGCTCGCTCGGCGTGCTTCCGGCGCGAGGCCGGCACGTACGGCAAGGACACGCGCGGGCTCTACCGCGTGCACCAGTTCCAGAAGGTCGAGCAGGTCGTGCTCGACGTCGCCGACAAGGCTCGTTCGCTGGAGCACCATGCGGCCATCGTGGCGAATGCCGAGGCATGCTTGCAGGCGTTCGAATTGCCGTACCGCATCGTCGCGGTGTGCGGCGGCGACCTCGGCGTGCCGCAGGCGTTCAAGTACGACATCGAGACGTGGATGCCGTCGCGCAACGCGTATGGCGAGACGCACTCGGCGTCGCGCTTCTACGAATACCAGGCGCGTCGTCTCGGGCTGCGCTACCGCGACAAGGACGGCAAAGTGAAGTTCTGCCACACGCTGAACAACACCGTCATCGCGAGCCCGCGCGTGCTGATCCCGCTGCTCGAGAACCACCAGAACCAGGACGGCACGGTGAACCTTCCCGAAGCGCTGCGGCCCTACATGGGCGGCGGGCGCTTGCCTCGCCGCGCACCAGGCAATCTTCGGCGCGATTCGCTCAGCGACCGCCGCCGCCGCCACCGCCGCCGAAGATCCCGCCACCTGCGCCGCCGCCGCGCGCACCGCGCAGCAGGTCGCCGAGGTTGAAGCCCGGCGGCAATCCGCCGCCTGCGCCACCAAACGGGTTCTGGCCGCCTGCGGGTCGACCTGCGCCGCCGCGGCCGGCGAACGTCTGGTCGCCGCCCTGGCCTCCCGGTCCGCCTTGGCCGCCGCGGCCGCCCGCGCCACCGAATCCGGTCATGTTCGTGAACGGATTCTGCGCGCCCTGTCCGCCTGCGAGCTGGCCACCTCCGCCACCGCCGCCTCCGCCGCCGACGGCCGGATCCTCGGGCTTCGGCGGGCGGATCGGGATCAGCGCGACGTTGGGCTGCAGCGAGCCCATCACGGACGGGTCGAGCACGAAGTGGCGGACGTAGGTCTTCTCCGCGCCTTCGAAGTCCTCGACCTCGGCGTCGTCGACGACGTTGCGCGACGAGCGGTTGCGTTCGAGGGTGAACTCGACCTTGATGCGCCGCGGCAGCGCGTCCTCGGTCGCGGAGTCCCACTCGTGCAGCGCCTCGGACGAGTATCCGAGGTCGCGGAAGTAGGTCACCTTGAAGCTCTTGAGCCGGTCGTGGACGAGCTGGAACCGACCGTCCGTGACGAGGTCGCTGTCGACCATCGGGTCCTCGCGGCGCCACAACTCGATGAGGTCGCGGTAGCGCGGGTTCTGCTTGAGCCAGTAGCCGACTTCGCAGATCGAGGTGCGGTGCGGCACGTTGCGGTCGTCGAGCACGTAGCCGATCGAATCCGTCGTCGTGATGAGGTCGATGCGGTCGGCCTCGAAGCTGCCGACGTCGCGGCTGCTGCCGACGAGCACCTTGTTGTTCTTGATGTTGAACGTCCACAGCCCGCGCAGGTCGCGCTCGAGCATGCCGAGGATGCGCGGGCCAGCCGACGTGGACTCGGAGAGCTCGTCGACGATGTCGCGCGCTTCCAGCGTGGTGCGGAACGTCGCGCCGACCATGAGCATCACGGTTGCGGTGATGCCGGTGGCGAGCAGGACTTCGATCAGCGTGAAGCCGTGTTCGGAACGGTTTGCGCGATGCGCCATCACTTGCCTCCGGTTGCAGACGGCTGCGAAGCCGCGGGGTTGGACGACGGCGCGCCGCCGCCTGGCAACGAGCCCGCGGCTGCGCCGTCGGAACCCGTTCCCTGCGCGTCGGCGATCTGCTTCGCCTGCTCCGGCGTCATGCCGGAGATCGCCAACGTCGAGATCTTGTTCTTGATGATGAACGACTCGCGCTGCGACTCGTAGCGCGCGTTGAGCTTGGGGAAGAACACGACGACGGCCACCTGCTCGAACTCGGTCTCGCTCGGCGGCTTGTTGTCGATGCGTCGCTGGTATTCCTCGGCCGCGAGCTGGTCTTGGTACTCGAGCGCCGTGAGGCCGCGCGACGAGGCCTTGCGGTAGGTGTCGCGGTTCTGCTGCCACTCCGAACGGTCGCGCGACTCGGTCTGTTCTTCTGCGGCGTCGCTCGCGATCGATGCCTCGAGTTCGCCGATGGCGGACTCGCCGACGACGACCTGGTAGCTGAATCCTTCGTAGCGGTCGAAGCGCTCCTCGACGCCCGACTGCGGCGGCGTCTCGAGCGCGCCCGCCTGGATCTCGGACATGCGCTCCTCGGCGAGTTCGCGTGCGAGCCGCCAGTTGCGCGCTTCCATCGCATCGCCGATCGCCGTCGTGCGGATGCCGAGGAACGTCATCGTGAACACCGCGACGATGCTCAGCGCGATCGCTGCCTCGAGCAGCGTGAAGCCTTCCTGGCCCGATTGTGCGCGCATCAGAAGCCGCCCTCCGAGACTTCTTCGGGCAGCTGTTCCTTGCCGTCGAAGTTCTCGACCGTCTCGCAGAGCCCCGTGAGGCCGCGGATGTTGACGGTCCAGACCATCGTCGGGTCCGCGATCAGGCGCAGCACGACCGATTGGTCCGCGGTGTTGCCGTTCTGGTCGAACGTGATCGCGAAGACGCCGTTCTTGGCCATGCCTTCGTTGGGGTTGCCGACGGCGACGATCTGCACGCCGTCTTGCAGCACTTGCCATTCTTCGCGCCGCGGCTCCAGCGACTCCACGTCCTGGTCGGTCGTGAGGCGATCCTCGGGCGGCAGCGCGTAGCGCCAGTTGCCCTTGTCGATGTCGAGTTCGAGCGCGCAGCGCTTGCCTTGGATGCGTGCTTCGCTGCGCACGAAGTCGATGTGTCCGCGCAGCACCTTGGCTGCGGCGTCGAGCTTCGCCTTCGGCACGAACGCGCCGAGGTTGGGCGCGACCATGCCGACGATCAGGCCCATCAGCGCGACCACGAGCAGCACTTCGATCAATGTGAAGCCGCCTTCGCGCGTGCGCGACGGCGTCGAAGCTGCGGTGTGGTCCTTGCTCTGGCTCACTTGTCCTTGCGGCTGCTGGAGATGTCGTCCTCGGTGTTTTCGGCACCGTCGGGACCGAAGCTGATCACCTCGAACCGGTTCCGTTCCGTCTCACGGATGATGTAGGAGTTGCCCCACGGGTCGGTCGCGTCGCTGTTCTCGTGGAGGTAGGTCTTGCCCTTCTCGTCCGGCGTCGTGAGGTCCTCGAGCGACGGGACGCGCGGGTTCTTCATCCGGTAGTACGTGGCGGCGTCGTAGATCGCCTTCACGTCGCTCTCGGCCTTGGTCACCTTGGCGTCTTCGCCCATGCCAAGGACGTTTGGCGCCACGAGGGTCGCGAGCAAGCCGATGATCACGATGACGACCATGATCTCGACGAGGGTGAAGCCGCGTTCGGTGCGGCGGATGCGGCGCATGTCGGCGCCGGAGGGAAGGTTGGCAGGTTCGTTCATCACGGGTGTGCCGCAAGCGCGGCCGAGTCGTCCAAGGCGTCGAAGTCTAGCGGAAGCCCGGATGCGGGCACGCGCCTAGGACGCGTTCTCGCCTGGATCCTTCCCGGTCTGTCGGCGCGACGTGGCTGGCACTTTCGCTCGCAGGCTCCGATTCGCACGATGGGCCGCATGACGCGCATCGCTCCGTTCGTCGCCATCGTCGTCGCATCCGCCCTTGCCGTCGGCCAATCGGCTCCTGCGGAAGCGTCCCGCTCGCGTTTGCTCACGGCAGAGGGGCTCGTGGCGTTGCCGCGGATCGGCGAGCCGGCGCTGAGTCCCGACGGCAAGTGGATCCTCTACACGATGCGGCACGTGGTCCTCGAGACGAACGCGTCGAAGTCGTGGGTCCTGCGGCTGCAGCTGAACGACCTGGAGACGCCGCCACTGATGCTCGGCGAAGGCTCGCAGCCGCAATGGGTGGGTGACGGCGGCACGATGGCCTACGTCGCGAAGGACGGCGTGCACTTCGTCGGCAAGGGCATGGTGCACACGGTCGTCGACTTCGGCGGCGAGACGTCCAACCTGCGGTTCTCGCCCGACGGCTCCCGCGTGCTGTTCACGCGCAGCGTGCAGGTCGGCGAGGCTCCCAAGGACCGTCATCCGGACCTGCCGAAGGCCAACCTGCGCGTCTACGACGACCTCATGGTCCGCCACTGGGATCGCTGGCTCGACGGCACGCGCAGCCACGTGTTCGTCGCCAACGCCGACGGCACGGGCGTGCGCGACCTGATGGCGGGGCAGCCGTTCGACTCGCCGCTGCAGCCGTTCGGCGGCCGCGAGCAGATCTGCTTCTCGCCGTCCGGCGAGTTCGTCTGCTACACGGCGAAGAAGGTCGCGGATCCCGAGCGCAGCACGGACAGCGGGCTCTACCACGCGCCGGTGTCGATCGACGGTCCGCACCTGCTGATGACGGAAGGGATGCCGGGCTACGACCAGGATCCGGCGTGGTCCCCGGACGGCTCGCAGATCGCGTTCTGCAGCATGGCGCGCGCAGGCTTCGAAGCGGACCGCGTGCGGCTGTTCGTGCGCGACCTGCTCGACGGCAAGAACAAGGAGCTGCTGCCGGACCTCGACGCGTCGGTGCACGACCTGCAGTGGACCTCGGATGGCCAGCGGTTGTTCTTCACCGTCGAGATCGAAGGCACGACGCAGCTCTACACCGCCGCGCTCGACGGAACGCATCGCGCGGTGACGAAGGGCCGCCACGCGCTGTCGTCGCTGCAGGTGTCGCCGAAGGGCGACAAGGTCTACGCGCTGCGCACGACGATGGAGATGCCTGCGGACCTCGTCGAGATCGACGTCGCGACCGGCTCGATCCTGCCGTTGACGAAGGCCGGCAAGACGATGCTCGAGAAGTTCGACCAGCCCACGGTCGAGGCCGAGTGGTTCCCCGCGAGCGACGGCAAACGCATCCACGCGTGGATCGTGAAGCCGCCGAACTTCGACGCGACGAAGAAGCATCCGTTCGTGTTGTTCTGCCAGGGCGGGCCGCAGTCGATGGTCGGCCAGGGCTTCTCGTATCGGTGGAACTTCCACTTGATGGCCGCGAAGGGCTACGTGGTCGCTGGCGTGAACCGCCGCGGCCTGCCGGGCTTCGGCCAGGCGTGGTGCGACGCGATCAGCGAGGACTGGGGCGGCCAGGCGATGCAGGACCTGTTGACCGTCACCGACGCGATGCAGGCGCGGCCCTACGTCGACAAGGCGCGGTCCGCTGCAGTCGGTGCGAGCTTCGGCGG
>CAZEQF010000301.1:0-5351 GCA_964514315.1 uncultured Singulisphaera sp. | reverse complement strand
GCGAGGTCCGTGATCTGCGGGCGCACGATGTAGAGGCCCGTCGAGATGTCGCTCATCAGCACGATGCCCGACGGCAGGAACGGGTAACAGCCCCACGCGCCGTTGAACCCGCCCGTGGCACCCGGCCACGTGTCGTACGACGCAACCTCCACGGGCGCGTTCGGGTTGCTGATGTCGATGCAGCGATAGCCCTCGGTGTACCACGAGCAGTGCACGAGGTTCCCGATGATGTAGGCGTTGTGGATGATCGACCCTTGGTTGGTCGTGTATTGCCCCAATGCGACCGGCGCCGCCTTGTTGGTGATGTCGTAGATCTTCAGCACGCTGCCGGTGACTTCGTCGGTCGTCACCGCAATGGTCGCCGCGTCATTGACCCATGCATTGTGCGTGAACACGCCCGGAGTGCTCGTGTTGCTGATCGTCGGGCTCGGCAGCGTCGTCGCATCCATGATGCGGAACTGCCCGTTGTAGATCATCGAGCCGTAGGCGAAGCCGTTCTCGACCAGCAGGTCGTGGAAGTAGGTCGAGTTGGGGTTCGTCGCGTTGCGCGGCAGCAGGTTGCCGATCAGCGGCGGATTGGTCGGGTTGGCCGCGAGGTCGAACACCGGCACGCCGGCGCTCGTGCCGTTGCAATAGAGACGGCCCGTGCCCTGGTCGATCGTCAGCGTGTGGCTGTTGTTGAACACCGTCGCGCCGACGGTGCCGAGCAGCACTGGAGCGTCGGGATTGACGAGGCTCACGACCTGAAACCCGCCCGCAGCCTCGGTGCCGATGTAGCAGTAGGTGCCGTAGGTCTCGCAGTCACGCCACGTCGATGTCGGTCCCGTGATGAACGCGCGCTCCACGGGCGCCGTCGGGATCGTGACGTCGATGAACGCGGTGCCCGTCGTGCACATCAGGATCGCGTACTCCTTGCCGTTCGGCGCGACGTAGCCCCAGATGTCGTTGTAGGGCGCGTGCTGGTTCATCGTCGCCAGCAGCTGGCAGTTGACGCCCTGGGCAAGCAGAGAGGAGGTCGCGATGAGCGCGACGGCAGCGAAGCGTTGGAGCATGGGAGACGGGCGCGGCGGGTGCAGGAACCGCGAGAGAGCGGAGAGGATACGAGGCCCCAGGAACGCCACAAGGCGGGCCAGTTGCCCGAATGCGCGCGACGTGCCTTGCGTGCGGTGGACCGCACTCCGTCACGGGAGACTTCGCTCGCCCCGAGCAGCCAACGCATCGCGCCGCGCTGACTCGGAGCTGCGGCAACTCACTCGATCGGCTGCATGCGGCCGCCGCGCGGCAGCGTGACTTCTGGGCCGTAGGGTAACTGCGACCACGTCGCCGCGGCGAAGTAGAACTCGTAGGCGAGGAACGCGGGATCGTTCGGCACGGTCATCGTCACCGTGGTCTGCCCCGTCGTGAACCAGATCGTCTCTGCGCCCATCGTCTCGCCGTAGTAGCGGAATGGTTCCTCGGTGGTGTTCGGCTGCTCGACGCCGATCGTCATGACCCAGAACAACCACACGCCCTGCGGCGCGTCGCTGACGAGGTCGAACGTCGCGCCGAGATCCACGTGCGTCGGCGACACCGAGGCCTGCGACAGGAACCGCCCGCCCGCAGGCTGCGTGTCGCTGACGAAGCCGCTGATCGAAGCAGCGCTGCGCCAGCAGTCCTGCAACTGCACCGGCGCGAACAGCGACTGGCCCGCGACGCTCGAGTTCACGAACTCGCAGCTGCGCATGCGCAACGCGCTGCGCGCCGTCGACGGCACGACGACCTGGCAGTTCTCGTAGTGGTTCTGCGCCACGTTGGGCAGCGACCCGTCGCAGTCGAAGGTCACGACGCCGTTGCGATAGACGTTGTTCTGCTGCCACACGCGCTGCGTGAACAGGTTGCAGCGCACGAGCACGTCGCCGATGAACTCCACTTCGCTGCCGTGCACGTCGAAGAGCGCCGTCTTCGGCCCCACGACGAGCGCCTTCTGGCCGATGCCCGCGGCGAGCGTGCTGTGGTGGTGATGGATCATCGTCATGCCGAGCGCGTTGCCCTGCACGTCGACCGTGTCGCCGGTCGTCGAGAGGTCGCAGTGCAGCAGGCGGACCATGAACTGCTGGTTGCCCGTGGATGCGCGCTGCACACGCAGGAAGTTCTGGCCTTGCTTGAACTCGCTGCGATCGAACATCGCCATGCTCATCGCGCCGCCCGACGAAGACACGAGCGCGTCGCATCCAGTGACCACCTGGTCGAAGTGGCAATCCATCGCGTGCAGCATCGCGAAGCCGCCCGAGCCGTGGTCGTCGACGAGGATCGCGCGCTGCAGGTTGTGGAACTCGCAGTGGTGCAGCATCACGCTCGAACGCGCATTGCCGGACGCATTGAGCACGACGGCGGCCGTGGTCTGGCCGTGCATGTCGCAGTCTTCGATGCGGGCCATGAAGGCCTCGATGATTCCGCCCTGCGTCGTCTCGACGTCGAACGCAACCTGCCCGCTCGTGATGTGCACGCCGGCGACTTCGCAACGATGCGTGCGCAACGTGAACACGTTGCCGAACGCGCCACCGTCGACGACGACGCGCGTGGCCGTGTGGCCGTGGCCGATCACCATCGAGTGCACGTGCACGAACGACCCCGACTGGCCCGTGATCGGCGTCAGCGACCCTTCGAGCGTGATCATCGGCGTGACCATCGGGTCCATCTCGATCTCGTCGACGAAGGAGCCGAGGCCGGTGACGTTCGCCGCTTCCGCGGGCGACAGCTGTGCGACCGTCAGTGAACCGTTTGCAAGGCGGATCGCCTCGTCGAGGGAGAGCATCGCGTCCCCCACCACGCCGTGCGACGCGTTGTCGGTGACGTGGGCAACGAGTCCGCCCGTCGGGCCGGACTGCGGGATGGATGCGGCGAGGAACGAAGCGGCAGCGAGCGTGAGCAACATCGTGAGGATGGGCCGGCGGGCAGGTTCGCCGGGCAGGGCACGCCAGCCTAGCAACAAGGCCACGGCTCTGCGCCCCCCTGCAGCGGCGCCACGAACGCTCGTTGGCACCGACACGTCGCGCGGGCTGCGGCTCGGAGGATCGCGCTTGCAACGGAGCAAACGGCGCGTCGAGTCGTCAGCCTCGCCATGGCCAACTCGCTTCGCCTCCCCGCGCTCCTCGCGCTGCTCACGACCCAGACCCTGTCGTCCTGCGCGGCGAGTCCCGCCGGCGGACCTTCGCCCAACTGCCCGCCGCCGCCGCTGTCGGGTGCAGCCCTCGAGTTCGTCCGTGCCGAGATCGCGAAGTTCGACGGACCCGACGGCCCGGACAAGTTGTTCGTGACCGGCGGCCACAGCACAGCGTCGGACGGACAGGAGATCGCCTACGACCGCTGGCTCAATGTCGGGAGCCTGCTGCTCGGGGATCGCGGCCGCGCATTCGACGCGTTCGTCGACGGCATCGCGCAACGTGGCGGCAGCTATTTCCCGCTCTACATGCGCAGCGACAACAGGCCCGGCAAGTTCCTCGTCGTCGCGGACGGGAAGCGCGTGATGGTCTCTGTGCAGGAGTGGTGAAGCGCGGCGACCCTGTTTGACCCTTTCTTGACAGGTCGCGGCAGGGCCGACGTAGAACGTCAGGCGCGAGCAACCTCGAACGCTTCGTGGAAGACCAGCCACGCGCATCGTCCAAGGCCACGCTCGCGCCACGACCCTGACGCAGCCCTTCGTGAACGACCCTTCGACCCGAACCAGAAAGCGACCACGCTGGCTGCCTGCGATCGGCATGGCGGCGTTCGTGGCGGTCGTCGCGCAGTCGTTCTGGACCGCGAGTCTCGAGCGGTCGGCACGGCAATCGGAACTCGCGCGCAGCGAGCAGATCGCGGAGCAGATCCTGCGGCTTGCGCCTTCGTCGCGGCCTGCGTTCGACGACGCGAGCGAAGGCCGCGCGGCCGTGGTGCGCGACGGACGCGTCGAACCCGGAGCCGAGACGGCGTGGCTGCACGAGGAGCCGTCGCCGCTCGACGACGACGCAGTGGTCGAAGACCGGCTCGCGCGCGCGGCCATGGCCGAGTTCGCCGAGAAGGACCCAAAGCTCGCGGCGCGCGGATTCGACACGTTGCTCGCAGGGCCGTTGCTCGCGTGCCAGCGCCTCGTAGTGCTCGCCGCCGCCGCATGGCAGAGCGAACGCAGCGGCGACACGGAGCGCGTGGGCGCGTTGCGCGAACGGCTCGACGCGGAGATCGAGGCGCTCGCGCCTGCCGACCTCGCGCGCCCTGCGCTCGCGCGCGCGACGGCCGCGGCGCTGCGGTTGCCGCGAAGCCAACCACCCGCGTGGGCGCAACGGCTCGCGCCGTTCCTGCCCGAGTCCGCAACGGCCGGACTCCAGGGCGCGTGGTCGAAGGCCCACGAGGCCGCGTGCGCGCGGCGCGCCGAGTTGCTGCGCATCGAACGCGCGCTCGCCGAAGCGCCCGCGTTGACGCCCACGACCGCGCTGTGCGCGACCTCGGAAGGGCCGCTGTGGCGCATGCCGCGCGACGACGGCGCATTCGATGCGGCGATCGTCTCGCCCGAACGGTTCCTCGCCGCGACCGTCCGCGCCGGCGAGTCCGGTTCGCTGCCGCGTTGGCCGTGGCTCGTCGAGGCCGAGTTGCGCGACGACGCAGACCTGAACGACGACGCAGGCTTCGCCGGCGTGCCGTTCGTGCGCGCGCTGCGCGAGTCCGGCGACGCGGCGCTGTCGCAGTCGGCGCGGCTGTGGCCGTTCGCGACGGTCGCGCTCGCGCTCGCGTTCGCCGCTGCATTGCGCGCGCAACGCCGCGCTTCGTTGCGCGAGGCGGACGCGATGGCGGCGCAGGCCGAGTTCTTGACCAACGTCACGCACGAGCTGAAGACGCCGCTCGCGTCGATCCGCCTGCTCGCCGAGATGCTGCAGGAAGGCCGCGCGAAGGGACGCGAAGCCGACTACCACGCGATGCTGACCGCAGAGTCCGCGCGGCTGTCGACGCTGCTCGAGAACGTGCTCGACCTCGGCCGCGCCGAACGCGGCGAGCGCGCGTTCGACGTGCGCGACTTCGACCTCGCCGACGCGGCGCGCGAGGCGACAGCGCTGCTGCAGCCGCTCGTCGCGCGCGACGGCCGTTCGGTCGCTCTGCGCGCGGACTCTGCGACGCACGCACGCGGCGACCGCGACGCAGTGACGCAGGCGCTCGTCGCGTTGATCGACAACGCGCGCAAGTACGGCGCGGGCCCGATCGAGGTCGAAGCGCGCGCGCAGGACGGCGTGGCGACGATCGAAGTCCGCGACGACGGCGAGGGCGTGCCGGCCGCCGAGCGCGAACGCATCGTCGAGCGCTTCGTGCGCGGCGCGCGCCATCGCCACGGCGCCACGCCTGGAACC
>CAZEQF010000300.1:0-5353 GCA_964514315.1 uncultured Singulisphaera sp. | reverse complement strand
GGGCGCCGCGTCCGTCACGGTCCGCATCCAGGCCCCGCCGCCCGCCAACGACAGCTGCGCCGGCGCGACCACGCTGACGAACGGCGTCGCGGTGTCGGGTTCGACGACCGCGGCCACGAATGACGGCACCGCGACCTGCGGCACGTCGACGACCTCGGCCGACGTGTGGTTCCGCTACACGGCGACGGGCACCTCGACGGTGACGATCGACACGTGCGGCTCGACGTTCGACACCGTGCTGTCGGTCTACACCGGCACCTGCGCGGCGCGCGTCCAGACGCAGTGCAACGACGACAGCGGCGCAGTCGGCCCGTGCCCCAACGGCACGACCTCGTATGTCACGTTCACGCCCGTCGCGAACACGACCTACCTGATCCGCGTCGCGGGCTTCGGCGGCGCAGTCGGCAACTACTCGGTCCGCGCCTCGGGCGGCATCCCGGTCGTCACGATCCCGACGTCGCCGTCCAACCTGCGCGTCGCCCGCACCGGCACCAACTCGGTGCTGACGTGGACGGATCGCGCGACGAACGAGACGCTATTCCGCATCGAGCGCCAGCAGCAGATCAACCGCGTCTGGACGAACACGCTGACCCGCACCGTCGCGGCCAACGCCGTGACGTTCAGCGATCCGGTCGGCGCCGGCGTCTGGCGCTGGCGCATCCGCGCCGAGAACTCGGCCGGCGCGTCGGCGTGGACGGCCTACGTCTCGCAGACCGTGCGCTGAGCCAAGAACCACGCGCTGCGGCAACGCGGCGCGGCCATGACGAACGCGGCGGCAGTTGCCTTCGGGTGACGGCCGCCGCGGTCGTTTGTGGGACGCGGGTTCGCGCGCAGTGCGCGCGAGATCGCTGGCAGGCGCGCTGTTGCAAGCAGCCCTCGCCACAACGAGGCGACCCGCAGCGACGAGCTGACGACAGGTGCGCGCAATCAACTCCGACCGCACGCAACACGCGAACTGCTATTGCCTGCGAATGCGGCCGAGCCACTTCGCCTGCTGAGCTCCCCGTTGCCCGCCTGCTCGGCGTCCCGCCGTAACCGACGCCGCCGATCTTCCTCGTGCTGCTCAGCGATCCGCGAGCGCGACCGCGAGATACGCGACCGCCGCCGCGCCGAGCGCGAGTTCGCGTTCGTTCACGTTGGCGACGACGTCGAGCGCCGAGTGGTGGTAGTCGAAGTAGCGCTGGCTGTCGGTGACGAGGAAGAGAAGAAAGAATTTACTATTGTAAACAATGTTGAAGTACGTTTTAATTCGAGAGACCAACAGGATTTACAATTAAAAGACGAAGCACGGCACGCCGCGCGCCGCGAGCGGGCCGATGTCGGCGCCGCCGCCGCCGCCGGGCGCGAACGCGTCGCAGTGGTAGGCCGCGAGCGGCGTGAGCAACGCGCGGAACGGATCCGCCTTGTCGCGCGCGACGGTGCACGAGAACCCGAATGGCGAAGCACCGCCGGAGTCGGTCTCGATCGCGGCGACGTGGCGTTCGTTCGCGTGCGCCGCGTCGTAGGCAGCGCCGCCGCGAAGGCCGTTCTCTTCGTTGGCGAACAGCACGGCGCGGATCGTGCGCTTCGGCTGGATGCCGCACGCGACGAGCAGGCGCATCGCTTCGATCGTCTGCGCGCAGCCCGCGCCGTCGTCGTGCGCGCCTTCGCCGAGGTCCCACGCGTCGAGATGGCTGCCGAGCACGACGACCTCGTCGGGCCGTTCGCTGCCGCGGATCTCGGCGATGACGTTGTGCGACATCACGTCGGGCTCCGTGCGGCAACCGAGAACGAGCTTCACCTTCACCGGCGTCTTGGACTCCGCGAGCATGCGCGCGAGCGTTTCGGCATCCGCCGTCGCGATCGCGGCAGCAGGAACCTGCGCCACCCCGTCCGCGTAGCGCATCGCGCCCGTGTGCGGATGCCCGTCGATCGAGGTCGTCATCGACCGCACGATCGCCGCGACCGCGCCGACCTTGGCCGCCTCGACCGCGCCGTTGCTGCGCTGCGGCACCGCGTCGCCGTAGGCCTGGAACGTGCGCAAGAACGCGCGCGGCATCGCGCGATTGAAGAACACGATCTTGCCGCGCGCTTGCTCGCCGAGTTCGCGCAGCTGCTCGAAGCTCTTGACCATCACGACCTCGGCTTCGAGGCCGCCGGGCGGCGTCGCCACGCTGCCGCCGAGCGCCGTCACGCGCAGCGCAACCGGCTCGGGCGAAGTGACCGCCGCGGTCTCCTCGCCGCGCACCCAGCACGGCACCATCACTGGCTCCGTGCGCACGTCGGCACAGCCGATGTCGTGCAGACGCTGCGTCGCGAACACGACTGCGTCTTCGTAGCCCTTCGAGCCCGAAAGGCGCTTGGGCGCAGCGTCGACGAGATCGCGCAACTGCGTGATCGCGCGACTGTCCTCGAGCGCGCGCGTGAAGATCGCTTCGCAACGCTGCGCGATCGCGGCGTCGGTGGCGGGCGTCAACGCCGTGGCCGCAGCCGCCCGCGTGTCCGGGATGCCGTCGCCATCCTGGTCGACGAACCGCGCAACTTGCAACTCGCTGCGACCATCGCCATTCGATCGCTGCGCGACAGAAGCCGGGGCGTCGCCCACAACTGCTTTGTCGGCCGCGAGCGAAGACACAACTCCGTCTCGCGACGACGCGGAGCCAGCGCCAGACGCTGCCTGCATCTCCGCCTTGTCGCCCGAAAGCGAAGAGGCTGCGTCGCCGTGCGACGACGCGGAGTCAGCGCGAGACGACGTTTGCATCTCGACTTCGTTGCTGCGCGGAAGATCCGACGACGAACACGAGACCGCGAGCGCAACGCCCGCGACAGCGACGACCGCGAGAGCCTTCACGTCACGACATCCAGTTGGGCTTGCGCTTGCCGAGGAACGCGCCCATGCCTTCGCGGGCCTCGGGCGTCGCGCGCAACGCGGCGATCCACTTCGCCGTGACGGGGATCGCTTCTTCGAGCGACAGCGCGCCGACGGAGCGGATCAGTTCCTTCGCGCTCGCGACGGCCATCGGCCCGGCGGCGAGCAGCTCGCCGATCGTGCGCTGCACTTCTGCGTCGAGCGCCTTCTCGTCGGCGAACGCCTTGTGCACGAGGCCGATGCGCTGCGCCTCGTTGCCGTCGAAGCGTTCGCCGGTGAGGAACAACGTGCGCGCGCGGCCCTTGCCGATCTTCTGCATCACGAACGGCGAGATCACCGCGGGCACGATGCCGAGCTTGACCTCGGTGAGCCCGAACTGGCAGTCCTGCGTGCAGAACGCCATGTCGACCGCCGCGGTGAGGCCCGTGCCGCCGCCGAGCGCGTGGCCGTGGATGCGGCCGATCACCGGCTTCCGGCAGCGCGCGATCGCCAAGAACATGCGCGCCATGCGTTCGGCGGAGCGCTCGTTCTGCTCGGTCGGCAGCTCGGCTTGCTCTTGCATCCACGCAAGGTCGGCGCCGGCCGAGAAGCTCTTGCCGTTGCCCGACAGCACGACGACGCGCGCGTCCGCGTCGAGGTCCGCTTCGCGGAACACGAGGCCGAGCTCCTCGACCACCTTGCCGTTGAATGCGTTGCGCACATCGGGGCGGTTGAGGCGGACGTGCAGGACCGGGCCTTCGCGGACGACATCGAGCGTTTCGTGGCTAGCCATGCGCGCCAAAGTGCCGCGCCGCTGCGCGCGAGTAAAGCGCGGCGGCGCGCGGCATCATGCGTCGCCCGTGAACGCGCGCATCCGACTGCTCCTCGCCGGCGTCCTGTTCTCGCTCGGCGGCGCCTTGATCAAGGCGTGCACGTTCCCTTCGCTGCAGCGCGCGGGCCTGCGTTCGTTCGTCGCGGCCTTCACACTGTTCTTGCTGCTGCCCGAGGCGCGGCGGCTGCCGGACCGGCGCATCGCGCTGCTGCTGCTGCCCTACTTCGGCGCGACGTGCCTGTTCGTCGTCGCGAACGCGATGACGACCGCGGCGAACGCGATCTTCTTGCAGTCGACGGCGCCGTTCTGGGTCGTGTTGCTCGCGCCGCTGCTGCTCGGCGAACGCATCGGCAAGCGCGACCTCGCGATGCTCGCGTGCATCGGCGTCGGCATCGCGATGTTCTTCGTCGCCGACACCGACGCGAGCGCGACCGCGACGGACCCGCGCCTCGGCAACCTGCTCGCGCTCGTGTCCGGGCTCGCGTATGGCACGCTGCTCGTCGGTTTGCGTTGGCTGTCGCAACGCGATGCGAATGCGTCGTGCGCCGTCGTCGCCTGGGGCAACGTCGCCAACGTGCCGCTCGCGTTCGCGGTCGGCGCAGCGATGGGCCAGGACTGGACCGCTGGCGACGCGGCCAGTTGGGCGTCGATCGCCGTGCTCGGCACGCTGCAGGTCGGCCTCGCGTATGCGCTGCTCGTGCGCGCGATGCCGCAGGTGCCGGCGGTGTCCGCATCGCTGCTGTTGATGATCGAACCCGCGCTCAACCCGTTGCTCGCGTATCTCGCGCATGGGGAAGTTCCGCATGCGGCGGCGGTGGTTGGTGGCGTGGTGATCCTTGCGGCGGTGGCGGTGGGGAGTCGGGGTGGAAGCGCGAAGTGAGGGTGTGGGCGAGCGTCGTCTCGTTGGGGAGGCTAGCTGGACTGAGCATCGTTAGCCCAGCAAGGCTTGAGGCTCCGAGACTTTGCAACACTGCCGGCTCCTGGGTCGACATCTCACTGGACAATCACAAGTTACTGGACAAGCACTGGCGCCAGCGCAACCCGCAACCCCACACCGGCATTCCTAAGATTTGGACTGTTCGCGCTCCGAATGGCAGATCGCAACTTTGCGTGACCATCACTCCAGCAACCACCTCTGTTAATTCGAGCGCTGCCTGTAGGCATGAACGGATCAGCTACCGCCGTGAACAAGTAAGGTCCATAGGCATCCCGACACCACTCCCAAACGCCACCCGCTGTATCGAACAAACCGAATTGATTCGCAGACCGACTTCCGACCGGTGCTAGGTAACCGCCGAATACAGCTCCGGCCGAAAGATCTGATGCATCTGCACCAGTCCACCACGGAGTGATGGCACCCGCACGACATGCATATTCCCACTGAGCTTCGGTCGGCAATAACAGGCCAACCTTGCCGGTTACCGCCTCAGCATCATGCCAACTAACATCCGTCACAGGAAACTTCGGACTTAGGTGTCTAACATCGCTCGGATTCTCATTCGTCCACCGCCGCCATTGCTCCTGCGTGACCTCATACTTGCCGATGAAGAACGGGGATATCTGAACCTGATGCACCGGCCCCTCGTCTCTCTGAGCCAACGGATCATAGTTTGGCTTTTTAGGGTCTTCTCCCTGCGCACCCATCCAGAAAGTCCCGCCCGGCAGCAGCACCAAAACGATGCCAGTATCATCAT
>CAZEQF010000299.1:0-5358 GCA_964514315.1 uncultured Singulisphaera sp. | reverse complement strand
CTGCCGAAGACCTCGTCGAGCGACTTCGCGTCGAGGATCCGGAGCGCAATGGCGTCGAGCTGGGCAATCGTGGACGTCGCGAGGCGGGCCACGAAGGAGCTCGGCAGGTCGCCGAAGCGGCGGCGGAGCTGGGTGAGCAGGACTTCGGTGCGGCCCTCGGTTCGGCCTCGAGTCTGGCCCCGCGCCTCACCCTCCAACCTGCCTTCCTCACGCAACAAGTCTGCAGTGGTCTTCATCGGTCCATCTCCATCCGGGCCCAGGATCTCGTTCAGAACACGCTCGAACCGCTCCTGCGGCATCTGCGTCGTCTCCAACACGTAGGTTGCATATACCTGCGCCGCTTCGGGGTCGGAAGCTCCCCTGCATGCGTCGCGCAGCATGCCACTCCAGCGAAGCAAGGCGGCTTCCACTTCGTCAGGGGTTCTGCCTTTGACGAACTTCGCGAACAGGGCTGCGAGCTTGAGCGCCAGCGGCACCGGCATCGCCTTGATCTCGTCTTCGGACCGCGCCGCGAAGTCGTCGAGGGCGATCGCGAACGAGAATCCGGCATGGTCGCGCGCGACTGCGCCGTCGATCGTCTGCGCCGTCACTGCGAGCAGCCCCTCGAACGGCCGCCTGCCCGCATGCACGAGAACGGGCACGACGAACGGAAGCGGCAGGCCGGGTTCCTCGCGCAGTGACTTCTCGATCTCCTGCGCGCAGTAGCGGACGAGCTGTCGCCACGCCGCGCGCTTGCGACCGAGCGAGAACTCGATGACGAACACGACCTCGCGCAGGCTCTCCTTGATCTGCGCCTTGAGCACGAGGTCGGCTTCGTGGCGACGGAGCTTGGGATCGACCGACGCACCCGACGCGACCCGCAACGTCGACCACGCAATCCGCGCGCAGAGCGGGTGGTCGCGCAGCAGAAATCGCAGCCAAAGCGGAACGAGCGCTGGGTCCGCAAACGCGCGGCGCAGCAAGTGGTCGGTGTGCATCGGGCTCTCCATTGCGGGCGCAACGGGCCCGGCAAGGAGGGAGACGCACAGCGGGGGAAGGCCCCGAACGGATTTCTCGTGGCGCAGCCTGCAGCTGTGCCCGGGGGGCCACGTCAGACCGGTCGCGTCGCGTCGCGCGACGAAGCTCGGCGCCGTCCCGAAGCGCGCTACTTCCGCAGCGTCACCGCGAGCAAATCGCGCGCGACGACCACTTCGCCGCGATACGTCGCGCGCGCTTGTGCCGCGACGTCGACGCCATCGCACTCGGGGTAGAAGTGCGTGAGCCAGAGCGACTTTGCTCCTGCGCGCTCCGCGTGTTCGCCCGCGAGGCCCGGCGTGAGGTGGCCTTCGACGCGCTGTGCGTCGGGGAACGCCGCGTCGCAGACGAAGACATCGACGTCGCGCGCGAGGTCGACGAGTTCTTCGCATTCGTCGGCGTCGCCGCTGAACGCGACCGACTTGCCGCTGCTGGCGGCGAAGCGATACCCGAGGCTCTGCGCGGTGTGGCGGATCGGCAGCGCGGTGACCTCCAGGTCCGCGAACGACAGCGCGCCCGGCGAGAGTTCGTGCACGCGCAGTTCGTAGTCGCGCGGCAACGTCCACGGCCACACGGTCGCAAGCGTGTCGAGGAAGCGCTGCAGGCCCGGCGCGGCGAACAGATGCAGCGGCTTGCGGCCGCGGTAGCGCGGGCTGCGCAGCGCGAACAGCAACGGCCCGACGTCGGCGCAGTGGTCGGTGTGGTAGTGCGTCAAGAACACCGCATCGATCGCGTCGAGGTCGAGCCCGGTCTGCGCGAGCCGCCGCAGCGTGCCCGGGCCGCAGTCGACGAGGACGTTCGCGCTGTGCGACTGCACGAGGTAGCCGGCGGGAAAGCGGTCCGCGACCGGGATCGCGGTGCCCGAGCCGAGCACGGTGACGCGCAGTTCCCCGTGCGCGAGTTCAACGGCCATCGGTTCCTCCGTGTGCGCGCAGCGCGGCGTCGTAGTCGGCGGGCGAGTTGCACGGCATGAGGCAGAGCAACCGCGGGTCCGCCATGCGCAGCTTCGCTTCCGGCACGGCGTGTGTCTCGATGCTCCGCAGCAGCGCGCGCGGCGCGTCGACGCCGTTCCGGAGCGCATCGTCGATGGTTGGCAGGCACGACAGCCGCCAGACCGCGCAGAGCGGATGCGCGATGTCCGCGACGAACGGCGCTGCGCACATGGCGTCGCCGAGTTCGCGCGCGAGCAGTTGCACGACGGCGGCGGTGACGAACGGCGCGTCGCAGCCGGTGACGAATGCCGCGTCCTGCATCGTCATCCGTCCGCTTGCGAGCAGCGTTCGCATGCCGGTCGCGATTGCGGCGAGCGGGCCCGTCTCCGGGCGTTCGTCGACGGCGGACAGAACGCGCGCCGACAACGGCGGCAGGCTCTGTTCGCGGTCGCGCGCAACGACACACACGGGATCCGCGCATTCGAGCAAGACTTCCGCCGTGCGACCGAGCATCGTGTTCGCCCCGAACGGCAGCGACTCCTTGGGACGGCCCATGCGTCGACTGCGTCCGCCTGCAAGAATGATCGATCCGACGCGCACGCGGTGGTTGTCCCCGTTCGTCGCGCGTCGCTCAAGCTCCTGAGCTCCCGGAAATGACCGCTGCGATTCCCAAGTCCGCCGACCTCGTCTCGCCGTTCACGCTGCGCATCGCGTGGAAGGACGGCGCCGTGACCGATCTCGGCGCGCGCCAGCTGCGTCTTCTGTGCCCGTGCGCCATGTGCATCGAAGAAGGCACGGGCAAGAAGCTGCTCGACCCCAATTCGGTGCGTCCTGACATCCTGATCCTCGGCGTGGAGCTCGTGGGCCGCTACGGCCTCACGTTCGTCTGGAGCGACGGCCACAAGACGGGGATCTTCACGTTTGCGCGGTTGCGCGAAATCGGCGAAGAAGGCCGCACAGCATGAGCGAACTCTGGTCCTGGGATCGTTGCGAAGAGACGTTGCACAAGCTCTTCGAGGCGCTCGATTGGGAAGCGCTGGGCAAGATCTACTTCCACGAAGACGGCGAGGAGCACTGGGACGAACTGCGTCCGCGCGTGATCCCGCTCGGCATCGACTGGGCGCGCGGCCTGTTGCAGCGCGTGCCCGAAGGCGGCGTCTCGCTCTACGCGGGCGCCGGCGTCGCGGAACTGCCGGTGTTGTTCGCGGAGCGGTTCGTGCGCGGTCGTCGCGTGATCGCGTGCAACGCGCGCCTGCGCGAGTGCGAAGTGATCGAGGCTGCGATCGCGCGCGTCGGCCTGACCGGCAAGGTCAAGATGCGCCACGGCGATGCCGCAGAGGCGGCGAAGCAGGGTGGCTACGACCACCTCGCGTGCGTCAGCGTGTTCACCGACCCGGAGACGTATCCGTGGCTCAGCGCGGTGGCCTACGGCCGCATCGCGCCGGCACAACTCGACGTCGACGCATTCGTGAAGGAGCGCGACAAGGCGCGCGAGTTCGCGGCCGCGATCTTCGGTGGCATGACGAAGCCCGGCTGGATCACGACGAGCGTCGAAGAGGTCGCGTGGTTCGTCGAACTCTGCGAGCGCAACAAGATCGCCTACGCGCCGGACGAGGACACGCTGCCGACCGCGGTCGTCGGCGACCCGATCGGCTTCATGCGCGTCGGCTGACGCGCGCGCCACTGGTCGCGCCCCGAAGTGTCGGGGCGCGACGTTCTCGTCACTGCAGGTCGAATGCGATCGCGTTTGTCACGCCGACGAACTGCAGCGACGGATCGAGCAGCACGGCGGCGAGATGCGTCGGCGTCGGCAGCAGCGAGAGGCCGCCGGGGAATGCGATCGTCGCGTTGCCGAGCCCGTTCGTCGCGAGCGGGCCGAACGCGAGCTGGAAGACGCTGCCGTTGAGCAGGTCGAGCCCCGCGTTGGTGCACGCATCGAAGTTGATCGGCAGCGTCAGCGTCGGCGAGAGCGCGAGTCCGGGCTGCGTGCCGCTGCAGGTCCACGCGAGCAGGTAGAGCGTGCCCGGCGTCGCGCAGGGCGCGACGACCGTCGGCTGGACGATGCCACCCGTCTGCAGCGAGACCGCCGCAGCGTCGCGCGGATAGCGCAGGTCGTCGCGATACTCGAGCTTCGGCGCGCAACCGCCCGCAGTGACCAGCAGCGAGCGAGCCTGCACGTTGTCGACCATCGAAGGCTCGACGATCACACCGAGTCGGTTCACTTGCGTGAACAGTTGGTAGACGCGCGGCGATGCTGCCCAGGGCAGCTTCACGCGGCGTGTGAGCGTCTGCGTCGCGCCGACCGCGATCTGCGGGATCGTCGCGCTGCCGAGGTAGAAGTCGCTCGTCGTCAACGTGGTGTCGACCGAGAGGAACTGCTCGACGAGCACGTTGTTCGCGACGGCAGGACCGTCGTTCGCCACCGTCACCGTGACGTCGCATTCTGCGCCGACCGTCAACACCTGCGGCACAGCGCCGTTCGCCGTGATGCGCAGGCTTGCGGCATTGGGGTCCGTGATCGTGACGCTCCACGTGTAGCTCTCGCGGAGGATGTTCGCCGGGTCGTTGCGCACGAGCACCGTCCGGTCCTGCACTTCCGCGGTCACGGTGTGCGCGCCGAGCGTCATGCCCGCCGTGCTCACGAACAGGCCGTTCGAGTTCTGGTTGGGCTGCACGACGCCGTCGACCTTCCACGTGATCAACGGGCTGTTTGCCGCGGGCACGAGGTTGGTGAAGCTGAAGGCCTGCAGCGACGGGCGCGCGAGCGTCAGCGATTGCGACGCGGGGTTCGGGTTGAGGATCGCCTGCACGCGTTCGTTGACCGTCTTGACGATCTGTTCGCGGCACACGGCGCAGTTGGGCTGGCCGAGGCTGCGCATGAGGCAGTCTGCGCGCGGACGCCAGATGCCGGTCGTGTGGTAGTAGCCGCCCTGGAAGGCCGAGACGCCGTCCGTTCCCCACCAGTGCGACCACTTCTGGCCGACGTTGCTCGTCGTGACGTTGACCTGGTTCGGTTCGCCGCCGGTGTAGAGGACGTTGGGGTAGTCGTATTCGTCGGCGAGTCCGGCGACCGAGTGGCCGAGTTCGTGCGTTTGCACTTCGACCATCGACGCGCCGTTGTAGCTGACCGCGAACGTGCTCGCGCAGCCGCCGTAGCGGCTGTCGTTGACCATCACGAGGATGCGCGACTCGTTGGCGGGCGCGAGCGCGGCGTCAGCGAGGGCGAGCGACGTGTTCTGGATGTAGAGGCAGCGCGCGGTTCCGCCCGTGTTGTAGCTCGCGCCGTAGGCCGTGTTCTTGACGATCGGCGGCGTGACGTCGGGCTGGTTGGCGCCGGAGTCCACGCTCGCGCGGAACACCGTGTGCACGTTGAAGTAGTTCGGGAACGTCGAATACGGCGACTTCGCGAACA
>CAZEQF010000298.1:0-5386 GCA_964514315.1 uncultured Singulisphaera sp. | reverse complement strand
ACGTGCAGCGCTGAGCGCGCGAGCGACCTCATGCCACGGGCTCACGGGTTGCTGCCAGTGACGGGGTCCGCGGCCGGACGCGCAGCGAGAACCCGTTCGGTTCTCGGCGCCTGAGGCAGCCATGGCGCGGCCGATCCATCCGGTCGTCGTCGGCACTGCCGGCCACATCGACCACGGCAAGTCGTCCCTCGTCCGCGCGTTGACGGGCATCGACCCCGACCGGCCCAAGGAAGAGCAAGAGCGCGGCCCCACGATCGACCTTGGCTTCGCGCGTTGGAAGATGCGCGACGGCCGCTGGCTCGGCGTCGTGGACGTTCCGGGCCACGAACGGTTCGTGCGCAACATGGTCGCGGGCTGCACGGGCATCGACTTCGTGTTGCTCGTCGTCGCTGCCGACGACGGCGTGATGCCGCAGACGATCGAGCACCTCGACATCCTGCATCTGCTCGGCGTGCGTCGCGGCCTGATCGTGATGACCAAGATCGACATGGTCGATCCTGCGCTCGCGGACATGGCGCAGGAGGAGGTCCAGAACCTCGTGAAGGGCACGGTGCTCGAAGGCGCCGAGGTCTGCCGCGTGAGTTCGGTGACGGGCGAGGGCATCGAGGAGCTCAAGGCGAAGATCGAGGACCTCGCGCGCGAACTCGACCCGCGGCCCAGCGGCGGGCCGTTCCGCATGCCGATCCAACGCGTCTTCACGTTGCCGGGCATCGGCACCGTGATCACCGGCATCCCGCTCGCGGGCGTCGTCAGCCCGGGCGACGAGATCGAGATCCTGCCCGGCGGCGAACGCGCGCGTGTGCGCGGCCTGCATGCCTACGGTGGCAAGGTCGAACAGGCCGTGGCCGGGCACAGCACGGCGTTGTCCGTTCCGGACGCGCGCCAGGCCGGGCTGCATCGCGGCATGGTGGCGTGCGCGCCCGGCGCGTATCCGGTGGGCACGGCCGTAGACCTCGACCTGACGCTGTTGAAGCGCGCGAAAGCGCTGCGCCATCGAGCGGCGGTTCGCGTGCACACGGGCACAGTCGAAGTGCGCGGCGACGTCCTGTTGCTCGACCGCGACCGGCTCCAGCCGGGCGAACGCGCGACGGTGCGCGTGCTCCTCGATGAGCCGATGTGTTGCGCGCACGGCGATCGCTTCCTGCTGCGGTTGGAGACTCCGCCGGTCACGATCGGCGGCGGCGCGGTGTTGCGCGTCGTGGCCGAGCACGGTCGCTACCGCCGCAAGGACCTCGGCGACGAGTTGCAGTCGCTGCGCGAAGCCGGCGACCGTCCCGAGGCGCGCATCGAGCACGAGTTGGCGCAGAAGGGCCCGAGTGGCTGCGCGTTCGCCGACCTCGCTCGTGCAATCGAACGCTCCGAAGCGCAGGTCGAGAGTGTGCTGGCGTCGATGCCTTCCGTGCACGTGCATGCGCGCGCGCATCGTGCGTTCCGCGCGAGCGACCTTCGCGCCGGCGAACGCGAGCTGCTCGACTCCGTGGACCGCATGCTGAGCAAGCGCGCTGCCGCGGCTTCGATCCAGCGCAGCGCCTTGCGCGCGACGAAGACGTTGCCGCAGCCGCTCGTCGACGCGGTGTTCGAGATGTTGCAGGCGGCGGGTCGCGTGCGCGCCGGCAGCCAGGGGCAGATGCTGTTCGTCGACCGCCTGCGGCCGCTCGCCGCCGCGGACCAGCAGCGACTCGACCGCATCGTGGCGGCTTGCGAGTCGAAGCGATTCCGGCCGCCGGACCGCGCCGAGCTCGAGGCCGAACTCGGCTTCGGCGGCGACGCGATGGCCGGGTTGCTGGAGCGCGCTGTTGACGAGGGCCGGATCGAACGCGTCGGCGAGCACTTCTACGGCGCCACCGCGTTGCGTGGAGCGCTGCGCGCGATCCGCAACAACTGCCTGCTGCACAAGGAAGAGCTCGACATCCCCGCGCTGCGCGACGAACTCGACACGAGCCGCAAGTACCTGATCCCGCTGCTGGAGCACGTCGATGCGCTCGGACTCACCGTGCTGCGCGGCGGCGTGCGGCGCCTGCTCGCGTCGTCGGCCCTGAGCCGCGAGCTCGCAGCCGAGGCCTGAGCCCGCGCCCGCGGCGCCCCCGAGGGCCCGGGGTGGGACGACCGGGTCTGCGGCCGCGCCGACGCCAACGGGCGGTGGCCGCGTCTGGGCGTCGGCCGTGGCGCGCCGCGGATCCGCTCACCTCCGAGGGGGGCTTCTGCCGATAGAGCCGCGGAACCCCCGGCTCCACGGAGAGTGCCATGAACGGCGACGACACGAACATCGACAAGAACGGCAAGGACACCAACCCCTCCGGCCTTCCGGGCCAGAGCCGCAGCTTCGACCCGATGTTCGCGCAGAGTTGGCAGAAGCCGACCAGCCCAAAGGCTGCTCCGAAGAACGCCCCGAAGCCGCAGCCGGAGCCCCAGCCTGAGCAGGATCTGGATCTTGCTTCGGACATGGAGCAGCCGACCGCCGATTCGCAGCAGCCGGAGGAGTCGCCCGAGGACATCCTCTTCACGCCGTCGACGCCGGAGCAGGGCCTCGAAGACGGGAATGCGCAGTCGTTCGACGAGGCAGGCCGTTCGCGCTGGGGCGGCCGCGCGATGACGCCGGACGAGATGGGGGTGCCGGTGCCGTCCGAGCCCGGCTACATGCAGGCGGACGACGAGCTCGCGATCGACAGCGAGCAAGAGCTCGAACTGATCGACGGCGCGCAGCCCAAGGCCTCGGACGACGACATCGTCCTCGAGGACGATGCGGCGCCGCAGGAAGAGCAGATCGAATCGCTGCAGACCACGCAGGACGACCTGCTGAACGGCGAGGTCTTCGTGCTCGACGAGGGCACCGAGGCCGACGCCTCGGGCATCGCGGGCGAAGGCAACCCCGAAGGCGAGCAGCCGGTCGAGGACGGTTGGGAACCGCTGTCCGCGAACCGTAGCGATGCCGCGCCGACGGATGCGTTCGAGGACGACGGCGGCGCTGTCCACGCGGAAGGCGAGGAGGTCGAGGCCGAGTCCGACGAAGTCGACGGCCAGGACCAGTCGCTCGAGACCGAGGACGCGGAGCAAGTCGAGTTCGAGAACCACGACGAGTTCGCGAGCAACGAGGAGATCGAGAACCAGGACGAGTTCGCCTCCCTCGACGAACAAGGCGAGACGGCGCAGGACGCCGATGCCGAGTTCGAGTCCGAGGAGCAGGCCGAGCCCGTCATGGTCACGAAGGCTCCGGCGCGCACGGGCCGCATCCTGCGGTTCGTCACGCGCGCTGCCGCCGCGGCGATCCTGGTCGGCGCCGGCGCGGTCGCCGTGCTGCACCCCGAGTGGATCGGCCTCACGCTCGAGCCCGAGCTGGTCGAGCGCGTCCAGGTTGCCCGCCCGAACCTGAACCCGAAGGCGCCCAAGCCGGTCGCCCCGCAGGTCGCCAAGAACGAACCCGCCGCGCCTGCGGCCGAGACCGCGCCCAACGTGGCGGTCGCGCAGCCCGCGCAGCCGACTCCGGCGCCGCAGGCCCAGCCGACGCCGACGGAGCCCGAGTCCAAGGTCGCCGTCGTGGAGCAACCCGCTCCCGCGGTCGAGCCGATGCCCACGACCGAGAACCCGGTCGCGGCGCAGAACCTGCCGCACTACCTGCCGGCGGGCGAGACCCTCTGGGTCGGCTCGTTCGACGGCAGCGAGCGCGCGACTGCCGCCTGGGCCTCGGTGACGCCGGGCAGCAAGGCCTTCGCGCAGCTCGCGAACGGCAACTTCTTCATCGGCAGCGTCAAGGCGGTCGCCGCGGACGCGCTGGTCCTCGCGGTCAAGCAAGGCGAAGTCCTGTTGCCGCGCGCCGAGATCCGCAAGGTCACGACGCTCGACAGCCGCGACTACGCGGACCTGCAGCGTGCGACGCAGGGCTTCCTCAAGCTCAGCAACGACAACCGTCTCGTCGGCGAGATCCTGCAGACGGTCGGCGACGACCACTACGTGCTGCAGATGCAGTCGGACCGCATCGTCGTGCCGCGCTCGGCCGTGCAGCAGGTCGTCGAACGCGGTGGCGCGGAAGGCGTTCGCTTCGGCTCGGTCGGCGACGAAGAGCAGTGGTTGCGCGGCGTCGCCGAGCGCCAACTGCAATCGCAGCGCACCGGCGCTTCGGTCCAGAAGCCGACGAGCACTGGCTCTGCGCAGAAATCGCAGCCGCAGATCCCGGTGAAGCAGGAGCAGCGAAAGGCTCCCGGCAGCGCGAAGTGAACGCGCGCCTCGCTGCGGGGGGCCTGGACGGGGACGCAGAGCGGCGGTGTAATCCTCCGCCCGATAACGCGCCCCACGGAATGGATCCCTGCAACGAGTGCGGCAACACGGCAGTGTTGCCCAAGTTCTACGACGGCCACAGCGTGCTGGAGTGCGACCTCTGTGGCGCGCTGAGCGGCGGGGCCCATTCGGTCGCGACCATCGAGCTCGCGCGCGAGGCGCAGCAAGAAGGCGTCGATGCGCCGGTGTTCGCGCTGCGGCGCGCGCTCGAGACGATGGACGGCCTGCGCGTCGTGGACAGCCACGGCGGCGATCGCGCGCGTCGGCGTTTGCCGTATGTGCGTTGGATCGCGCTCGATCCGCGCGCGTTCGTGCAGTTGGAGAACCTCGCCAAGTCGCTGCGGCTCTCGTCGGGCTCCACGTCGATGCCGTGGACGATCGAGGTCGAGTTCCAGTCCGGCCTCGAGTTCGTGATGACGCCGCGCGTCGCGACGTCGCGCCCGCGCGAGGCCGATGTTGCGCTCGCCCAGGCCGACCTCAGCGTGCTCGGCCGCGCGTTTGCGCGCGACGTGCGCCTGTCCTGGTGGCGCCGGGCGTAGCAACCGCAGCGGTTGCCGTCCGCGCATCGGGCTGCCGCAGCGTGTGACCCGGGTTCGGCCGCGAGATCGAGGCCCGCGCAACTGCGCTTGCCGCTGCGCCGAGTTCCGTTCGCGGCCACGCGCCGCGAAGCCTGACGAATTCGACGCAGGGCAATTGGGCGAACGCAGCGGTGGCCCGCTACGTTCTGGCGTCAGGACCCATTCATGCTGCATCGAATCGCCATTGGCTGCCTGGTTCTGTTGTGCGTGGTTGCCTCCGCATTCGCGCAGGAGACGGACCCCGACCGCCTCGAGGCGGTGAAGGAGTTCCAGCGCTTCTTCAAGAAGTTCAAGACGGAGCCGGAGCAGCGCGAGGCCGTGCTGACGCTGCGCGGCCAGGAGTGCGTGCCCGCGGTCGACGAGTTGCTGAAGCTCACGTCGAACAAGTCCGCGGTGGTGCAGCGCACCGCGCTCGAAGTGCTCGCGAGCTACACGAAGGCCTCGTCGTTCCAGCCGTGGATCGACGGCCTCGCGGACAACAAGGACGCGACGGAGAAGGCGATGCTGATCCGCGTGTTCGGCAGCGCGAAGCTCGC
>CAZEQF010000297.1:0-5424 GCA_964514315.1 uncultured Singulisphaera sp. | reverse complement strand
CCATCTCGACGAGCTCGATGAGCTCGTCGTCGTCGACCATGTCGCACTTGTTCAGGGCGACGACGATCGACGGCACACCGACCTGGCGGGCCAGGAGCACGTGCTCCTTGGTCTGCGGCATCGGGCCGTCGGTCGCGGCGACCACCAGGATCGCGCCGTCCATCTGGGCGGCGCCGGTGATCATGTTCTTGACGTAGTCGGCGTGGCCGGGGCAGTCGACGTGCGCGTAGTGGCGCTTGTCGGTCTGGTACTCGACGTGCGACGACGCGATCGTCACGACGCGCGTGTCGTCACGGATCGTACCGCCCTTCGCCACCTGGGCGTAAGGCTTGTAGGTAGCGAGCCCCACCGACGCGAGCGTGTAGGTGATGGCCGCCGTGGTCGTGGTCTTGCCGTGGGCAACGTGCCCGATCGTCCCCACGTTCACGTGAGGCTTGTTCCTGTTGAAGACGTCCTTGGCCATGGTCTCTAGCTAATCGAGGCGCGCATGCGCCCCGCAGTGCACTGGGTTGGAAAGGTGGAGCTGCTAGCGGGACTTGAACCCACGACCTCCTCCTTACCAAGGAGGTGCTCTACCAGCTGAGCTATAGCAGCAGACACGAACGCGAAGGAAAGAACGTAGTGGAGCGGGTGAAGGGAATCGAACCCTCACCACCAGCTTGGAAGGCTGGAGCTCTACCATTGAGCTACACCCGCGCCATCGCGCGGGGCCGCCGCGCGCTGGAGCGAATCGCGCGAACCCGCCGGAACCTGACGGTTCCGGACACTGGTGGGCGGAGCAGGATTCGAACCTGCGAAGGCTGAGCCACCAGATTTACAGTCTGGCCCGTTTGGCCGCTTCGGTATCCGCCCGCTTGGGGCACGTGCGATCCTTACCTTGGATGCTCGAGGGTCGCGGCCAACGGCGGCGACAGGTCGCACGAGACGCCCGTCACCCGCCTGACCGAAACCTGGAGCTAGCGATGGGACTTGAACCCACAACCTCCAGATTACAAATCAGGTGCTCTGCCGTTGAGCTACGCTAGCCAGCGTGCTGCCAGAGTAAGGCCGGAGGAGGATACCGACGACCTGGGGCAGTTCAAGGGACGAAGTGGTTTTTGCCTGCGATCGCTGCGGCAAGGCCCGCCGGAACCTTGACCGGAGACAGGTCGGGCTCTGGGGAAACCGCACTGGCGACCACCACAGCCGGGGCAGGCGCGGCCTGCCGCTGGGCGAGCTCGGAGGCGTAGCCGCGCAGCAAGCTGACGAACGCAAGGATGTCGAACGGCTTCTTGAGCACCACGCGGACACCGCGCTGCGCCATCAGCGCCTGCTGCATCCCAGCCTCGACGTAGCCGGACACCACCACCACGATCGGCACCTCGAGTTGCTGGGACAACCACTGCAGCAACTGCTGGCCGCTCAGCTTCGGCATGTCGAGATCGCAGACCAGCAGGTCGACGCCGGCAGCCTCGAGGCCTTGCTTCGCCGCCTCGCCGTCGATCGCCTCCCGGACCACGAAGCCCTGGCGGCGGGCAAGCTCCGAAAGCAGCCCCCGGACACCGGGGTCGTTGTCGGCGATCAACGCGATCGGCATGGGCGAAGTCTAGGGAGCGCCCCCGGCCAGAACCAGGATGCGCCCGCACAGCATCCACCACCTGCCCGCGTCGGCGGCGCGGTCACTCGAGCGGCTGCAACCAGGAGACGTCTTCGAACGGCACGTCCATCTTGACGTTGCCGTAGTCGACGGTGACCGACTCGCGGACCTTGTCGATCTTGTGGACGAGGCACGACCTGCTCCAGCGCGGGAGGAACACCTTGTCCCCCTTCTTGAGCTGATGGCAGAAGGCCATCCGGCGCCGGTGCATCGCCGTCGACTTTTGCATGCCCTGGACGAGCTTCTGCAGCAACTTCGCCTTCTCGCCATGCATGCCCGGCGCGCTGAGCAGCGGCACCAACCCCTCCAGCAAACCGTGCTGGACGCGCAGAAGCTCTGCCGCCACGACCGCGTCCGACTCCTCCTGCAGCCACTCCTGCTTGCGCTGGACCGCAGTGATCTCCTCGTCGAGCTTGCCGGCCTTCTGCTGGAGTTGCAGCGTGCGCGCCGCCGCCTGCTGACGGTCCGCCTCTGCGTCGCGCCGCACGTCCTGCACGCGCTGGATGACCTCCTGCAGCGACGTGTCGCGCTTGCCGAGCAGTTCGCGCGCCCGCTCGACCACCGACATCGGCATCCCGACGCGTCCCGCGATGTCGAGCGCGTGGCTGTTGCCCGGGATGCCGACGTCGAGCCGATAGAGCGGCTGCAGCGTCCGCCCATCGAACGCCATCGAACCGTTCTCCGCGCCCTTGTGCGTGTAGGCGAAGTCCTTCAGGCGACCGAGGTGCGTGGTCACCACCGCCAGCGCGCCCATCGACAGCAACTGCTCCAGCACCGCGTAGCCGAGCACTCCGCCTTCTTCCGGATCCGTGCCGGCGCCGAGTTCGTCGAGCAGGACGAGCGCGCGCGGCGACGCGAATCCGAGGCAGCGCCCGAGGCGCCGGACGTGGGAACTGAACGTCGAGAGGTTCTGCGAGATCCCCTGCTCGTCCCCGATGTCCGCCTGGACAGCTTCGAGCCACGGCACCTCGCTGCCTTCGTCCGCCGGCAGCGGCAGGCCGCACAACGCCATGATCGCGAGCAACCCGACGGTCTTGAGCACCACCGTCTTGCCACCGGTGTTGGGACCGGTCACCACCAGCACGCGGCTCGGCTCGCCGAGCCCGAGGTCGAGCGGCACGATGTCCGTCTTGCTGCGCAGCATCAGCGGGTGACGCGCACGTCGCAGGCGCAACGGGCCGCTCTCCGTGATCACCGGCGCCGTGAAGCCGTCGACAGCGATGAGACGCGCCGCGGCCTGCAGCAGATCGCAGGCCGCAAGGAACTCGATCGCGGCCGACACCTGCGAAGACACCCGCTGCAGCCCGCGCGCAAGGCCAGCCAGCACGACGTTGATCTCCCGGTTCTCCGCTGCGAGCGCATCGGAGAGGCGGTTGGCGGCCTCGACGACGCGATCCGGCTCGATGAACAACGTCGACCCCGACGCACTGCGGTCGTGCAGCACGCCCGGCACGCGACCACGGTGCTCCTGCTTCACCTGCAGAACGGGCCTGCCGTGGCGCCATGCAGGCTCCGGCGATTGCAGGTAGCGGCGAAGATCGCTCTCGGCGAGCACGTGCTGGACCGCGGCGTCGACGCCGCCGCGCGCTTGCTCGATCTCCCGGCGCAGCTCGGCGAGCTTGCGCGACGCAGAATCGAGCACCTCCCCGCGATCGTCCACTGCGCGCTCGAGTTCCTCGACCAGGTCTTCGTGGTCGGGAGCCGACGCGGCGAAAGCCGACAGGTCATCGCCCGAAGCTCCCATCCATCGCCGGGCGCGTTCCGCGGCGCGAAGGCCACGCTTCAAGTCGGCAAGGTCGCGTGACTGGAGCTGGTGTTCGCCGGCGAAAAAGCCAGGAAGCCACGAGCGCACTTCGACAGCGCCCGAGATCGGCAGCCCTTGCCCATGGCGCACGCGAGCTGCAAGTGAACTGACCGCGCGCAACCGTGCGGCCGCAGCTTCGCGGTCCGGCAGCGGCGCGAGCGCCGCCACCGCGGTGCGCCCGAGCGGAGTGTCCAGGCGCTCGAGCAGCAGCGACCGCACCGCGTGGAACTCCAGGGCGTCTAGATCGAAGGCTTCTGCGCGCGGCATGGACGGCTCATGTTGCCGCCGCGTGCGCGCTTGTAAACTCCGCGCCCCCAACGCGGCCGCATCCTGCGCCGCACCACTCCATGACGAACTCGAACGACTCTGCCCACGGCTTCGGCACGCTCGCGGTCCACGCGGGCCAGCGCCCCGACCCCACCACCGGCGCGATCATGACGCCCGTCTACATGACGAGCACCTACGTGCAGGAGGCCCCCGCGGTCACCAAGGGCTACGACTACTCGCGGTCGCACAACCCGACGCGAACGGCCATGGAGCAGAACCTCGCGGCGCTCGAAGGCGGAGCGTTCGGCCTCGGCTTCGCCAGCGGCATGGCCGCGATCCACTGCGTGCTCAACCTGCTGAAGTCGGGCGACCACGTCGTCGCCGGAAACGACCTCTACGGCGGCACGTTCCGCATCCTCACGACGGTGCACAAGAAGTTCGGCATCGACACGACGTTCGTCGATCTGTCCGACCTGCGCGCGTTCGAGTCCGCGCTGCGGCCCAACACCAAGCTCGTGATGCTGGAGTCGCCGACCAACCCGCTGCTGCGCGTCTTCGACCTCGCTGCGATCGCGAAGATCTGCCGTGACCGCGGAATCCTCACGCTGGCGGACAACACGTTTGCGAGCCCCTACCTCCAGCAGCCGCTGCGATTCGGCTGCGACATGGTCGTGCACAGCCTCACGAAGTACCTCGGCGGCCACAGCGACCTCGTCGGCGGCGTGCTCGTCTGCAACAGCCCGGACTTGCACAAGCAGCTCATGCACTTCCAGAACAGCTGCGGCGGCACGCCGGGCCCGATGGACTGCTTCCTCGTGCTGCGCGGAACGAAGACGCTGCACGTGCGCATGGAGCGCCACTGCCAGAACGCGCTCGCCGTCGCGCGCATGCTCGAAGCCCACCCGCGCGTCGCGCGCGTCCACTACCCCGGGCTGCCGAGCCATCCGCAGCACACGCTCGCGATGCGGCAGATGCGCGCCGGCGGCGGCATGGTCTCGGTCGAACTCAAGGCCACTGTCGACGAGGGCAAGAAGGTCGCCAGTTCGTTCCGCGTGTTCTCGCTCGCGGAGAGCCTCGGTGGCGTCGAAAGCCTCGTCGACCATCCCGCGTCGATGACGCACGCCTCGATCCCCGCGGCCGAACGCCACAAGGCAGGCCTCTCGGATGGACTGATCCGACTGTCCGTCGGCATCGAGGACGAGAAGGACTTGCTCGACGACGTCAGCCAGGCGTTGGACCGCCTGCGCTGAACGACGAGCGCGCTGCCGACCCGAGGTCGAAACAGCGCGCGAGTCCGGTCAGGCCATCCCTGCTTCGCCGAGCTTCGGCGCCGACGGCGCAGCGCGGCGGGGTGCCGGGACATCATCATCGTCGTCATCGAGCGACAGGTCGCCGATGTCCTCGCCGCCGACCTTCTTGCGCATCAAGCGGCCGACCTTGAACTTGACGATGCGCTTCGCTGGCACTTCGACCTTTTCGAGAGTGCGCGGGTTTTGTGCCCGGCGCGCAGCGCGATCGCGAGATTCGAACACGCCGAACTCTCGGAACTCGAGACGGTTGCCTTCCGCGAGCTCGTCGATGATCGAGTTGAGGAACGACTGGATGATCTCCTTGGCTACGACCTTGGTGACACCGGTGCGATCCGCGATTCGATTGACGAGCTCTTTCTTGGTGACAGTTTTCACCAGTTACCTCCGTGGAGAAGACTCCTCGTTGC
>CAZEQF010000296.1:0-5432 GCA_964514315.1 uncultured Singulisphaera sp. | reverse complement strand
CGCCGGCCTTGTCCTGCTCCTTCTTCGCGTCCTTCACTCCGAGCCCGCGCACGGCGAAGTCCTCGAGCGAACGGAACGGCGTCATGCGCGGCAGGCCGTCGACGACGTCCTTGCTCGCGTCGCCGCCCGCGGCAAAGAACATCACGCGCAGGATCGGCGTGTGCGTGTTCTCGGCCTTGCCCGACAGCGCGCGCGGCGCCGCGAACAGGCGGATGGTCGCGCCGCGATCGACGTGCCCCGGCAGCTCGGTCCAACCCTTCGGCGGCTTGAACTCGAGGCTGACACGCGGCTCGGCGATGCCCTTCTGGGCCGCGAGCGGCAGCGCGCAAGCGAGGACGGCGAAGAGGAGACCGGACGCGCGGGGGAGTATGCGGGTCATGGCGTGGCGCGGGATCATGGCAGAAGCGAAGTGGCGTTTGGAGCGCGGGCATCGGCTCGAACCGGGACTGCGCACCACGGCCCTTGGCACCGGCGTCGGCGTGCGCATGGCACGCATGGGCCGCGCGCCCCGTCGCGGGGGGATCCACGGCGTCGTAGGGTTCTTGCATATCCCCGCCGCCCCCGCGGCGTTCCCTTGTCGCTGTCCGTGCTGCACATGCTGCACAGCTCCCGCCTCTGCGTCGTCTCCTCGTTGTGCCTGCTCGTTGCCTGTTCTGGCGGCGGCGGCGGCAGTGGCGAGCCGGCTCCGTCCGTGCCGACCGACCCGCTGTTGCTCGCATCCACGGGCATCGAACGGATCCAGCGCTTCTCGCATCCGTCGTGTGCGGCGAACAGCGGCGTCGATGCCGTGCGCATGCCGCGCTTCGACGCAGCGGTGGGTGAGTTCCGCGACGACTGGCTGTTCGTCGCGTCGGGCGCAACGGGCGTCTACGGCGCGCTCGTCGACGACCAGTGGAACGTCCGCGGCGAGGCGTATTGGCCGGTCACCGGCTTCGGCGTCGTGTGGTCCGACGTGTGCGCCACGCGCATCCGCGACAACGCGGGCCGCGAGCGCGCCTACGTCTACTTCGCGTCGCGCGGCACCAACCAGATCGAGATCACGGACGTCACCGACTTCCCCAACGTCGTCACGGTGCGCTGGCCGATCGACATCGGCTTGCCGGTCACCGTGCGCGGCGTGCACACGATGCGCATCGACGCCGAGCGTGGACTCATGGTGCTCAACGCGGTCGACGCAGTAGCCGATCCGTTGCCGCCGCCGTTGACGCCGCATGCGTCGCCCGCGGTGTTCTTCGACCTCAAGGCCGACCCGATGCGGCCGCAGTTGTTGTCGTTGTTCGTCGGTCCCGACGCCGGCGACCAGACGTTGTTCGACAGCCACTTCCTGCGCATCGGCGAACGCCACATCTGGGCTGCGTCGATCCAGCAACCGCTGCACGGCAACGCGTCCTACTTCGCGTTCTACGACGCGACGGATCCTGCGCGCATGAACACGGCGCAGCGGCTCGCGGTGTTCGCGGGGCCTGCGACGGGCACATTCCACAACGTCGTCGCGTTGCCGCCCGGACCCGATGGCGCGCCGCGCATCGCCGCGGGATTCGAAGCGTTCGCCTTCGCGGCACAGCCTGGCGTGATGGTCAGCAAGGCTGCGGTGCTCGACGCGCGCGACATCGACACGGGCCGCATGCCGACGGTGGTTGGCTGGCTCGCCGATCGTCACAACCAGATGCACGCGGTGCACAACCCGGCGTCGCGGTTGCTCGAGTTCGCCGCGCACACGCACGATGCGATCCCGCTCGCGCACTTCACGGGCGGCTACTTCTGCTACGAGTGCAAGGACGGCCAGGACAGTGTGCGCATGATGGCTCACGCGCCGATCTCGGCGATCGCGCCGTCCGCCGCGCCGGGCCAGTTCCACGCCGCGATGACCGTTCCGGAATGGCCCGCGGTCTACAACGGCGGCTGGGACGTCGTCGCGAGCCCGATCGGGGACTTCGTGAGCTCGACCGACCAGCAAGCGTCGTATCTCGTCGAGCCGACCTACGGCTTCGTGCGCCAGTTCGGAACGTGGCTCGCGGACGAAGGCGCTGCGCCGCCGCGCATCGTCGTGGAGAGCGGCATTCCCCAAACAGGCGAAGCGTTGCGCGTCCGCGTGAACGGCCTCGCCGACGGAACGCTCGCGCGTCTTCGCATCGGCAGCGCGCCGGCCGTGACGACGGAGCGCGAAGGCGATCTCGGCGCCGTCTACGTGCCCCGACGCAGCATGCTCGTCGAGTTGGAAGCGTCCGTCACGGGCGGCTCCGCGGTGTTCACGCTCGCCGCCGCGCCGGCTGCGGAACGACTCGCGATGTTCGCGTGGCAGCGCGCGCCGTCTGGCGTGCGCAAGTCCCCGACGGCCGTCGTGCACGTTCGCAAGACCGGACGTCTCCCGCGCGGCGATGCCGCGACGTGGACGTTGCCGGACCACTTCGAGCACGACGGCACGTGCTGCGGCATGAAGTGACGCCGCGTCGCTTCAGCGGCCGCCGTCCTTGTCGTCTTCCTTCTCGTCGGCGGCGCCCGCAGCCTTCCACGCGTTGTTCTTGCGCGCGACGTCGATCGCCGTGACGTCCGGGTCGAGTGTGACCGCGACCGCCTTGCCCGCGAACTTCACGGTCGCGGTGACGTGGTCCTTCCAGTGCTGCGTGGGAACGACTTCGCGCTTCTTGCTGCCGTCGGCGAACGTCGCCTCGACGACGCACTGCAACTGCGCACGGCCGCGGTCCTCGATCGAGACGGTCGTGCCCGCGTCGGTGCGCACTGCAACTGCGCACGGCCGCGGTCCTCGATCGAGACGGTCGTGCCCGCGTCGGTGGCCTCGACCTTCGCGATTGCGTGGTCGAGCTTCCACGCTTCGAACATCCACGTGCGGAAGTACGGATCCAGGTCGACGCCCGAGACCTCGCTCATCGTGCGGAAGAAGTCGTACGGATACGGGTGCTTGAACGCCCAGTCCGCGGCGTAGCGACGGAAGCCCTTCAGGAACGCCTCGTCGCCGATGAGGCCGCGCAGTTGCGCCATCACCGCCGCAGGCTTGGTGTAGCTCGCGAAGCCGAAGTCGTCGTCGACGTAGCCGTCGCCGTGTCGCATCGACACGATGTCGCCGCCGCCGGCGATCTGCGCCGCTGCGTTCATCACTTCGGCGCGCGGGCCGGGGTTGCGCTTGCTCTGCGCCTGCATGCAGACGGCAGTCCAGTAGTCGGTCAGGCCTTCGTCCTGCCACGCGTAGCGCTTCTCGTTGTTGCCCAGCAGCATCGGGAACCACATGTGCGTGGTCTCGTGCGTGATGACGCCTTGCGGGCGACGGCCGCCGCAAATGGTCATCATCGGATACTCCATGCCGCCGCCGATGATGCCCTCGCACGCCGTCATGTGCGGCCACGGGTAGGGGTAGATCGCCTTCGAGTTGTGCTCGATCGTTGCGCGCGTGTACTCCGCCGCGCGCACCCAGTCGCCCGAGTTCTTCTCGTAGACCGCGTGGATCTCGCACAGCTTCGCGGGCTTGCCGTCCGCGCCTTCTTCCACGACGGCGTGCGTCGCGTCCCACAGGTACGTGCGGCCGATGCTGATTGCTGCGTCGCGGACGTTCTTGGCCGAGAACTTCCACGTGAGCTTGCCGCTCTCGTGCGTCTTCGTCTGCGTGCCCTTCTCGAGGTCTTGTTCGTCGACGACGTGCACGACGTCGCGCGTCGTCATCGCGGCGGCGAGCGCTTGCTTCTGCTTGTCGGTCAGCACGTCGTCCGGGTTCTGCAGCGTGCCGGTCGCGCGCACGAGGTAGCCCTGCGGCACGGTGACTGCGATCTCGTAGTCGGCGTAGTCCATGTAGAACTCGCCGTTGCCGCGGTGACGGTCCGCGACCCAGCCCTCGACGTCGTCGTAGACCGCGAACTGCGGATACCAGTAGCCGAGATAGAAGACGTCTTCGTTCTCATGGCCCATGCGCGGCGCAGTGCCGGCCACGGGGATGTCGAACGCCCACTCGATCTGAAGTTCGGTGAAGCCGCCGCTGGGGATCGCCTCGGCGAGGTTCACGTAGAGCCGCGTGTCGCTTGTGCGCGAACGGATCTTCTCGCCGCCGGCCTTCACGGAGATCAGTTCGAAGCCCTTCGTCGGCACGACGGTGCGCGTGCGCTGCGCGTCGGGCTTCATCAGGTTCTGGTAGAGATGCAGCACGAGCTGCTTCTGCATGTCCGGCGAACGGTTCTCGTAGCGGAGCTTGCCGCTGCCGGTGAGACGCGCAGCCTTCGTGTCGACTTCGATCGCGAGGTCGTAGACGGCGTAGTTCGTCCAGTAGTTGGGGCCAGGCCTGCCGTTCTTCGTGCGCGTGCCGTTCTCGATCGCGGCCTCGAACTCGGGCGGCAAGTCGATCGGGTACGGCTGCACGCGCGAGACTGCCAGGTCCTGTGCGGTGAGCGAGGCGAATGCGGCGAACAACGAGAGCAGGTGCGGCACGGCGCGCGGTGTCGTCATGGGCGGGAATGGTGCCATCCACAGCCTCCGATTGCGCGGGTGCGTCCGCGCGCGCGGCGATGCCGCACTGCGGCGACTTGTGCGGCCGACCGGACGAGGGCAAGGTGCCCCGCATGCGCTGCATCGTCGTCACCACGGATCTGTCGCCCGAGTCCGAGCGCGCGCTGCTGCCCGCGGCGCAGCTCGCCGACGATCTCTCGTTGCCGATCACCTTGCTCGCAGTCGTCGAAGAAGTTCCCTTCGAGCCGACTGCGGGCGGAATGGCTGCTCCGGTCGTCGACTGGCAGCAGATCTCCGCGGAGTGGCGGAAGCGCGTCGAGGCGATGGCGAAGGGCATCCAGGCGAAGCTGCCGGTGCGCGGCGTCGTGCTCGAGGCCGCCGACGTGCCGCACGCGATCGTCGACTTTGCGCACAACGAAGGCGCGGCATACATCGCGATGGCGACGCATGGCCGTCGCGGCCTGCGGCGCCTGATGATGGGCTCGGTGGCGGAAGGCGTGTTGCGCCAGGCGCACGTGCCGGTGCTGCTCTATCCGCCGCCGGTCGTCCCGCCTTCGTGACGCAGCGAGGCTGTCGCGCGATGACGTCGGACGTCAGGCGCGCTGAACGCGGTGGAACACGTGGACCATCGCCATCGTGACGACGATCGGCGCCACGAGGTTGACGGCCGGAAGCGCGAACAGTCCCGCTGCGACGATGCCGCACAAGAACAGCGAAGCGCCGTTCGCCTTGCGCATGGCGCGCGCAGACTTGGGCCCGACGTGGCGCAGTGCTACGAGTTCGAAGTATTCGCGCGACAGCAGGTAGGCGTTCGCGGCGAGCCACGCGAACGGATACGCGACGGGGAACAGCAAGAACACGAGCAGCAGAAGGTTGACGATCGTGGCCTTGAGCAAGAACCGCAGCGTCGCGGTGATCGCTGCGAGGAGCGGCAAGCCCTTCGGCGCGCTCGCTTGCGGGTAGTGCTTCGCTTCGACGGCGCG
>CAZEQF010000295.1:0-5442 GCA_964514315.1 uncultured Singulisphaera sp. | reverse complement strand
GCGGAAGAGGATCGCGTGGTGCAGGTGGAAGGGTGGCGGCGATGAGAACACATCCTCGTTCGCTTCGTGGTCGGCCGACGCAGTGCCTGCTCGCCATCACGCGCATTGCAGCGCTCACCGTCCTGCTCGTTTCCATCGCATCGTGCGTCAGGCGGGATGCGGAAAGCGCTGGCGACATCCCACCCGCAGTTGCTGCACCGCTGCGCCAATTGGTCTCTGCCGCAATGGACACGGGCTATGAAGCCGGACAGCAGCGGATGCTTGCAGGGCCAGGTCTCGATCTCGACGCCGAGGCCAACCAGGCGATGGTCGCGTATGTGCAGGCAGTCGGCGCATTGTTGGACGCGCAAGACGTCGCGATGGAGAAGCGCACCGAGCTGATCACTTCGTTGGCGACGTGCTACGCCACCAGCTATGCGACGGCCGCGAAGGGAAGGCCGATGTCGGAGTGGCGCGCGAAGAGCTTCGATGCGTTCGTCGTCACTGCCTACAACCTGACTCGCTGATTCACCCGAGCAGCCGCTCGACCTCTTCCCGCACGATCGGCTGCAGCAACGCCGCGAGCTTCGCGTTCGCGTAGCCAGCCCACGCGACGTTCGTCGTCGTGTCGAGCGGCGCTCGCAGCGGTTGGCCGAACGGATCGGCGACGACGCAGCCCGCTTCTTCGGCGATCAGCGCGCAGCACACGTCGTAGGGGCGGCAGCACAGCGACGTGGGCTTGCCGAGCTTCTTGCAGACGAGCGGGCGCGGGTCGAGCACGAAGCGGTCGCGGCCGAGCGCGAGTTCGGCGAGGTGGCCGCCGGAGCAGATGTACTGGTCGCAGAACGCCTCGACCTTGTCGGCGTTCCACGGGCCGAGCGCGCGTTCGAAGATCGCGTCGTCGAGGCGCGCGGTGAGTTCCTTGCCGCCACGGAAGTAGGCGGCGACGGTGGCGAAGCCGTAGCGCACGTCGACGGCCGTGCTCGGCACGACGTCGATCGGCCGCGACTCGCCGGTGCGCAGGTCCTCGCGTTGGCCCTTGCTGCCTTTTCCGCGCACAGCCCACAGCACGTCGCTGGTCGCCTGGCGCGTGGTTGGCAATTCGGTCATCACCGCGACCTCGATGTCGGCGAGCGAAGTCGTCGGTCCGCGCTCGGGGGCGACCGCCATCAGGCAGAACGCGCTGCGCTTGTCGAACATCAGCCCGCGCGTGCCGTCGATCGGGTCGACGATCAGCACGAACGGCGCGTCGCCGCGGCCTTCTGTGCCGAACGTCACGCCGCGCGGGTCGAGGCCTTCGGCAACGAGGCGAAAGCGCTGCGTCTTGCCCCATTCCTCGCAGCGGCGCAGCAACAGGTCTTCGACCGCGACGTCGAGGCCGAAGATCGTGTCGCCTGCGTCGTCGCGCTCGGCGCGCGACCACGTGTCCTTGGCCTGGGCTTGCATGTGCGCGTGCAGCGCCGCGCGCAACTCGCGTTGGAGCGAACGCAGGCGGTGCACGATCTCGTCGGCGCGGAGCGGCGTATTCACTCGGGCATCTTCGCACGCAGCCCTTTTGCCGACAGCGTTTCTTCGTAGGCTCACGCGACCGGGGAGGCCCTTAGCTCAACGGTTAGAGCCGGCGGCTCATACCCGCTTGGTTGCAGGTTCGAATCCTGCAGGGCCTACCACTTTTCCGTCGCGAAAGAGGTCGAACGATGCAGCTGTCTCCATACGCCGTCGAAGCGCGGATGCGTGAGCGCGGCAATGCGGTCGCGGTCCTCTGTGCGGTGCTGGCTGCCCTGGTCGTCGCGATGTGGCTGTCGTGGTCGATGGCGGATACGCCGGAGCTCGAGGTCGGGGATGCGACGGGCGTTGCGAGTTCCGAAGCTGCAGACGCAAGCCTGCCGCAAGAGAGCGACGAAGAACGTGCACGACGCGCCGAGGACGCGTCGTTCGCGAAGGACTCTGCTGCGGCCGCCGACGAGAAGCCGTTCGTGCGCACGCGACACCACGTGCCCGTGCGCGTCATCGACGCGCGCACGAGGGAGCCGATCGAAGGCGCCGAGGTCGTCGCAGAGCCGTTCGACGAGACTCCGGCAGAAGAAGAGGCACGCGAGATGGCGTTGCGCAACGTCTCGCCTTTTGCGGTGCATCTGCGTTGTGGCCAGAAGGAGAAGACGGACGCGGCCGGGCGCGCGTGGATCCGTTTGCGCGGCACGGGGCTCGTCTTCGCGCACAAGGAACAGTGGTTCGGCTCGGTGGAAGTCGATTTCGACGAGCTCGGCCAGCAAGGAATCGAGATCCGCATGTCGCCGTCGCGAACGGTCACGGTGCGCGTGCTCGGTCCCGATGGCGCGCCGCGCGCTGGTGTGCCGCTCGGCCTCTCGGCTTCCTATTCGCAGGGCGAGATGCACGACGAAGTCGAAGACTTGATCCTCGGCGAGACCGATGCGCACGGCGTGTTGCTCGTGCGACCCGAGGAGCATCTGGGATCAGGGACTCCGCCGTCTGTCCTCGACGTCTATGTGCGCGCTCCGGGATTGATGGTTGCGCGGAGCTCGATCGCGAACGGGGTCACGGATGCGTCGATCCGGCTGCCCGCCTACGGCAGCGTGCGCTTGCGCGTGCAGTCGTTCGACGGCAAGCCGCTCGCCGACGCGCCGCATTGGCTGAGCTGGATCGCCGGTCAGGATGAGTCCGACACGCCTCCTGGCGTCGGGCACGCCACTGCGGCGGGGCGTAGTGGCGTTGCGGTGTTTCCTTACGTCGGGCTCGGGCTTTCGCTCGGCGTGTCGATCAACTGCGGGATGTTCGCGTCTTGGTCGCAGGTCGCTGGGCCGACCGCGGCCAACCAAGAGGTCGTCCACGACGTCGTTTGCGCGACGCCCGGTTCGTTCGTCGCGCGAGCTCGGCTGCTCGATGCCGATGGCCAGCCGTTGTCGAATCGACGCGTGCGCATCGTTTCCGACAGCGGCTACGGGTCGACCGCCAACACCGATGCCGATGGCCGGATGTCCTGTCGCATCCACGGCGACGACGACGAGCCGAAGCCGTTCACGTTCACGATGCTGGCGATGGAGCGCGGCAAGTCGCTGCATGCGTTCGAGGCGGTCACGGCGCTGCCGGGTCGCGAGAGCGACTTCGGCGACTTGCGCGCCACGGCCGTGGAAGTGATCGCCACGGGCAAGTTCGAGGCGGACGCGCCACTGCAGCCTGGCATCCGTTGTTGGACCGAAGTTGCCGGCAATCGCGGTTGGAGCCATCACCGGTCGCTGTTCGTCCACATGTTCGACGACACGGACTCCTTCGTGGTCTGCCGCATCGGCGAATTGCGGCCGTCGCGCATGCGATTGAAGGTGGATGCGCGCGGGTTCTTGGACGTGGAGCCGATCGAGTTCTCGTCCGGCGCGTCGCTCGTCGTGCCGTTGCGCCGCGGGGCCCGCTTCGAAGCGCGCGTCCTGCTCGACCCGTCGATCTCCTGGCTCGTCGAACGCAGCAACCTCGATCTGGTGGTCAAGAACGACACCGGCCACTCGCAGATGCTGCACTCGAAGTTCGTCGATGGCGAATGGCGCTTCGAGTCGTCGGCGATTGCTCCCGGGGTCTATTCGCTGTCCCTCGAGAGCGGCAACGCGTCGGACGATCTCGCGCAACTCGCGGGTGTGCGCATCGGCATCGACGAGCCCAAGGACCCGCGCCTGCAGCCGTGGGACCTTCGCAGCACGGTCCAGCTGATGACGATCCGGCTGAGGAAGAGCGACGGTTCGCGCTTCACGGGCTGGGGCAGCGTGTATCGGCGTCGCGCCATCGACGGCGAATGGGAGGGTGGCGCATCGTTCGAGAACGGCGTCGCGCAATTCCTCGGCAACACGTCGCCCGCGGATCTCGTCCTCGCGGTCGAGGACCATCCGCTGATTCGCCGCACGGGCGTCATCGGTTCTTTGGATGTCGTCGTGCCCGATCTCGTCGAGGTGCGCATCGTGTTCGACGACGTGGCGCCCATCGCCACGGCCGCGCGCGTCCAGGTGGATGTTGCGGAAGGTTGGAGCGAGGCGCAGGGCCTGCCGGACTGGTCGTCGCCCGCGGCGGCGTTCGATTGGCGCTGCGAGGAAGCAGCCGTCGTGGCCAAGCTGACGCCGCCGGTCGACTTCTCGATGCGCGTCTTTTGCGTCAAGGGCGAAGAGGAGCAGGAGGAACTCGGCGTCGTGCCGGTGTCCGTGCGCGAAGGCCAGAAGGAGGTCCGCGTCGCCGTGCCGCCTGCCTTGCGCGCCGCGCTGGCGCAGTTCGCGAAGCCAGCGGCTGTGCCCACGCCTTCGCCGGCCGCCCCGACGAACGGCGGCCGCTGACCGGATCGCGGCGAGGCGACTTCTCGCCGTGCTCGCGTAGGCGCGCATCGCTGTGGCAACATGGGCGGACCTTGGACGTCCTCCACGTCATTCATCAGTTCCCGCCCGAGACCAACGGCGGCAGCGAGTCCTACGCGCTGTCGCTCGCAAAGCTGCAGCGCGCTGCTGGCCTCGACGCGCAGGTGTTGACGGGGAGCATGGAGTGGCGGCCCGAGATCGCCGTGGACCGCTATGAGCACGAAGGCGTGCCCGTGCAGCGCATCCACCGCGACGACTCGTACTTCGACCACCACGTCAAAGTCTGGCATCCGGGCATCGCTTCGCGGTTTGCGGACATTCTGCGCGAGTCGAAGCCGCGCGTCGTGCACGTGCACCAATGGGTGCGCCTCACCAGCGATCTCGTCGCGACTGCGCATTCGGTCGGCGTGCCTGCGGTCGTGCAGTTGCATGACATGTACACGAGTTGCCCGCGCGCGTTCCGTGCGCGCAAGGATGACCCTGCGTGCATGCGTCCGGTGTCGGGCGCGAGTTGCTGGGACTGTGTTCCGCGTTACGGCCACGAGTCGCGTAGCGAGCTCGAGGAAGGCGTCGAACTGTTCGCGGCGAGCCTGCGTCGCGAACTGGCGCTCGCGCACACCGTGCTCGTCGCGGTGCCGGCCATCGCCGACGTGCTCGCGCGCACCACGGGCCTGCCCCGCGATCGCTACCGCACGATGACGCTCGGCTACGAGCCGCGCTTCGCGCATCTCGGCAAGCTCGCTGCCCCGAAGGACGGCGAGCCGTTCCGCTTCGCGTTCTGGGGCGGCGTCGGGCGGCACAAAGGCGTGCACGTGCTCGTGCAGGCGATGGCCAAGGTCTGCGCTGCCGGCGTGCCGTGTGAACTGCACGTGCTCGGCGGCATCGAGACCGAGGCCTACGAGAACGAGCTGCGCGCGCTGGCGCAGGGACTGCCGGTCACGTTCCACGGCCGCTTCACCGCAGAGCAGTTGCACGCGGTGCGGCCGCATTGCGGCGTGTTCCCGAGCATGTGCATCGAGACCTTCGGCTTCGTGCTCGACGAGTGCTTCGAACTCGGCTTGCCGTGCGTGACGAGCGACATCGGGGCCCTGCCGGCGCGCAGTGTCGGCGCCGGCCT
>CAZEQF010000294.1:3689-5446 GCA_964514315.1 uncultured Singulisphaera sp. | reverse complement strand
CGCGCAGTGTCGCTTTGCTCGATGCTGCATGCGCGCATTTGTCCCGTTCGCGTCGCTTGCGTGGCGCACCCAGAGCCTTCATGCTCCGCGCAGCGATCGGGGCAAGAGAGCTGTCCTCGACGCGTTGCCGATGACAGACGGAACCGACGACGCACCCACGGACCCGACGACGCAGCAGGAACTGCTGCGGCAGTGGGAAGAGCGCATCGACGAAGCGCACGGCGACCCGATGGCGGCGCTCGCGGAGTTGCTCGGCGCACGGCAGGCTGCGCGGAACCGCCTGTTCGGCATGGCGGGCGAGGTCGTGCTCGGCTTCCGCCTCGAGGCGATCCTCGGCGCTGGCGGCATGGGCGTGACCTACGACGGCGTCGACGCGAAGGGCGAACGCGTGGCGATCAAGCTCGTGCCCGGCGTCGCCGAGGCTGCGCGGCCTCGATTCGAGCAGGAGTGCCGCCTGCTCGCCGAGTTGCACCATCCGTCGATCGTCCGCTACCGCGCGCACGCCGTGCTCGCGGACGGCACGGGGGTCTTGGCCATGGACCTCGTTCGCGGCGCCGACCTCGAACGCGTGTTGTTGGCGCTCGCGTCGAACGATCCGTTCGCAAGCCGGCTGCCGGCGGTCGACGCGCTGCTGCAAGGCATCGACGAGCGCGGCGCATCGTTGCGGCTCTCGGCGCGCTACCGGCGGCGCGTGATGCGCATGCTCGCGGACGTTGCCGCGGGCCTGCATGTAGCGCACGAACGTGGCGTCGTGCATCGCGACGTGAAGCCGGGCAACGTGCTCGTGCGCCATGATCTCTCGCCGGTCGTGATCGACTTCGGCCTCGCGCGCGACCAGCAGAACCGCGTGTCGTTCACGCAGAGCGGCATCGCGATGGGCACGCTCGCCTACATGGCTCCGGAGCAGTTCGGCAACGATCCGGGCGCGGTCGACCGTCGCGCTGACGTGTATGCGGTGGGGCTCCTGCTCTACCGCGCGATGTTCGGCGCAGACTTCCGCAAAGAGGTCGACGACGTGCTGAAGCGCCGTCGCCGTGCGTTCTTGCTCGATGCGCGGCAGAGCCGTGAGGCACCCGTCGACGTGCAGGCGATCCTCTATCGCTGCTTGGATCCGCGGCCCGAACGGCGCTACGCGACGGCGCAGGAGCTCGAAGCCGACCTCCGTGCGGCCGCAGGCCAGGGCGCGGTGAAGGCGCGCGTGCCGTCGTGGCCCGTGCGCATGATGCGCGATCGTCGCATCGTCGCGGCGGTGTCGGCGTTCTGCTTCGTCGCGATCGTTGCGATCGCGGTGGCTGCGTGGCCGCGCGGCCGCGATGTGATGTTCCTCGCGAACTGCGGATTGCTCGACGCCATCGTGGTCGTGGACGGAGAGTCGACTGTGTCGTTGGGCGCGCCGAAGTGGCTGCCGTTCGGCGTGCACGAAGTGGAACTGCGCGGCGAGAGGGTCTTGCCAGTGCGCAGCAGCATCGCCGTGACCGAGGGGCCCGGTGCGCAGTGGGTGACACTGATCACGGCGATGCCGGGGCTGCATCCGGACGTGAACACCCGGCTGCGGGAAGGGTTCTCCGTGCTCGCCTGGAGCTCCGGCCACCAATGGAACCCGATCGACGTCGGTCTGCCGCGCGACCGGCTCGCGATCGATGGCAAGGTCGTTTCGTCGAGCGTGCCGGGGCTCAATACTTCGCTGGAGCCGGGGCGCTACGAGATCGTCGCGACGGATGGCCGGCAGTTCCACAGCCATCGCGCGCTCGGCCAGG
>CAZEQF010000294.1:0-3679 GCA_964514315.1 uncultured Singulisphaera sp. | reverse complement strand
TGCGTGCACTCGCCGTTGCCCTCCGAGTTCACCATCGACACAAATGCCGCAAAGTGGACCGGCCTCGCGCAGCCGACGGTCGTGCCCATGGACGTGATGTCGACGCCGTGCGCGTTCTCGCCGGCGGAGCCCGACACCGAGTCTCGCCTCGTTCTTCGCTGCCGCTTCCCCGAACCAATGCGCAGCGCGTTCATCTACCTGCGCGCGGGATTCGATCCAGGCGGCGAACTCGAAGTGGAAGCTGCGCTCGACGGCGAGTCCGCTGTGCCGATCCCGGCCGACGCCTCGGGACGAATCGGTCGCGTGGTCGCGCTGCACAGCCAGCGCGGAGCATCCAGTCTCGAACTCCGTGCGCGCATGCGCACGCGCTCGGAGCCGAACGTCAACGTCGCGCTCGTGAGGCTGTTCGAGGGAGTCGCGTTCGGCGGCCATTGGCAGGACGAGCCGCCGTGCTTTGCCGTCGTTGCAGATCCCGCGCCGCGCATCGGCCAGGCTGTGCGCAAGCGGACGAACCGGCCGGAGAGTGCTCCGCCACTCGAGGTCCTGCCCGTGGACGGGTTCGATCCGATGGGGGACAACCCGAGCCTCTCGGGCTTTCGCACCCGGGGAACCGGAGCGTTCGTGCTGGCCTGGAACTCCTTCACCGGGCCGAAGCGATTGCTCTACGAGGCTCCGATCGACGACCTTGCGCACCCACGAGTCCTGCGTCCCGAGGCCATGCACGCTCGTCTGGACCCGGACGACGGACATGCCTTCGGACTCGCCGTGCAACATGTGCCCGACCAGGACGGCGACGGCGAACCCGAGCGCATTGTTGCCGACTCCAGCAGCTACGCGCGTGGCACGCGCTACGCGGGATTGATCGCGTGCTTCGGATCCCGCGACGATCGCGTGCTGTGGAAGTGGCCGACCATTGCCTCGCAAGGCAAGCACGGCGACGAAGGCGTGTTCATGAGTTGCGACTTCGTCGGCGACTGGAATGGCGATGGCGCCCAGGACGTCGCGGTGGGCACGTGTCGCACAAGCACTGCGACGGGGGCGCACAAGGCGGGTTACGTCGCGGTGCTCGACTCTCGCACGGGAGCAGAGCTCTGGTCCGACGCAGGCACGATGTGGTGGGAGGGGCTGGCGTTCCTCGCCGTGCATGAGTCCTCGGATGCGAAGGACATCGTGCTGTTCCGCCACTTCAACGACTCGGACACCGGCGGCTACGTGACGCACAACTGGATCTGGACCACGGGAGCGCAGCCGCGCTTCCGACACGTCGGGCCGTTGCAGCCGTCCCCGATCTCCGGCGCCCTGATTCGTTCGCAACGGGCTTCTCGCGGTGCGGCCCTCGTGGTCGGCGTCATGCGATCGAGCCCGACGAGCCTCGGTGGATTCGATCGCTACGAAATCGATGCTTCCGGGCCGATACTCGCGGCGCACGTAGAGTTCGCCGACGGGATTTCTGGACCTTTCTGGACGTCGGGATTGATGCCGGTCGGGGACTGCAACGGCGACGGTGAGGAAGATGTGCTGTTCACCGTGAGGGCGGCGTCGAAAGAGATACAGGTCGCACGGGACCGCGGGGCGCCAGAGCCTCGGTGTTGGTGCGCGCTCGTCTGTGGCAAGACGCTGGAGTGGCTCCGATACGTCGAGCTGCCAGGGCTGCACATGGGAATAGGGAATTGGCCCGATCGAATGATGTTCGTTCCCTCTGCGGATGGCGGCGGCGACGCTTACTTCTTCTGCTCGATCGCTCCTGCTGCCCTCACCGATTTGGGATTGTTCCGGATCCCGATCCGTCCGTGGAAGTGACCTGCGCCGCAATCTGCGCGCAGCGCGCCGCGTCGAGCGCGCCGAGCGACACGATCCACGCGTAGGACACGCGCAACGCAGCACCCGGCTGCAGCGTGTGCGCGAACGTCGCGCCGAAGCGGCCGTAGTCGCGCGACGACCAACGCACGGGAACGGGATTGCCGGGCATCTCGCAGCGCAGCACGGTGACCGGCTCGCCGTCGAGCGGCAGGACCATCGCCATCCACGCGCACTCGGTCCATTCGTCGTTCGGATGCGCAACAGCAGTCGGCGGCCGCACGAACGTCACCTTCTTGCCGCCCTTCTCCGCGAACTGCGCGAGCGCGCGAAGCTGGCAGCCACTGTGGTGCGGGTCGCCAGACAGGCTCACCGGTTCGTCGGCGCGCAGCTCGGACACGAAGTCGAAACGCCATGTGCGCGCATCGAGCGCAGAGCAACGCAGCGCGCGTCGTTCGCGCACGACGGCCTTGCCCGTCGCGTCGCGCCATTCGATTGCGACCGCCCGGAAGTCGTTGTCCAGGCCGAGATCCGTGACGTCGCACAAGCCCACGTGCTGCTGCGACTCGCCGTTGCGGCAATGCCAGAAGTCGAGCGTGCGGTCTGCGTGGACGGTCTTGTGGAACGCGAAGAACAGGCCGCGATGGTGTTCGAACTCGCCGCCGAGGCCCTTCGTGATGCGGCGGCCGTCGGGCGCGAACACGTCGTGCCACACCTTGCTCGTCTCCTTCGTGCGCGCCGTGTCGTAGGGCTCGTGCACGTAGTGCGCGGCGAGCGTCGAGCCGACGAAGAAGTCGTCGCAGTTCGAGCTCGTCGCGGGCGATGCGCTGCACGCCGCGAAGGCTGCGAACGTGGCGAGGGACCATCGGCCCAGAGTGCGATCAGTGCGTCGGTGCATGGCAGAGGAGGATGCGGAGGTCGCGGACATTGGTTCCCGTGGGCCCTGTGACGATCGTGTCGCCGAGCGCCGTGAGCAGGCTGGAGGCATCGAATGCGGCAAGCGACGCGCTGACATCGAGGCCGAGCGTGCGCGCGCGAGCGACCGTCTCGCCGTCGACGACGCCGCCCGCTGCGAGCGAGTTGCCGTCGATGCCGTCGGTGCCGCAGCTCAGCACGGCGATCCCTTCGCCTGCGATCGCTTCTGCGCACTGCAGCACGAAGTGTTGGTTGCGGCCGCCGGCGCCCGTCGTCTGCGGCAGCGTCACGCGCACTTCGCCGCCGGCGACGATCGCTATGGGCTGGCGAAACTTGGCTGCGTCGCTGCGGAGTTCCGCGAGCAAACCGCGCGCGGCTTCGTCGCTCGGCGATTCGTCGAACGTGCGCACGATGCGCGTCCGGTAGCCGCGATCTGCGATCGCGCGCGCCGCGGACTCGACTGCCGCCGTGTCGTCGAGCAGCATCGTCGCGCGCGCGTGAATCGGCGCGTCGTGGTCGCACGCAGCTGCCGCGCCGAGCGCGATTGCTGCGTGCGCATGCGTTGCCGCCGCGCGGAGTCCTTCGTGTCGCATCGCGCGCTCGAGGTCGATGCGCGAGAACGATCCCGCGATCGTCGGCCCGGACCCGAGCGCCGCCAGGCCGCCGCCCGGCACGTCGGAGACCGCGAGCGTCCACTGCGTGCATGCGCGCCGCGCCGCGTGCGCGAGCTTGCCGCCCTTCGTCGCCGACGCAGCCTTGCGCACCGCATTGACGTCCTCGATGCCTGCGCCGGAGCCCACGAGCGCGCGGTAGAACGCGCGCCACGTGTCGACCGACGCGTTCGGGCCGAGCGGCAGTTCGCAGAGCGACGACGAGCCGCCGGAGACGAGGAACAGCACGAACGTGCGCTCGTCCGCGGCCGCGCAGAGTTCGAGCGCCATGCGCGCCGCGTCGAAGCTGCCTTGCC
>CAZEQF010000293.1:0-5453 GCA_964514315.1 uncultured Singulisphaera sp. | reverse complement strand
CCGCCTTCCTCGACGGCGCGCAGGCGCGCGGGCTGGTGCAGCTCAAGGGCCACCGATCGGTGGGTGGCATGCGCGCCTCGATCTACAACGCCATGCCGCTGGCCGGCGAACCGGCCCTCCTCGAAGAACTGCGCCACGAACGCATCCCGTATTCCCCCGCAGAACTCGTCGCGATCGCCGAACGCGAGTTCGCGTGGTGCGAAGCGGAAGGCGCGAAGGCGAGCCGCGAACTCGGCTTCGACGGCGACTGGAAGAAGGCGCTCGAGCACGTGAAGACGCTGCACCGCGAGCCCGGCGAGCAGCCGCGCATGATCCGCGACCTCGCGCACGAGGCCGTCGACTTCCTCGTGCAACGCGACCTGCTGACGGTTCCGGATCTCGCGCGCGAGTGCTGGCGCATGTCGATGATGTCGCCCGAGGCACAGCGCGTGAACCCGTTCTTCCTCGGCGGCGAGACGATCCAGGTCTCGTTCCCCACGGACGCGATGGCGCACGACCACAAGCTGCAGAGCCTGCGCAGCAACAACGAGCACTTCTGCCGCGCGACGGTGCACCACGAACTGATCCCGGGCCACTGGCTGCAGCAGCACGCGATGGCGCGGCACCGCCCTCATCGCGGGCCGTTCGAGACGCCGTTCTGGATCGAAGGCTGGGCGCTCTACTGGGAGTTCCGGCTCTACGACCTCGGCCTCGCGAAGTCGGCGGCAGACCGCGTCGGCATGCTCTATTGGCGCAAGCATCGCTGCGCGCGCATCGTGTTCTCTCTGAACTACCACCTCGGCAAGTGGTCGCCGCAGCAGTGCATCGCCTACCTGATCGAGAAGGTCGGCCACGAACCGAACGCCGCCGAGGCCGAGGTGCGCCGCTCGGTGAACGGCGGCTACCCGCCGCTCTACCAGGCCGCATACATGCTCGGCGGGCTCCAGCTGCGCGCCCTGCCCCAGGAGCTCGTCGCCAGCGGCGCGATGCAGGAACGCGCGTTCCACGACGCGGTGCTGCAGCAGAACGCGATCCCGATCGCGCTCGTGCGCGCCGCGTTGCTGCAACGCGAGCCGACCGAGGCCGACGTCCCTGCGTGGCGGTTCGCGGACACAGAATCCGCCGCGACGCGGGCGAAGATCCGTTTCCAACTCGCGCCGCAGATCGGCATCCTGCTCGCCCCATGATCGGAGCGGCGAGGCGGTTCGTGAGCAGCACCTACGGCGGCCTGCCGGCGGTGACGTGGCTCATCTGCCTCGCGGCCTTCGTGAACCGCGCGGGCTCGATGGTGCTGCCGTTCCTCGGCATCTACCTCGGCCGGCGCTTCGGCCTCACGGTCGAAGAGAGCGGCTACATCCTGTCGCTCTACGGCATCGGCTCGACGATCGGCAACCTGGTCGGCGGCAAGCTCGCCGACGTGCTCGGCCCCATCCGCGTGCAACTGCTGACGCTGACGATGGCGGCAGCGTGGATGGGCGCCATGACGCAGTTCGCGTCGGTGCCCACGATCGCAGCCGGCACCTTCGTGCTGGGATTGCTCAACGACGCGTTCCGCCCCGGCAACATGGCCGCAGTGCTCGCGAGCGTGCCGCCGCACCTCGGCCCCACCGCGCTGACGCTGAACCGCGTGATGGTCAACGCCGGCTGGGCGATCGGTCCGACGATCGGCGGCCTGCTCGCGCGCATCGACTACCAGTGGCTGTTCGTCGTCGACGGCTCGACCTGCGCGCTCGCAGCGCTCGTGCTCATGGCCTTCGTGCCCACGGCGCTCGGAAGCCGCTCGGCAGCGGCGCACGCAGCGTCGGTCGAAGCCCCGGCCGATGCCGCGCGTTCCACCACTTCGGCGTGGAGCGACGGCAAGTTCTTGCTCTTGCTGCTCGCCAACATCGTGACGCTGCTGTCGTTCATGCAGTACTTCAGCACGGAGACGCGCTGGCTGAGGGACGAGTTCGGCGCGACCGAGGACGTGATCGGCTACGTGCTCGCGATCAACCCGGTGCTGATCGTGCTCTTCGAGATGCCGCTCGTGCGCGCGCTCGCAGGCAGGCCGCGCCTGCCGATCGTCGCGTTCGGCACGCTGCTGATCGGCATCGCGTTCCCGATCTTGACGATCTCGTCGCTCGGCATGAACGGCGTCGTGCTGCAGATGCTGCTGCTCACGATCGGCGAGATGTTCTCGTTCTCGCCGCTCGGCGGCTTCGTCGGCGATCGTGCCGCGCCTGGTCGCCGCGGCCAGTACCTCGGCATGCACGGGGCGGCGTTCTCGTTCGCCTTCATGATCGCGCCATCGCTCGGTGGCGCGATCTACGACCGCGCGGGGCCCGACTCCTTGTGGTGGACGTGCTGCTCGCTCGCGCTGGTTGCCGCAGTGGGCTACCTCGCGCTGCACCGCGCGTATCCGCCGCGCGACGCCAAGAAGCCGTGAGCGCGCGGGCGCAGGGCGACTACTTCTTGCCCCAAGCAGACGCGAACAGGTCCTGCATCGACTGCCACGACTTGCGGTCCGCGTCGGCGTCGTAGCGCAGCGGCAGGCCGTACTTCACGCCGTTTGCCGTCGCCTCTTCGCTCGTGAACGCGTGCACCGCGCCCGGATACGCCTCGAAGCGGTAGTCCGCGCCGGCGGCCTTCATCTCGGCCACGAACGCGTCGACGTCCTTCTTCGGCACGAACGGGTCTTCCGCGCCGTGGCACGCGAGCACGCGCGCCTTGACCGCGCCCTTCTTGGCGGGCGAGTCCGTCGCGAGGCTGCCGTGGAAGCTCACGACCGCGTCGAGGTCCATGCCGGAACGCGCCATGCCGAGCACGATCGCGCCGCCGAGGCAGTAGCCGATCGCGCCGATCGACTCGCGGTCGACGGACGGATGGTCCTGCAGCAGCTCCTTCGCCGCGACGAAGCGCGCGACCGTGCGGTCCATGTTCGCGAGCGCATCGTTCATCAACGCGCCGGCGTCCTGCGGGTTGTTCGCCGTCTTGCCGTCGCCGTAGAGGTCGATCGCGAGCGCGACGTAACCGAGCTCGGCGAGCATGCGCGCGCGCTTCTGCACGTATTCGTTCATGCCCCACCACTCGTGCACGACGAGCACGCCGGGGCGCTTGCCCTCCCGCTTGCCGTCCCACGCGAGGTAGCCCTTGCACGTTCCGCCCGCGGCCTTGTAGGCGACGAGCTCGGTGCGCAGTTCGTGCGAACGGTCAGGAGCGGCGCCGCAGCCGTTCAGGACGAACAAGGCCGCGACGAGGAGAACGAGGACGATGATCGTGGACATGGGCTGGATGCGCGCGCGGAGGCCCCGCGCGCCGGGACATCATGGAGACGACCCGCCTTCGCGCAATGCCGCACCTGGCCCACGGCCTGCGGACTCGGGCCCACGCACGGCGATCGCGCGCAAGCCGACGCCGCCGAGGCGCTCCTCGACGATGCCGCGCACGATGTAGGGCCCGCGCCCGCAGAACACCGCGCCCCACTGCTCGTAGGCCTTCGGGAACAGCGTCGCCTCGACGAGGCCCGTGCCGTCCTCGATCGTCGCGAACGCCATCGCGTCGCCGTTCTCGGTGCGGTGCTGCCGCCACGCGACGAGCCAGCCGCGGATCGCGATCGTCTCGCCTGTGCGTTCGTCGACGCGGCCACACGGCACACAGTCGCGCACAGCAGGACGGTCGTCGCGCCACAGCACGTCGACCGGATGCGCGCCGAGCGCGAAGCCGAGCAGTTCGAGCTCGATGCGCGTGCGCTCCTCTTGCCCGTAGTCGGGCAGCTGCGGATACGCAACGTCGCGCGGCAGCAGCGCGTCGTCGAACAACGCACCCGGCGCCTCGGCGCGCGCGCGCTGCGCCTGCAGCCTCGGATTGGTTGCGACTTGCAGCCGCCACAGCAACTCGCGGCGCGCGATGCCGAACGCGTCGCACGCGCCGATGCGCACGAGGCTCTCCGCCTCGTCGCGCTGCGGGCCGACGCGGCGCAGGAAGTCGTCGAACGAACGGAACGGCCCGCCGCTGCGCCGCGCCGCCGCGATCTGCGCGCGCGTCCGCTGCGTGAGCCCGCGCACGCGCGACCAGCCGACGCGGATCGTCGTCAGCCCTTCGAGCACGAAGCGATCCTCGCCGCGTTGCACGCACGGTTGCAGCAACACCGCGCCGAGGCGCTTGGCTTCTTCGACGTAGACGCCGGTGTCGAAGTAGCCCGCCTCGTTGTCGAGCACCGCGCACAGGAACGCCGCGGGCCAATGCGCCTTCAGGTAGACGCAGCGGAACGCGAGCCGTCCGTAGGTCACCGCGTGCGCCTTGCAGAACGAATACGACGAGAAGCGCGCCATCTCGGTCCAGATCGCCTCGATCTCCGCGCGCGGCAACCCGCGCCGCAATCCCGCGACGACGAAGCCTTCGAGCTCGTTCCGCGATGGCCCGTCTTTGCCGCACAACCGCCGCCGCAGCGTGTCGCCCGCCTCGGCGTCGATGCCCGCGACCGCCATCGCCGCGCGGATCACGTCCTCCTGGTAGAGCATGATCCCGAACGTGTCCGCGAACGCCTCGGCGAGCACGGGATGCGCGGCGGACGCGTCCTCGAGCCCGCGCGCGCGGCGCAAGAACGCGTCCTTCATGCCCGACGCCGCGGGCCCCGGCCGCACGAGCGCCACGGCCTGGATCACGCGGTCCATGTGCGGCGCCTGCATCTGCCGCAGCAGCGTGCGCATCGCCGGCGACTCGACCTGGAAGCACCCGAGCGTGCGGCCCGTCTGCAGCAGCGCGACGGTCTTCTCGTCGTCCTCCGCGACCAGCGCCGCGTCGCGGACCTCTGTGCCGTGCGCGCGCAGCGACCGTTCGCAGTCGTCGACGATCGTGAGCGCGCGGTTGCCGAGCAGGTCGATCTTGACGAGGCCGAGCGCCTCGACGAAGCGCTTGTCGTACTGCGTGACGACGACGCCCTTCTGCGAACGCTCGAGCGGCGCGTGGCGCGCGACGGGGCCAGGCGTCACGACGATGCCGCCCGGATGCAGTCCGAGATGGCGCGGCGCGTCGAGCAGCGCGTCGGCCGCCGCGACGATCGCGCGCTCGCGTTCTTCGGGCAGCGCGCGTTCGCGGTAGAAGCCCTTCGTCGCAGCGATCGCGCGCGCCAACGACTCGCCCGCGCGCGCGTGCCACGGCAACAACTTGCTGCGCCGCGCCGCCTCCGCCGGCGGCACGCCGCCCGCCTTGGCCGCCTTGAGGTAGGCCGCGCGCGGCCCGCACGTGTTGTAGGTCGCGATCATCGCGACGCGGTCGTGCCCAAAGTGCGCGTAGACCGCAGCCAACAACTCGTCGCGTCGTCGCCAACAGAAGTCGAGATCGATGTCGGGCAAGTCCTTGCGCGCTGGGTTCAAGAAGCGCTCGAACAGGAGCCCGTAGCGAATCGGATCTGCCTCGGTGAGCCCGAGCGCATACGCGACGAGGCTGTCCGCCGCCGAACCGCGCCCAAGGCACGGAATGCCGCGCTCCGCGGC
>CAZEQF010000292.1:639-5463 GCA_964514315.1 uncultured Singulisphaera sp. | reverse complement strand
TCCTGATCGCGCGGCTTGTGGTGGACCGGAGCGGGAAAGCGGGGCGTTGCGGACTTCACGGCTGCCTCCCTGCTGTGTTGAACACAGCAGATTTTGGAGAAGCGCCGCGTTCGCCCGCGAAGGCGAAGTGCCTAAGTCCTTAGGAGCCGGCTGGATCGAGTGGTGGGCGTTGCAGGACTCGAACCTGCGACCCTCAGCTTGTCGAGCTGATGCTCTACCAACTGAGCTAAACGCCCAGCCAGGGCGGAGGATCATGCCGAGGGACCTCGCAGAAGCAAGCGGAAACTCGGCGCGCGGATGCGGGCTCGCGTGGGCCCGGTCGAAGTGGCTGGCGCGGTGTCCGCACGGTCCACGGAAAGGGATCTGGTGGATTTGCAAAAGACCGTGGGCTGGGTCGCGCAGGCGGTGGAACAAACCCAAAGGACTTCTAGGATCCGCGCCGCTTCGGCGGTGTCGCACACGCCGAGAGGCGACCTCACCGCCTGCGATGGACCAACTGCTCACGCACCTCGAACCTGCGCATCTGCCGCGTCCGGAACGCGGCGGAAGTTCCCGGTTTCGTCTGGGGCGGCTCGAGCTGATCTTGGAGCCGGTTCGCGGCGGCTACACGTTGCTGTGCTCTGACGGCAACTCGGCGCGCTCGTGGTCGTTGGGCCTGTCGCCGGAAGGTTCGCTCTGGATCGCGTGCCGACTGCCGCGGTGGCCGTTGCGCATTGGGTTGCGCGAGACCTTGGCTCTGGTGCCGAAGAGCCGCGTGCGCGGCTACCTCAACGTGCCGTTGGTGCCGACCTTGCACTGGCGCAGGGCGGGCCATGTGGATGCGCAAGTCTGTGAACTGCTGCCGAACTCCCTCACCGCGGAATGGGAGGAGTCGAGTTCGCTCGTCGTGCAGCGAGTCGTGTCGCCGTTCCTCCAACGCATGCCGTTGCCCGATGACCAGCTGCGCGCCGTCGTTCCCGTGACGATCCGCAACGACGGCGAGAGTGTGCAGTGTCCGGAGGCGCTGCCGCTGCTGCTCGCCGACGAGGATCTCGGTTCCTGCCGGCAGCATCTCGTGGCGCGGCCGCAGCGGTTGTTCGTGGAAGGCGACGGTCGCATTCGCCAGGTCGCGCGCGCGCGTGCAGAGGAGCGCTTGCCATGAAGTTGCCAGGGAATGCTCTCCTGTGGCTCGTCGCGTGCGTCGCGTTGGGTGCATGCGCCCACGATGCTGCGGATTCGCGCATCGTCGAGTTGGAGCGCAAGGTCGCGAGGCAGGACGCGCGTCAGCGTCAACTGGAGCAGCGGCTGTGCTCGACGCTAGACGCGATGTCGCTGCGAATGGACCGCATCGTCGATGCGCTGGCTGTCGCGGCCGGAGAGCCGCCGGCCTCGCCGCCAGTTCCCGTGCGCGCGGCTGCCGCCGGGGAAGTGCCGCCGCTCGCGCGCGGCCCGGCGACTCCTGCGGACACGGTGGACGATGGCCGCGCGGTTGGCGCGCCACCGAATCCAGCGCTCGAGTTGGCGATGCAGCAGCGCACCGCTGCGTGGGTCGCTGGTTGCGTGGCCGTCGTGCTGGTCGCAGTGCTGGCGATGCGTCTGCGTTCGCGTTCGCGGTTCCACGCAGAGTCCGCGGTTCGCGGCGACGAAGCTCCGGACTTCGGCTCCTGGGACGAGGCGAAGGTTCTCACGGATGCGGTTGCGGAGCGTTCGCCTGTGGCGGATGGCCGCGAGAGCCTCGAGCCCGCGAGTTCCTCGACTCCATTGCGTGTCGAGGAAGTCGGGATCGGCGACGAAGTCCTCATCCTCGATCCTGCGGATTGCGAGCCTGCTGCCGCCCCGGTCGTCGCTCCCGTCGCCGGACCTTCGTCGCCAGCGGGGCCGTCGCGGACGGCTTTCCATGTCGAGGCTGCCGACCCGGCGGTCGCGCGGGCTGCGATCGAGGCCTACCTGCGGCACGACCCGCGTGTGCTCCAGAAGCCTGCTCCCGCGGTGCGGCTCAGCGAGGGTGGACTGTCGGTCGAGTGCGCCTTGTTGCCCGGGCTCGCGGCCGGCGAACGCGAGCACCTGCGCGCCGTGCTCGTTCGCCTGTCGGCGACGCGCTGAGGGCCAGGCGAGAAAGATCGAGACCGCCGGGGCGGCGTCGCTATAGTCCTCGCCCCGTTTCCCGAGACCGCGACCCCAGAGAGGCATTCATGATCATCGGCGTCCCCAAGGAGATCAAAGCGCAGGAGAACCGAGTCGGCGCAGTCCCGGCCATGGTGATGGAACTCGTCGCCGCAGGCCACACGGTGCTCGTCGAGCGCGGCGCCGGCCTCGGCGCCGGCATCACCGACGCGCAGTACGAGAAGGTCGGCGCGCGGATGCTGGCCACGGCCAGCGAGGTCTACGGCGGCGCCGAGATGGTCGTGAAGGTGAAGGAGCCCTTGCCCGCGGAGTATCCGCTGATCAAGAAGGGCCACTTGCTGTTCACCTACTTCCACTTCGCCGCGAACCGTGAACTGACGGACGCGATGCTGAAGTCGGGCGCGAACTGCTTCGCCTACGAGACGCTGCAAGTCGGCCGCACGCTGCCGCTGCTGACGCCGATGAGCGAAGTCGCCGGCCGCATGGCCGTGCAGGTCGGCGCGGTGTGCCTGGAGAAGCACATGGGCGGCCGCGGCATCCTGCTCGGCGGCATCCCGGGCACCGAGCCCGCGACGGTGCTGATCCTCGGCGGCGGCGTCGTCGGCACGAACGCTGCGAAGATGGCCGCCGGCCTCGGCGCTCGCGTCGTGATCATGGACCTCGATCTCGACCGTCTGCGCTACCTCTCGGACGTCATGCCCGCAAACGTCGCGTTGCTGCACAGCTCGCCGATCGCGATCCGCGAACAGCTGCCGCATGCGGACCTCATCGTCGGCGCCGTGCTCGTCCAGGGCGCTCGCGCGCCGCGGCTCGTGCGCCGCGAAGACCTCAAGTCGATGAAGGAAGGCGCGGTCATCGTCGATGTCGCGGTCGACCAAGGTGGCTGCATCGAGACGTGCAAGCCGACGACGCACGCCGACCCGACGTTCGTGGTCGACGGCGTGCTTCACTACTGCGTCGCGAACATGCCCGGCGCAGTGCCGCGCACTTCGACGTTCGGGCTCGCCAACGCGACGTTGCCTTGGGCCAAGAAGCTCGCGGCGATGGGCGCGGCCAAGGCCGCGAAGGATGCAGGCCTCGGCACTGCAGCCAACGTGCTCAACGGAGTCTGCACGCACCAGGGCGTCGCCGAGGCCTTTGGCATCGGCTACACGTCGCCGGACAAGGTGTTCTGAGCCAGGCCCCTTGGCATTCGCCATGGGCCCGCAGGAACCGCTGCAACCGGTGTCGATCCTCGACGCCGTTTGGCTGGGCCTCGTCGAAGGCCTGACCGAGTTCCTGCCGGTGTCGAGCACGGGCCACCTGATCGTGGCGAATCGCGTGCTCGGCATCGCCGACTCCCCGCTGACGATCGGCATCCAGCTCGGCGCGATCTCTGCGATCCTTGTCCTCTATTGGCGGCCGCTGCTCGATGCGCTGCGCAGCGCGTTGCGGCGCGATCTCGGGAGCAGGCCCAACCTGCTGTTGCAGATTCTCGTCGCGGCCATGCCGGCCGCTGTGCTCGGCCTTCTGTGCGACGACTGGATCGAGGCGCGGTTGTTCTCCGCTGAGTTCGTCGCGGCGACGACGTTCGTCGGCGGGTTCCTGCTGCTGCTCGTCGAGCGCGTGGTGCGCGGCAAGAGCGTGCGCGCCGCATCCTTGGAGGCGATGGGCTACGGCACCGCGTTCGCGATCGGCTGCTTCCAGTGCCTCGCGCTGTTGCCGGGCACGAGCCGCTCCGGCGCGACGATCGCCGGCGCGTTGTTGCTCGGCCTGTCGCGAACGGCCGCAGCGGAGTTCTCGTTCTTGGTCGGGCTGCCGATCCTCTACGGAGCCGGCGCCGTGAAGCTCGTGTCCGAGCGGGAGGCGGTCTTCGGGCCGCTGTTGTGGCCGATGGTCACCGGCACGGTGGTCAGCTTCTTGGCCGCGCTGGTCGTCGTGCGACCATTCGTCGCGTTCCTGCGCGCGCACACGTTCGCGCCGTTCGCGTGGTATCGAATCGCTGCGGGCGCGGCGCTCGCGGCGCTTTGCGCCAGCGGCGTGCTCTGACGCGATCGCGCCGCGTCCTCGGCGCGCGTCAGCTGCGGCGGTAGCCGAGTCCCTTCAGCACGTGGAGGACTTCGCTCCAGCTCGGGAAGTTGCGGTTGTGCTCCTTCTTGAAGCGGTCGAGCGCGGCGATGAACTCGAGCACCTCTGCGTCGATTGCGTGGCCGGGTGACGAGCTGCGGCTCGGCTCATCCTGGTCGTCTGCGTCGAGCGTGGCCGTCGCGCCGTCCGAGGCGGGCTTGCTCTTCTTGCTGCCCGTCGTCCTGGTTCCGGGGGTCTTGGTGCGGGTCTTCTTCGGCGTGGCCATGCCCCGTCATCGGCAGACCGCAAATGCTGCCTTGATCGCCGATGCGAACGGGGGGCGCAGCACGCCGCGCTCCGTCACGAATGCGGTCCCGAGACCGGCTGGCGACACGTCGAACGCGGGGTTGCGCGCTCCGATTCCCTCGGCGGTGAGGGCGGTTCCGTTCAGCGTCAGGACCTCCGCAGCGGCCCGCTCCTCGATCGGGATGTGGCGGCCGTCCGCGATCGCGGGGTCGAACGTCGACATCGGCGCGGCGACGTAGAACGGGACGCCGTGCGCGTGGGCCGCGAGCGCCAGCGGATACGTGCCGATCTTGTTCGCGAAGTCGCCGTTCCTCGCGATGCGGTCTGCGCCGACGAACACGGCCTGCACTTCGCCGCGTGCGATGAGGG
>CAZEQF010000292.1:0-629 GCA_964514315.1 uncultured Singulisphaera sp. | reverse complement strand
CGCCGTCGGGCACCACTGCCACGTCGATGCCTTCGGCAGCGAGTTCGAGCGCGGTCAGTCGCGCGCCTTGCAGCAACGGACGCGTCTCGTCGGCGAGCACGCGGAACGACCGGCCTGAGCGATGCGCGGCGATGAGGCAGCCGAGCGCGGTGCCGAGCCCGCCGCAGGCGAGCGGGCCAGCGTTGCAGTGCGTGAGCGCCGTGCCGCCTGTGGGCACGAGGTCCATGCCGAACTTCGCGATCGCGAGGCTCGACTCCGTGTTCTCGCGCTCGATGCGAGCGGCTTCCGCGAGCAGCGCAGGCACTTCATGGTCCTGGCGCAGTCGATCCCGGCAGCGGTCCAGCGCCCAGCGCAGGTTCACGGCCGTGGGGCGCGTCGCCAGCAACTGCGCAGCCACGTGGCGAGCGGTGTCGAGCAGGGCGATCGACATCGGCGCGATCTCGCGAACGCCGAGGTAGAGGCCGTAGGCAGCCGCGACGCCGATCATCGGCGCGCCGCGGATCGCGAGCCTGCGGATTGCGTCGGCAACCGCTTCGGCGGTTCGCAGCTCGAGCAGCCGGCGTTCGTGGGGGAGGCATGACTGGTCGAGCGCCTGGAGATGCCCATCGAGCGCGCCTTGCCATTCGAGC
>CAZEQF010000291.1:4848-5467 GCA_964514315.1 uncultured Singulisphaera sp. | reverse complement strand
TGATGGCGACCTTCTCCCCCGTTTCCTCGTGCTGAGCCAGGTAGACGGAGGCAAAACCTCCGCGTCCCAAGAACCGGTCGATCCGGTAGCCCTGCACGATCTCCCCGATCGCGAGCTTCATCATCAGTTGGTGTCCGTCTCTGGTGCTGTGGGCGACTTGCGCCTGCCCGCGGGGTATTTCGGTATCCCCCTGCGCATTGTTGAGTTACGGCGGTGCGGTGCGCCGTCCGAACGGTGCCACCGGCGATTCTTCAGCGAGAAATCGCGACGGCAACCGGAGCGCTGCGGACTACGCCCTTTTGCGCAGCCGATTCGACGAACCAATGGAACTCTGCCGCAGTGGCGATGGCATCGCGAACACCGCCAGCGAGGCGTGTTTCCGTGCCCGCGACGGGCACGCGCGCGCGCCAGGCACGCGTCGGGCAGGCACGCGGGCACGCAGAAGTCCCCTCAGAAGACCGTCGTGATTGGAAGTTGCGTCTCGTCACGGTGTGTCGCCTGCCCCCGCTGATGACACAGGGGTCTGGCTCGGACAGCAATGCATGCACTTGCTTCATCTCTGGGGCGCACACCAACATCAGAACCAGCGGCCGCGGACGCCACACGCTGCGCCGTTGTG
>CAZEQF010000291.1:0-4838 GCA_964514315.1 uncultured Singulisphaera sp. | reverse complement strand
CGCGCGCGAGTTCCGAATGCTGCGCGTCGAGCAGCACGGGCGTCCAGTTGCGAACCTGTCCCTCGGTGTCGCCGGCCCAGGTCCAACGAAACACCTCGGGCACGGACGCGACGCTGCCGCGCGGCTCCGCGGCGACGACGCCCTCGGACGTGACGCGCGAACGGAGGATCGTCTGGAGAACCTCCCGCGGCATCGGATAGTCCGGATCCAGCGCCGCAAGGCCCGCAACCAGCATGAGCACGACACCCAACGGCCGCGCCCAACGCGGGGACGAACGCGCGGAGCGCAGCTCGCGCACCGTCTCCAGCGTCGACTCGCTCGTCGGTCGACGCCACGCAGTCGATTGCAGATCCTTGGCCACGCCTCATTCTCGGAGGAACCACCGTTCGCATGAGCGGCTCGTCGGGGTGTCCTGCTCGCTGCTGCTGTCCGCGCTCGCTGCGTGCGGTGGCGGAGGCGGCGGCGGCAACGGCGATTCGACGCCGCCCGAAGTGATCGCCGCGGCATTTGTGGGCACAGGCCCGACCCCGACAGCCGGCGACTCGCTCGTGCTCGCGTTCGACGAAGACGTGCAGGCGACGGCCGGCGCCGCGGTGACCGACGACACGTTCGCGCTCAGCGCGGGCGCGACGTTCGGAACCTCCACCACCGTCGACTCGCAGCCGACGACGCGGTCCGTGCGCCTTTCGCTCGGCAGCGGCGTGACGTTCTCGCCGGGCGCGACCACGGTTGCGTTCGCCGCGAGCAACGCAGTCGTGCGCGACCTCGCGGGCAATCTCGGCATCGCGGGTGCGCCCGTCGTCATCGGCGACTCCGATGGCGCTGCGCCGACGGTCACGTCCGTGACCGTCGCGTCGATCGACGCCGCCATGAACGGCGAAGGTCCCGCAGGCGGCAGGCTGCAGGTCCCGCAGACCGGATTCCCGATCGACGTCGCGTTCACCGATGCAGCGAGCTCGGGGCCGGCGCTCGGCGTCGATGCGGCAAGAACGCGCATCACGGCCAGCGTCGCGGTGACGGCAGCAGGCTCGACGCGCGCAGCAGGAACGGACCTCGCGCCCTTCTTCACGCTCGCGTCGTCGACGAGTTCCGGCGCGCGCTTCCTCGTGCCCTCGACCGTCGTGCTGCCGCAAGGCGCCGTGACGTGGAGCATCGTCGCCGTCGACCAAGGCGGGCTCGCATCGGCGCCGCGCACGTTCTCGTGCACCGCGCGCATCGCGACCGACGCGCTGCGGCCGTTCGAGACGACCGCGAACGCGCAACAGGTCTGGTTCCTCGACACCAGCCGCGACGTGGAGTCGTTCACGACGACGACGATCGCCGGCGGCGCGCGCATCAACATCGTCGCCGGCGCGAACGGACGCTTCGACTGGCTCGACGTGCTGCATGTGATGGGCCTGCAGACGACGACGCCGCAGACGAACGGCACGACGGACTCCAACGCGCTCGCGTTGTCGGAACTGCAGGACGCGATCCTCGCCGAGCTCGCGACGTTCTGCTCCGGCTGCAACATCGAGTTCCGCTACACGCGGCCGAGCGGCGTCTTCGGCGCGACGACGAGCTTCGCCTACGCGAGCTTCGGCTACTCGCAGATCTGCCTCGGCGGCTCCGCTGGCGGCGCGACCGGAGTGCTCGGCGTGGCGCAGTTCGACCCCAACAACGCGCGACAGAACAACGACTGCCTGCTGGAGAGCGGGATCTCGCCGCGTCTCGGAGTGTTCTTGCACACGATCGCGGACGACGGATTCCGGTCCGGCCCGACGACGACGTTCCGCGTGCTGTTCAACCAGTTCGCGCCCGCGCTCGGCGGCAACGCGGTCGGGACGATCGCGAACGACCTGCAGCGCCTGCAAGGGACGGTGAACGACGTCCGATCCACCCTGCTGCGCGCTGCGATCGCCGGCATCGCGCGCTACGTCGCGGTCGTCACTGCGCACGAGTGCGGCCACTCGATGGGCCTCGTGCAGAACGGCGCGATGCCCACAGGCCTCTACGGCAACGACCCCGTCAACTTCCCTGGATCCACCGACAGCCACATCCGCAACGAAGCGCTGTTCTCGGGCGGCGGGATCAACATCATGGCGCCGACGCTCAGCTACGCGCTTGCGACCGACCCGGCGACGAGGTTCAACAGCCTCAACCTCGCCTACCTGCGCGAGCAGGTCCTCTACGGAAACTGATCATGGCAACGACCTCGCTCCGCATCCTGCCCGCGCTCCTGTTCGTCGCCGCGACTTCGGCCAGTGCGCAAGAACTGCGCTACGCCGCGCTCGACGCGGACTTCGTCGCGGTCGCGCGGCAGATCGGCGTGCGCGAAGAAGGCGAGCATCTCGAACTGCACACGCTGCAGATCGTGCGCGCCGTCCGCGGCGGCCCCGCGACCGCGCCGCAGACCGTCGTCGTCATCGACTACACCGACGTGCGCCTGCACTTCCGTCCGACGCCGCGCCAGTCGCGCCTCTACTGCCTGCACGACGCGACGAAGGCCGCGAGCACGTATGGGCTGGACGCAGCCAAGGGCCCCTACTTCACGATGAGCCAGCGCGCCGGCAGCAACGCGCTCGTCGGCGCCGACCTCGATGCCGACCCGACGCTGCGTTTCTGCAAGCTGATGCTGCAGGCGGAAAGTGGCGAGCAACCTGCGCAGGTCGCACAAGACCTCGTCACGACCGCGCTCTCGAACCACGCGCCGACGCGCCTCGAAGCAACGCGCCTGTTGGCGGAACGTCCGCTGACCGCAGCGCGCGTCGCCGACCTGCAATGGGGCGAATTGCTCGCGCGCACGTCGGCCGAGACCGAGGACGTCGACTACAAGCTCGCCTTGTTCGAACTGTGCGCGACGCGACGCCTTCCGGGCCTCGTCGAAGCGATGCTCGTCTCGCTCGACAAGACGCAGACGCCGCAGTTCGCGCGCGCCGTCGGCAGGCTCTGCTTCTCGATGCTCGGCGAAGGCGCGGCGACGCCGATCGTCGAGCGGTTGTCGATCAACGCCGAACCCGGCGTGCGCAAGGCGCTGTTGCTCGCGCTCGGCGCGACCCGCACCCCGCAAGCGCTCGACGCGCTCACGCGCATGAAGCAGACGAACGGCAACGATCCTGCGATCGAGGCCGCGTTGCGCGAGCACTCGGGCAAGGCTGCGCAAGACGCAGTCGAGAGCCGCGAGGACGCGAAGCCGGAAGCCAAGGGAAAGGGCGAGTCCGGCGGCAAGTGACGACGACGAGGCTCAGCGGCGCGAAGGCCGCTGCTCGCCGTTCTTCTGCACCGCCGCGACGACGGCCATCGCGGCGTCGATCTCGTGGTAGAGCAGGTTGGCCTGCAGGTCGGGCAACGGCGCATCGACGCGCTCTTGGCCCGAGCCGTCTTCGGTCGTGGCCGACATGCCACAGATGTGGGTCATGTAGCCGAGCCGCCATTCGAGGAACGGCCGGCTCTCGTGGCGCGCGAGCTGCATGCGCACCATGCCGAGTTCCTCGACCATCGTCAGGTCGTAGCCAGCGTGCAGCAGGTACTGCAGCGGGCTCGAACCCGTGCGCGGCGGCATCGGCATGTCCGAACGGAACACGCGACCCTCTTCGGCGAGGATCAGCTCGATCTCCGCGACCGACTCGGGATGCCGCTGCCGTGCGCGCGACGCCGCGAGCATCGACATCGAATCGACGAGCGCGCCTTCGAGCACGCACAGCCGGTGCTCCGGCATCGACTGCCGCTGGTCGGCCGGCGCGAGCACGCGCGCGAACGTGACGAGCGGCCCGAGTGCGATGACGCGATAGAGCGCACCACCGTCGCCGAGGCAGAAGACCGGCGGCACACGGAACGCGCCGCGCGCCTTCTCCATCGTCGGATTGCCGCGTCGGTAGAGGCACACGGACTCGTCCGCGGCCGTCACTTCGACGCACTCGATCGGCGAACGACGCGAACCGCTGCGGTCGATCGCGACCGTGGCGCCGTCCGACAGGCGCAACTCGACGCCTTGGTGGAACGGCCCCGCTTCGCTGCCGTCGCGCAGGTGCATGTGCCCGTCCGGCGCGTAGAGCAGTTCGCGGCCGTTCGGGAACGTCAGCTTGACGCCTTCGCGTCGACACTGCACCACGACGCCACCTGGCGTCGTGCACGTGCCGACGTCGCTGCGCAACGACGCGTCCACGGCGCGAGCGCCGCGGCGAGCATCCGCTTCGACGACGGCCTTGCCCGCCGCGCGCACGCCGCCGTCACCGAGCAAGCAGCCCTGCGCCAACGCGACGCCACGCGGCACGACGACGAGGCCTGTGTCCACGGACGCCGTGCGCGCAGGCTGCTTGCCGGCTCTCTCCGCGCCGGATGGAGCCGGAGTTGCGGGCTGTTGCGGGAGCAGGAAGAGCAGGGTCGCGAACGCGCTGGAGACGCCCATGGGATGGGGATATCGGCAGCGGCGGACTCCGGCTTGCGGGGGAATCGCGCGGAAGTCAGGCGCGCGCCGCGCCCTGGCATCCGGTGTGTGCCACCCGTTCGGGCAGAACGTGGCGCGGACGCATCAAGCCGGCGGCGGCTCCGACAGCGCCTGCTGCAACGCGGTCAAGAACCCGCCGACGTCCGTGACGATGCCCTGGCTCTGCGCCGAGCCGCGGTCGCTGAGCTTGGCGACGACTGCCGGATGGATGTCGACGCACACCGTCTGCACGTCCGCCGCGATCATGTTGCCGGTGCCGATGCCGTGCAGCATCGAGCCGAGGATCACGACGAGGCCCGCGCCTTCGAGGATCTCCGCATAGCGAGCCTGCGCGGCGATGAGGTCCATCACCGTGTCGGGCAGCGGGCCGTCGTCGCGGATCGAACCCGCGAGGCAGTACGGGACCTTGGCC
>CAZEQF010000290.1:3951-5472 GCA_964514315.1 uncultured Singulisphaera sp. | reverse complement strand
TCGCGGGCTTCGTCAACGGCGTCAGCAAGCTGCACGGCGTCGCGTCGCAGAAGCTTCTGCACGCGTTCTGGCCGGGCCTGCTGCTCGACGAAGTGCCGATCGCGACGATCACGAACGGCATCCACCTCGCGAGCTGGACGGACGAAGGCGTCGCCAACTTGCTGCGACGCGGCAAGCAGGCGGTGCGGCCGATCGACTTCGCCGGCGCCGCAGGCATGGACCGCGCAGAGCTCTGGCGCGCGCACTCCGCGTGCAAGGTTCGCATGATCGAGCACGTTCGCACGGCGCTGGAGCGTTCGTTCCACGCGCGTGGCGACAGCCCTGCGCTGCTGCAGCAGATGCTGGAGGGCCTCGATCCGAACGCGCTCTACCTCGGCTTCGCCCGCCGGTTCGCGCCCTACAAGCGCGCGCACCTGCTGTTCGCGGATCCGGTGCGCTTGCGCCACATCCTCGACAACCCGCACCGTCCGGTGCGCATCGTCATCTCGGGCAAGGCGCACCCGCGCGACCGCTTGGGACAGGACGTGATGAAGAAGATCGTGCAGCTCAGCCGCACGCCGGAGTTCGCGGGCAAGATCCTGTTCGTCGAGGACTACGACATCGTTCTCGCGCGGGCTCTCGTGCAGGGCGTCGACGTCTGGGTCAACACGCCCACGCGCATGGAAGAGGCGAGCGGCACGTCCGGCATGAAGGCCGCGGCGAACGGCGTCCTCAACCTGTCGATCGGCGACGGCTGGTGGCCCGAGGCTGCGGACGGCCAGAACGGTTGGACGATCGGCGCTGGCCAGGTCTACGAAGAGACCGAGCTGCAGAACCAGGCGGACACGACGGCCCTCTACGGCCTCATCGAGGACGAACTGGTGCCGATGTACTTCACGCGCGACAGCCGCGGCACGCCTGAGGCGTGGGTCGAGAGCATGGTGCACTGTCTCGCGACGGTGCCGCCGCAGTTCAACACCGACCGCATGGTGCAGGAATACGCCGACCGGGCCTACAAGCACCTCGCGGGCAACTACTTCGCGCAGCAGAACGCGAAGAAGGCGCCGGCTCGCGACGTCGGCAAGGAAGTCGTTCGCATCCGCAACGCGTTCCCGCAGGTGAAGATCGTCGCGGCGAACACGGTGGAGCTGCAGGACTTCAAGGTCGGCCAGCACCTGGACGTGACGCTCGACGTCGATGTCGGCTCGTTGTCGACCAACGACATCGTGGTCGAACTGGTGCTGCAGCAACTCGATTCGCCGACGACCGCGCCGCTGGTGGTGCCGATGAAGCCGAGTGGCGAAGTGCGCGGCGCGATCCACGCATATGCCGGGACGCACAGCGTCGAGAAGACGGGCCGCTACGCGCACGGCATGCGAGTGCGGGCGCGCGCGCCAGGGCTCGACGTGGCGATGCGCGGGCTCGTGATCTGGGCCTGACCGGAGTCGCGCAGCCCTCGAGGCTGCGCGATTCGCAGGTTCGCGGGACGCCGATGGCGCCGCGCCTTCACGGCGCGGCGCAAGCCAGTCGCGCGGCCGTCCG
>CAZEQF010000290.1:0-3941 GCA_964514315.1 uncultured Singulisphaera sp. | reverse complement strand
TGTATCGACGCTGCAAGCCCGTCTACACGGCCGACGCGCTGCAGCGGCTCTTCGTGGCGCGGCGGGAGCCGGTCGCGCGGCCGTCCGGGCTTTCTTGGTGGGAGAACGCGCTGCATCCCCGTTGCAGCGCCGAACCCATTCGGAGGACATGACGATGCGATTCTGGTCTGCAGTGCTGGTGCTGTTCACGTTTGCCGCCCCGACGTTTGCCCAGGAGGCGCCGCAAGGCGACGCCGGCGAGTCCCGTTCGGAAGCCACGCCGGAACGCGGCGAACGTCGCGAACCGCGCCGTCCGCGCGGCGAGGCGGGCGAGAGCGAGCAGCCGGGCAAGGGCCGCGGCCGCGATGGCGCAGGCCGGGGCGAACGGGGCCGTCGCGGCAACGGCAGGGGACGCGGGGCCGGGCGTGGCGGGGACTCGCCGCGCGCGCCGCGCGGGGAAGGCCGAGGGCAACGCCCGCAGGGGCAGGGTGAAGGGCCGCGCGGCGGCGCGCGGGACGGGCAGGGCCGCAGGCAATTGCCGCGCGCGATGGGCCGCTTTGGCGACGAGCAAGGACTCGATCGCCGCATGGTGATGATGCGCCGCATGGCGATGGCGCGGCAGATGGCCCAAGGCGGCCGCATGGGCGCGCGCTTCGACAACGGCGCCGCGCCGCAGTTCCGCGGCCGCATGCCGCTGCGCCGCTCGCGCGACCTCTGAGTCGCTCGCGGAAAAGCGCGCGCGGCCGTTCGCGGGCCGCGCGCGGGCTTCGTAGACTCGCGCGCCCGTCTTTGACGGAGACCCACGAAGCCATGCTGAAGACCCTTCGACCGCTCGCGTTCTTCTTCTCCGCGCTGTTCTCGGTCACGCTGTCCGCCCAGGAGCACAAGGAGCTCGGGCGCATGTGGACCTTCGAGAACGCGCCTGTCGGTTGGTTCCAGCAAGCCTATGACTGGAAGCCGGACGAGAAGTGGCTCGACCACGCTCGTCTGTCCTCGCTGCGATTCGGCAGCAAGGACGACAAGGGCAACACGCGCTTCTTCTGCTCCGCGTCGTTCGTGAGCCCGTTCGGCCTCGTGATGACGAACCACCACTGCGCGCGCGATGCGATCGTCGCGGTGCAGGGCCAAGGCGATTGGCTCAAGGACGGCTTCTACGCCGGCGCCTACGAGGCCGAGGTCAAGCTGCCCGGCTTCGTGATGTCGCAGATGGTGCGCCAGCAGGACGTGACCAAGCAGGTCAACGAACTCGGCTCCGCGGCGGTGCTGAAGCAGGCGGAGGAGCAGGACAAGGAGCACATGCACCAGGTCATCGCCCTCTACCAGGGCGGCATGTACCAGCTCTACAGCTTCAAGATCTACGACGACCTGCGCCTCGTGTGCGCGCCGCACGGCCAGGTCGCGCACTTCGGCGGCGATCCCGACAACTTCTGCTTCCCGCGCTGGGGCCTCGATTTCACCTTCGTGCGCGCCTACGAGGGCGGCAAGCCCGTCGACAGCAAGGCGAACTACTTCCAGTGGAAGACCGAGGGCGCGAAGGAAGGCGATCTCGTGTTCGTGACGGGCAACCCCGGCACGACGGGCCGCCTCAAGACGGTTGCGCAGTGCGAATACATGCGCGACCACGCGTTCCCGGGCCGGCTGCGCATGGTGCACGCGGAGCTCGAGGCGCTGAACGCGAAGGCCAAGGAGAGCCCTGAGGAAGAGCGCAAGCTGCGCGCGACGATCCTGCGCAACGAGAACACGCGCAAGGCGGTGCAGGGCTACCTCGACGGACTGCTCAACCCGCGCATCATGGCGATCAAGCAGAAGGCCGAGGCCGACCTGCGCGCCGCAGTCGCGAAGGATGCTGCGCTGCAGCAGAAATACGGCGACGCATGGGACAAGATCGCCGCGATCCAGCAGGAGAAGGTCGCGGCCAAGGGCGACGCGAAGGTTCTCGAGGGCATCGTCGCGCGCGAGAACGCAGAGCAGAAGCGCATCGGCGAAGCGTGCTTCGCGGTCTACGGCACGTCGATCCCGCCGGACGCCACGATGTCGCTGCGCATCAGCGACGGTGTCGTGAAGGGCTTTGCGATGAACGGCACGATCGCGCCGTCGATCACGAGCCTCTACGGCCTCTTCGCGCGCCACACGGAGTTCGGCGGCCAGCACCCGTTCGACTTGCCGCAGGCATGGCTCGACGCGCTGCCGAAGTTCGACCTCAAGACGCCGTTCAACCTCGTGTCGACGTGCGACATCATCGGCGGCAACTCCGGCTCGCCGATGATCGACAAGGACCAGCGCATCGTCGGCCTGATCTTCGACGGCAACATCGAGAGCCTCGGCAACAACTTCGTGTTCGACGACGAGGTCGCGCGCTCGGTGTCGGTGCACCCGGCGATCATCGTCGAGGCGCTGCGCAAGGTGTATGCAGCGGGCTCGCTCGCCGACGAGCTGGAGAAGCAGAAGCCGCAGCAGCGCGCGGCAGACTCCAAGAAGTACGCGCCCGCCGACACGGTGGGGCGCTGAAGTCGTTCGCTGCGCCTTCTCTGCATGCGCAAGAAGGCGCGGCGTGCGCCGCGAACGAATCCGCGCGGCGCAATGCCTGCGTCAGTTCGTGGCGGCAGCGCGCGGCGCTGCGTCTTGCTCCGCTTCGTTGGCGCGGGGCTGCGGGTTCGGGATGCCGCCGAGGTCGAGCACGCGTTCGACCAGTCGCACGCGTTCTTGCATCGAGAGCGACTCGACGGGGATGTAGGGCACGTCGAACATCTCGAGCAGGAGCTTGACCATGCCGTCGATGCGCACGACCTCTTCCCATTCGAGGCCCGCGCGCACGCCGTCTGCGCGCACCAGTTCCTTGTGCGGGCGCAGGAAGAACACGATGCCCTCGCGCACCCAGTCCATGTAGTCCTTGAGGCGGCGGTCGCGGAACACTTCGCCGAGGATCGTCGAGTGGTGCGCCGCATAGGCGAGGTTGCAGAACGCACGGTCGCTCACGAACGGCCCGCCGACCTTCTGTTCCGCTGCGATCTGCCGCGCGAACACTTCTGCCTGGTAGCGATTCACGAGCGAGATGTCCGTGCGCAGCGAGTCGAGATGCGCCTCCATCTCCGCGAGCACGCCGCGCGCGACCTCGGCGATCATCGGGATGCCGTAGCGGTCGCGGACCCAACGTGCGACCGTCGTCTTGCCGGTCGCGTGGGCGCCGACGAGGTAGATGCGCGTCGGCGGAATCGGACGAGTGATCTTGCGGTTCGTTTGCATCGCAGGGGCTCCCGGAGGGGGCGCGATGCTAGGCACGCTGGTGGATCGAATCACGCTGCGCGAGCGACGATCGATCCACAATCGATCAGACTGATGTGGAAGGCGGTGGAGAGTGTGGAAAACGCGCGTGGGCCTCGAGCGCCTTCTTCGCGCGTTCCTCGACCGAGTGCTCGGCGAAGATCGACTCGTTGAGCGATTGCGGCAACTGCAGGATCTGCAGCAGCACGTCGGTCAACACCGCGGTCGGCGCGCCGGGCGGGAGGTCGAGCTTCTGCGGCAAGCGGCTCTGCGCGGCCACGCGCAGCTGTTGCTTGAGGTCCTTGCTCACGACGGGGTCGGGCTGCACTTCGCCGAACGGGGCGCAGGTCACCTTGCGATAGAGCCGGTCGCTCGGAGCTTCGGTCACGCTCACGCGCGCGAGGCCGAGCAGCCAGATGTGGAAGCGGCCGTCGGGCAACTTCTCGTGGCGGATGATCTCGCCGAGCCCTGCGACCGGCAGCACGTGCGGCGGCGAGGCGTCGTCGACGATGGTGCCGAGCACGATGCGGCCATGGGTGTCGAGGCTGTCCTCGATCATCTGGCGGTAGCGCGGCTCGAAGATGTGGAGCGGCAGGACCTGGGCCGGGTACAGGAACACCCCGCGGAGCGGGAAGATCGGAACCGGGGATTGCGGTAGGTGCAGGGTCACGGCGCTGGGCGGAGGTTAGGACGCGAAGTCC
>CAZEQF010000289.1:0-5523 GCA_964514315.1 uncultured Singulisphaera sp. | reverse complement strand
ACGACCGTGCACGTGATGCCGGGCACGCGCTCCGTGATCGGCGGCCTGTCCGCCGTGCTGCAGACGTGGGCCAAGGACGCGGACTCGATGGTGCTCAGCAACGAGGCCACGCTGCGCATGACGCTCGGCGCCGAGCCGTCGATGGGCAACCGCGCGATCCGCGGCGGCAGCGTCGATTCGATCTACTACCGCCGCCCCACCACGCGCATGGGCGTGATCTGGTCGGCGCGGCGCGCGCTCTACGACGCGAAGGAAGCGCTCGACGAGAGCCAGGGCCAGGCGCGCGTCGCGCGCACGGCGCAAGAAGGCCGCGACCTCGAAGTGCTCACGCGCGTGCTCAAGGGCACGCTGCCGATGGTCACGACCGCGCGCAGCGAACAGGACCTCCGCACCGCGTTGCGGCTCGCGGCCGAGTTCGGCTACACGCCGATCGTCGACGAGGCGCAGGACGCGCACGCAGTCGCAGCCGAGCTGAAGCAGGCGAGCGTCTGGGTCATGGTCGGCGCGCCGAGCGCGTCGTCCGTCGGCGGCTCCGGTGGCCAGGACGGCGCCGAGCCGCGCTACTCGACGCTGCTGCGCCTGCGCGACGCGAACGTTCCGTTCGTGATCACGACGGGCACCAACGCCGCGGCGCTCGAGCTCGTCCGCGAGGCGATGTTCGCGCACCGCTTCGGCCTCACGCGCGACGAAGCGCTCGCAGCCGTCACTTCGCAGCCCGCAAAGCTGCTCGGACTTTCCGAACGCAAGGGCACGCTGAAGCCCGGCATGGACGCCGACTTCGTCGTCTGGTCCCACGATCCCTTCGATCCGTCTTCGACTCCCACGTCCGTCGTCATCGGCGGCATCGACACGACTTCCCTGCAATGAACACGCATCCCGTAACGGTCCGCACGACCGCGCTGTCCGCGTTCCTGTTCGCAGCGATCGCCGTCTCCCCCGCCACTGCGCAGGGCCTCGTCGCCGTGAAGGGCGGCCGCGTCCAGACCAAGGACGCGGTGATCGAGGACGCCGTCGTGCTCATCGACAACGGCCGCATCCAGAAGATCGGCAAGCAGGGCGAGTTCGAGGTGCCGTGGGAAGCCACGACCGTCGACGCGACCGGCAAGCTCGTGCTGCCGACCTACGTGCTCGCGCACAGCCAGGGCGGCGTGCGCATGGCGAACGAGCGCATGGAGAACACGGGCTTCGTGTCGATCGCGGACGCGCTCGACCCCGCGAGCCCGTTCTACGAAGACTGCCTGCGCTCCGGCGTCGGCACGGTGCACGCGATCCCCGGCAACATGACGCTGATCGGCGGCGCCGGCATCATCGTGCGCCCGTTCGGGCGCACGGTGCCGGACATGGCGGTCAGCACGCAGACGGGCCTCAAGCTGTCGCTGATGCCGCAAGGCGGCGGCCGCCTGCTGCAGATCCGCAAGCTGCGCCGCGCGCTCGACGACGCGCGCGAATACCTCGCCGACTTCGACCGCCGCAAGGCCGAGTTCGAGAAGGAGCAGAAGGCCGGCGCGATCGAGAAGGACAAGAAGTGGACCGAGGAATACGACAAGGCCAAGAAGCCGGTCATCGACCTCGTCCAGAAGAAGACGCGCGGCTGGCTCTACGTGCCGGGCTCCGCGGAGGTCCCCGAAGCGATGCGCCTGCAGGAAGAGCTCGACCTCGTGCTCGTGGTCGGCCCGCAGGTCCACCGCGCGGTCGATGCGCTGAAGGGCGCCAAGAACCCGATCGTCGTCGATGACGCGATCGAGTTCTTCGAGACCGACCCGGAGACGAAGAAGGAGACCAAGATCAAGCTCTGCAAGCTCCTCGCCGACGCGGGCATCCCGTTCGCGTTGAGCCTCGGCGCGACCCCGCCCTCGAGCTACGCGTGGTGGCAGCTCGCTTCGTGCGTGCGCCAGGGCGTCGACAAGAAGACCGCGATGGCGGCGATGACCGAAGTGCCCGCGAAGCTGCTCGGCCTCGCCGACCAGCTCGGCAGCATCGAAGTCGGCAAGCTCGCGAACCTGCAGATCCTCACGGGCGACCCGATGCAGGCGACCTCGTGGGTCGAGACCGTGCTGCTCGAAGGCCAGGTCGTCTACGAGCGCAGCAAGGACCAGCGCCTGAAGTACCTGCTCGAGACTCCGGCGCCGGCGCCCGCCGCGAACGGGAGCAAGTGAACATGGCCCGCCCCTACTTCGCGCTCGCGCTCGCGCTGTGCTGCAGCGCGGCACTGGCCCAAGACCCGCCGCAGGGCGACTTCGCCGTGCAGTGCGGAACGCTGCTGCGCGGCGACGGCAGCGAGCCGTTGCGCAACGCATTCCTCGTCGTCCGCAACGGCAAGGTCGCGGCGGTCCAGCAGGACGCGCCGATCGGCCTGCCCGTCGTCGACGCGCGCTCGCGCGTCGTGATGCCCGGCATCGTCGCCGTCGACTCCGACCTCGGAGCGGAACGCGACGACGACTACTCCGTCACGCCGGACGTGCTCGCAGTCGACGGCTTCGACTTCGAGTATCCGCTGCGGCAGGCGCTCGAAGGCGGCGTCACGACGATCTACCTCTCGCCGGGACGCCAACGTCTCGTGTCGGGCCAGGGCGCAGTCGTGAAGACCGCGGGCCAGGACCTCGTGCAGCGCGTGCTGTCCGAGAACGCGTGCCTGCGCATGAGCTTCGACGACGGCGCCACGAACGCGCCGCGCGTGTTCGAGCCGACGATCCATCCGACCGACGAGGATCCGCTCGAGGCCGCGCGCATCCAGACGCCGACGGCGCGCATCTCGGCGCTCGCGGAGCTGCGCGCGTTGCTCGCGGACGCGAAGTCGCAGACGACGCTCGCGGGCGAAGGCCCGGCGCAACGTCGCTACGACGCCGAAGCGCTGGGCAAGGCCGCCGCTGGCGCGCTGCCCGTTCGCGCTGGCGCGTGGAAGCTCGCGGACATCCGCCGCGCGCTGACGTTGCAGCAGGAGTTCGGCATGCCGATGGTCCTCGAGAACCCGATGGACATCGGCCCGATCGCCGAGCAAGCGAAGAAGCAGGGCGTGGCAGCGGTGTTCCGCATGCCGTTCCAGATGGGCCGCCCGAATCCAGGTGGCGAAGACCGCGCGCAGAAGACGATGGAGCCATCGCTCGACGCGCCCGCGCGCGCCGCGAAGGCTGGCCTCAAGGTCGGCATCGCACCGGCCTCGGGCGCGCCGATGCGCGACTACCTCGTCGCCGTCGCGCTCGCCGTGCGCCACGGCCTGCCGTCTGCGGCCGCGTTGCGCGCCGTCGGCGCGGACGCGAGCGCGATCCTCGGCGTCGACGCGCGCGTCGGCACGCTCGAAGCCGGCAAGGACGCGGACTTCGTCGTGTTGAGCGGCGACCCGCTCGCGATCGGCACGATGGTCGAGAGCACGTGGGTCGACGGCCGCCGCGAGTTCGCGCGCCAGCAGGACGACCAGCTGCTCGCGGTCCGCTGCGGCACGATCCTCGACGGCACGGGCAAGTCGATCCAAGACGGCGTGCTGCTCGCGCAGAACGGCCGCATCAAGGCAGTCGGCACCGGCCTCGCGATCCCGTTCGGCGCGCAGGTCGTCGACGTCCCCACCGCGGTGATGACGCCGGGCTTCCTCGACGCGTGGAGCAGCCTCGGGCTCGCGGGCGAAGGCCAAGGCGTGCCGCAAGGCAGCAGCGCACAACGTCTCGACCAGGCGATCCTGTTCGACGACCCGATGTTCGCGCAGGCGCTCGCCGCCGGCGTGACGACGGTGCTCACTTCTGGCAAGGACTCGGGCCTCATGAGCGGCCGCGTCACTGCGGTGAAGACCGGCGCGTCGTCGCAAGCGGGCCTCGTCGTCCGCGCGATCGCGGGCCAGCGCGCCGTGTTCGACGCCGTCGGCCCCGACAGCGACAAGCCGCTGAAGGATGCCATCGCACGCGCACGCGCCTATGCGAAGACGTGGTCCGACTACGACAAGGCACTCGCCGAGTACAAGGCCGGCAAGAAGCCGGCGGCCGAGGCGCCGAAGCCCGCGCCGCAACCCGACGCGGCAGAGAAGCCTGATCCTGTGTCCGGCACGTGGGAAGCGACGCTCGACCTGCAGGGACGGTTCCAGATCAAGGTGTTCCTCGACCTGAAGCTCGAAGGCACGAAGGTCAGCGGCAAGATCCGCCTCGCGATGGGACAGCGCGAGCTGCCCGAGCAGGCGATCGAGTCGGGCTCGTTCGAAGGCGACAAGCTCAAGCTCGAGTTCCGCGGCATGGGCGGCAACGCGACGCTCGAAGGCACGATCAAGGACGACTCGTTCGAAGGCTCGATGGCGCTGGGCCCGATGGGCAGCCAGCCGATCAGCGCGAAGCGCATCTCCAAGGAATCGGGCGCGGGTTCGTCGAAGTCCGTGAGCCTCGCCGACGACGAGGAGCCCAGCGACGCGCCGAAGAAGCCCGACGTCGACCAGGCCCAGGAGCCGATGCGCGCCGTCGTCGAAGGCCGCGCGACGTTCGTCGTGAAGGCGCAGCGCCTCGCGTCGATCAAGGCCGCGCTCGCCGTGCTCGAACAGGAGAAGATCCCGTTCGTGCTGCAGGACGCGCAAGGCCTGCTCGACGACCCGCAGTCCGCGACCGGCAAGCCGTTCGTGTTGCTCGAGCCCGAAGTCGTCCGCGAGGACGGCCTGAAGCTCGTGAACGCAGCGGCGCGATTCTCCGACCTCGACATGCCCGTCGTGTTCGGCACCGGCGACTGCGCCGGCTCGCGCTACCTGCCGCTGCACGCCGCCTACGCGGTGCGCTACGGCATGGCGCCGGACCAGGCGCTCATGGCGATCACGAGCCATGCGGCGCGCGCATTCAAGATCGACGACCGCGTCGGCACGTTGCAGCGCGGCAAGGACGCCGACTTCGTCCTGTTCTCTGGCGATCCGTTCGAGCCGCAGAGCCGCGTGCTGCTCGTGGCCTGCAACGGCGCGATCGTCGTCGACAACCGCGAGGGGCTGAAATGATCCGCACGACCTCCGTCCCGTCCGCAGTGTTCTTCGCAGTCGCTTCGCTCCTCGCTGTGGCGCCGCTGTGCGCGCAGCAGGCGAGCGACGCGATCCCCGCCGACCAAGGCCACACGCTCGACGTCTGGCGGCCCAACCGGCCCAAGACCGAGAAGGAGCACCAGGTCGCGAAGTGGGGCCCGCGCGGCATGCCGAGCCCGGGCTACGTGTTCACGGCGAAGAAGGTGGTGCCGATCACGTCCGCGCCGATCGACGACGGCGTCGTCGTCACGAAGAACGGCCTCATCGAGCAAGTCGGCAAGCGCAAGGACATCGCGGTGCCGGAAGGCTACGAAGTCGTCGACTGCGGCGACGCGTGGCTCGTGCCGGGCTTCATCGAGCCGCACTGCCACATCGCGAGCGCGAGCTTCGACCTCAACGACACGGTCCATCCGACGAACCCCGAGTTCCGCACGATCGACCTCATCACGCTCGAGCACGACCAGATGCAGATGGCGCGCGCCGGCGGCGTGTCGACCGCGCTCTACATCCCGGGCTCGGGCTCGAACATGGGCGGCTTCGGCACGTTGACG
>CAZEQF010000288.1:0-5529 GCA_964514315.1 uncultured Singulisphaera sp. | reverse complement strand
CGACATGAACGCGTGCATCCACTGCGGCATCTGTGCCGCGACGTGCGCGACGCACGGGTTTGCCGCGGTGCCGATCGGCGACGTCGTGCGCAAGCTGCACAACTACGAGTGCACGCGCGATCTCGCGTGCGAGCGCAACTGTCCAACCGGCGCGATTCGACTCGGCAACCTCTGAGCGTTGCGCATTCGCTCGTTCGCGCGCCGCTGACGCGATCCGCGATCAGGCGCGGAAGTGCTTGCTGAGCTTGAGGCCCTGGCCCTGGTAGTGCGAGCTCAGCGCCTTGTCGCCGTAGACCACTTCCGGGTCGGCGAGCGTCTTGAAGAACGCGAGCTTGAAGAACACCTGCCCGTCCTCGACGAGGAACGGCACGTCGTGCGGGCGCACTTCGAGCACGGCGCGCGTTCCGGTCTCGCCGCCGAAGCCGTTGTCGAAAAAGCCGGCGTAGTTGGTGCGCAACTCGCCGATGCCGACGTCGTAGGCCGCCATCTCGGCGGCGAGGTGGCGCGGCACGCGGACGCGTTCCTTGCTCGCGAAGATGTAGAACTCCTCGGGCTCGACGATCATGCGGCCGGCCTCGCACTCGAGGATCGGCTCGAAGTAGAGCTTCGCGTCGTGGCCTGCTTCGATCGCCGTGTCGACGATGCCCGCGTAGCGCTTCGCGACGTAGCCGACGGGGCCTTGGAGGTCGCGGTCCTTGCGCATCGCGACGCCCATGCAGAGGCCGCCGTCGAAGCGGACCTTGTCGACCGGGATCGCGACGCCGCGGTCGTCGAACAACAGCGGCGAACGCTGGTATTCGGCCTTCAGCTCCGCGTCGGTGAGTTGCGCCTCGCCCTCGCTGAAACGGATCTGGCACAGCGACAGCCCCGTGCGCACGCGCACCGGGAAGCTGCGCGGGACGATCTCGAGGAACAGCGGGCCCGTGTAGCCGGGCGGCACCGTCTCGAAGCGGCCGCAGCGGTCGGCGAGCAGGCGCGTGAACAAGTCGAGACGTCCGGTCGACGACTTCGGGTTCGCGCGCACGAGGTAGGGCAGCGGCTTCTCGATGCGCTCGAGCAGCGGGACGATGTAGCAGTGGCCCTTCTCTAGCACCGCGCCGTCGGTGAGGTCGAACGCGTAGAGCGTCATCTCCTCCAGACGATCGGCGACGCGCACGTTCTCCGGCAGGAAGCCGGACCGCACGCGGTAGCCGCGCGTGGCGAGCCGCAGGTCCAGCGAGCTCGGCTGGATCTGCGACCGTGCGATCGCTGGAGTGCTGGCGATGGCGCCCTCGTCGATGAGGGCTCGAAGCTGCTGGTAGACGAGAATGCCGCCCATGAAGGGCGAAGACGCTAGCGGCGGCGCCGCGCAATAGCACGCCTTTGGGGCTGCGGCGCATTCTCCCGCGCGGTGTTTGCCCGGCGGGGGCGGGTCGCTACCCTCCTCGCCCCAATCCCCATGAACATCCACGAGTACCAGGCCAAGGAAGTGTTGGCTCGCCACGGCGTGCCGGTGCCCAAGGGCATCCCGTGCGACACGCCGGAGCAAGTCCGCCAGGCGTTTACGGACCTAGGCGGCGGCCTCGCCGTCGTGAAGGCGCAGATCCACGCTGGCGGCCGCGGCAAGGCCGGCGGCGTCAAGCTCGTCCGCTCTGCGGACGAGGCGGAGACGATCGCCAAGGGCCTGATCGGCAAGACGCTGGTCACGCCGCAGACGGGCCCCGAGGGCCGCGTCGTCAAGAAGCTCTACGTCACGCAGGGCGCCGACATCGCCCGCGAGATGTACCTCGCCGTCGCGATGGATCGCGCTGCGCGCGCCCCGGTCGTGATCGCGGCCGCGGAAGGCGGCGTCGAGATCGAGCAGCTCGCGCACGACAAGCCCGACGCGTTGCTGCGCGTCGCGGTGCATCCGGTCAAGGGCATCCTGCCCAACCAGATCCGGCGCATCTGCTTCCACCTCGGCCTCAAGGGCGACCAGATGAAGGGCGGAGCCAAGGTGCTCCAGGGCCTCATGGACGCATTCATGGCCACGGACGCGTCGCTCGCCGAGATCAATCCGTTGATCACGACGAAGGACGGCCAGGTCATGGCGCTCGACGCGAAGATGACGTTCGACGACAACGCGCTCTTCCGTCACAAGGACATCGCGGCCTACCGCGACCTCAACGAAGAGGACCCGAAGGAGATCGAGGCGAAGAAGTTCGACCTCAACTACATCGCGCTGTCCGGCAACATCGGCTGCATGGTCAACGGCGCCGGTCTTGCGATGGCGACGATGGACGTCATCCAGCAGAAGGGCGGCATGCCTGCCAACTTCCTCGACGTCGGCGGCGGCGCGAACAAGCAGCAGGTGACGAACGCGTTCAAGATCCTCCTCAGCGACAAGAACGTGAAGGGGATCCTCGTCAACATCTTCGGCGGCATCATGAAGTGCGACACGATCGCGGACGGCGTCATCGCCGCGGCGCGTGAAGTGAAGCTGTCGGTGCCGCTCGTCGTTCGTCTCGAAGGCACGAACGTGGAGCTCGGCCGCAAGATGCTGACCGAGAGCAAGCTGGACCTGCAGACTGCGGTTTCGCTCGACGAAGCCGCCGAGAAGATCGTCAAGGCAGCGGGGGCACACCGATGAGCGTTCTCGTCAACGGACAGACCAAGATCCTGGTCCAGGGCATCACCGGCGACGCCGGCGCCTTCCACACCAAGAACTCGCTCGCCTACGGCACGAAGATGGTCGGCGGCGTGACGCCCGGCAAGGGCGGCCAGACGACTGCGGACGGCGTGCCGGTGTTCGACACCGTCGCCGAGGCGAAGAAGGCGACGGGCGCAACGGCCTCCGTGGTCTACGTGCCTGCCGCGTTCGCGGCCGACGCCATCTGTGAAGCGATCGAGGCCGAACTCGACCTCGTCGTCGCGATCACCGAAGGCATCCCGGTGGCGGACATGGCGCTGGTTCGCAACTACATGCAAGGGAGCAAGACGCGCCTCATCGGCCCGAACTGCCCCGGCATCATCACGCCGGTCACGGACACGGCTGGCTGCAAGATCGGCATCATGCCGGCCTACATCCACCGCCCGGGCAAGATCGGCATCGTGTCGCGCAGCGGCACGTTGACCTACGAAGCCGTCTGGCAGGTCACGAGCGTCGGCATGGGCCAGTCCACGTGCATCGGCATCGGCGGCGACCCGATCAAGGGCCTCGACTTCATCGACTGCCTGGAGCTGTTCCAGAACGATGCGGGCACCGAAGGCATCATCATGATCGGCGAGATCGGCGGCTCGGCCGAGGAAGAGGCGTGCGACTACATCAAGTCGAACGTGAAGAAGCCGGTCGTCGGCTTCATCGCCGGCGCGACGGCGCCTCCCGGAAAGCGCATGGGCCACGCTGGCGCGATCATCAGCGGCGGCAAGGGCACCGCGGCCGACAAGAAGTCGGCGATGGCGCGCGCGGGCGTTCACGTCTGCGACACGCCGTCGATCCTCGGCGCGACGATGAAGAAGGTCCTCGGTCGCTGAGGGCCCCGATCGTGCAGCCGAGGGTCCAAGGCTACGAAACGCTCTTCCGCCAGCTCACGCCGATCTTCTTGCTCGGCGTGGCGCTGGTTGCGTTGTGCGGCCAGTGGCTCCCTGGCTCGGATTGGATCGCGAAGACGTTCGGGCCCAACTTCGTGTTGGGCTTCTGCGTCTTCCTGCTCGCGGGCTACGTGATCCTGCTGTGGGGCGAGTCCCTGCGGCTGCATGCGATGATGAGCGCGGTGCTCAAGGAACTCATCGAGTTCAAGAACCGCCGCGGAGGGGACCCATCCGCGCCGCAGGCGGCGCGCAGCGAATCGCAACGGCTCGAAGCCGCGAGGTTGCTGGTGCCGGCGCTCACCTCCGCGGATCCGAAGGTTGCCGCGTCCGCGCGGCGCAACCTCTCGCTGCTGGTGGGCAAGGACCTCGGCGCGGACCAGGCTGCGTGGCAGGCCTGGATCGTCGCCGAAGAGAAGCGCATCAACGCGTGATCGCAGCGAGCGCCGCTGCGGCGAGCGCGAGCAGTGGCGCCACGGCCCAGGCCGGCGCGCCGAGGTTGAGAAGCCAGTGCGTCACGTGGCGTCGGTCGCCGACCCACGGCTTCTTGCCGAGGGCGACGCGCACCGTGACCACCTGCACGAAGTCGAACAGCAGGATCGCGAACGGCCAAAGTCCTGTCGGCCCGTCGAGTGAATCCAAGGCAGCGGCGGCGACCGCGATTCCGAGCGCGTAGGCCCCGGCATCTCCGAGGAAGGCGCGCGCGCGCGGCCAGTTCCACGGCAGGAAGCCAATCGCAGCAAATGCTGGTGGCGCATACGCGCCGCTCGCGCCGCCTGCGCACAAGATGCACGTCGCGCACAGCGTCGCGGCGACGCCGTTCGTGTTGTCGAGGAAGTTCGTGGCGTTGACGAGCACGAACGCGAGCGCGAGCAGCCACGAGAACTGCAGCGGGTCCGCAATCGGTGACGCATGGGTGGCCGCGAGCGCGCAGCACGCAGTGCCGAGCACTGCGGCCTTGATCTTCCAGTCGAGGTCGCGCCGTTGCTCTTTCGTCCAGTCGTCGACGTAGCCGAGCGCGCCGCATGCGAGCGCCGCCCAGCCAGTTTCGATCTTGCCTGCAGCCATGCAGCCGGCGGCGACGATCGGCACGAGCGCGATGCCTGCGAGCGGCACGCGCGCGCCATGTCGCTTCCTGCCGTCGTCCGGCGCATCGAACGGCAACAGCGCAGAGCGCGTGCGATTCCACCACAGTGCGAATCCCACGTAGGCAAACGCGAACGGCGCCGCGCTCCATGCGTGTTCGAGGAGCCAGCTCATCCGACGTAGAGGCCGTGTGCGCGGATGTAGCCTTCGACGCGCGGATCGAGTTCCGGGATGGCGCTCTCGCCGCGCGACAGGCGCGCACGCAGGTCGGATGCGGAGATTGCGTCGGGCTCGAGTTGGAGCCTGCCCGCGAGCAGGTTCGCGCGCTCTGCGGTGGTCAGGTCGAGCCCTTCGAGCGACGACGCATCGATCGCAAATCCGAGCCGCGGGAACGTCGCGATGCGCGCGAGCTCGAGGATGCGGTGGTGGTCCTTCCAGCTGGGCAGCAGCGGCAGGTTGTCCGCGCCCAGGACGAACCAGAGCTGGCGGCCGGGTTGTTCGCGGCGCAGTTCTTCCAAGGTCGTGACGGTGAAGGACGGGCCCGCCCGGCGCATCTCGCGGTCGTCGACCACGAGGCCCGGCAGGTCGGCGAACGCGAGCTGGCACATCGCGAGCCGGTGGGCTGTCGGCGCGAGACGTTCGCTGCGCTTGTGCGGGTGGTCGCCGGCGGGCAGGAGCCGCAGCTCGTCGACCGGAAGTTGGGCCAGCGCAGCTTCGCAGATGCGACGGTGCGTGCGGTGGGGCGGATTGAACGAGCCGCCGTAGACGGCGATTCCGCGATGGGAGCCTGTCACCGTGCGCGCCTCACGAGACGCTGCCACAGTTGCGGACGCGCCTGTCCTGGGGCGCCCGGGGCGAGGCGCGGCGTGCATCTGGGGCTTTGGCGCATGCGCGGAT
>CAZEQF010000287.1:0-5540 GCA_964514315.1 uncultured Singulisphaera sp. | reverse complement strand
ACGGCGCGGACGATCTCGACGATGCGTTCGCGCGACGGCGCGCGATACGGCATGCCGGGGACGGCGTTCCAGACGATGAAGTTGAGAAGCGCGCGCGTGCCCTTGAGCAGTTCGGCGACCTGCTCGACGTCGAGGTCGCTGTCGTTGACGCCTTCGAGCAGCGTCCATTCGAACTGCACCGGCATGCTCATGTCGCGGCCGTAGGCGTCGGCGGCGGCGGCGATGTCGACGAGCGCGTCCTTGTGCGCGCGCGGCAGCAGTTCGCGGCGGCGCGCGTCATCGGCGACGTGCAGCGACACGGCGAGGCACGGGCGCACCGCAGCGGCCTGCATGCGCGCGATCGCCTTCACCGAGCCGACGGTCGAGACGACCTGCTTCTTGCCGCTGATCTGGCCGACGTCGCGGATGCGGGCCACGGCCTCGAGCACGGCGTCGAGGTTGTGGCTCGGCTCGCCCATGCCCATGTAGACGACGCGATCGGTCGGCAGGCGACGACGCGCGTGCACGACCTGCTCGAAGATCTCGTTCGCGTCGAGGTTGCGTTCGACGCCGAACAACCCGCTCGCGCAGAACTTGCACCCCACCGCGCAGCCGACCTGCGTCGACACGCACACGGTGCCCGACGGCATCGCGACGGTCTCGATGCGGCGGCCGTCCGCGAGGCCGACGCCGAGGCGGAACGTGCCGTCCTTGCTGCGCACTTCCTCGACGACGCGCGTGCACATGCCGTCTTGCAGCCAGTCGGCGAGCGTTGCAGCTTCTTCCGGCGACAGCGTGCGGCCCACCTTGTGGAAGTCCTGCAGCGCGGGCGTGCGGCCTTGCGCGACGATGCGCTGCGCCATCGCGCCCTTGCCTTCGGGCAAGAGACGCACGAGGCCGTCGAGGCCGCTAGCCGCTGCGGGAGAAGTCACCGCGAGGATCTTGCCGACAACGGCAGGATGCGCAACAGCCGCGGCTTGCGGCGCGCCGCGCACGCTCGACAATCGCGCGCTCGCTCCGGAGAACGAATGACCCGAACGCACCGACTGCTGTCGCCCCTTCTGCTGTCCCTCGCTGCGTTCGCGCCCGCGCAAGATCCCGCCCCGACGACCGTCGCGGTCACGGGCCGCGTCGTGACGTGGCAGGGCCAGCCGATCGCGGGCGCCGCGGTCGCGTATGCGCGCGAAGGCGAGATGACGACGGCGCAGCTGCTGAAGGAGCCGCAGCTGCGCACCGACGCCGACGGCAAGTTCGAAGCGCGCTGCCCCATCCGCGGCGACAAGAACGATCCCGAGCCGCCGATGCTGATGATCGCGCACAAGGGCATGGCGGCGATCGGCATCGCCGTGAACTTCCGCCACAAGGACATGGGCAAGGACGTTCGAATCCTGCCGCGCGAGGACACCGACCTCGGCGACCTCGTGCTGCCCGAAGGCGCGCGCCTGATCGGCCGCGTGCGCGGCGAAGACGGCAATGGCATTGCTGGCGTGCGCGTCACCGCGCGCGACCTGCTGCAGAACAACCGCGCGCTGCCGGGTCCTTCGACCAACTGCCGCTGTGTCGCGACGACGGACGCGAGCGGCATCTTCTCGCTGCCGGCGACGTTGTCGTCCGCGGTCGCGTTGGAGTTCTACGCCGTAGGCCACTACCGCACGACGCTCTCTCCCGCAGGCGAAGGCACACCACTCGAAGTGACGCTGCAGAAGAGCGGCGAGCTCCGTGGGCGCGTGCTCGACCACGAAGGGCGCGGCGTCGAGGGCGCGCTGGTGAGCGCCAACTACGAACGTCGCGGCACGGCGAGCAAGACGCGCACGACCGCAGGCGGCGAGTTCACGCTGTCGCTCGACTACGACTCGCGGTTCCGCCTAGCGGCCTCGCGCAGCCACGACGCGCCGGACGGCAAGCGTTCGATCACGCGGACGGCGACATCGGGCGTGATGCGCGGCGCACAAGCGCAGGTCGAGTTGCAGCTCGCGGAGCCGGACGAGTCGAAGGACCCGACCAACGCCGCGGCGATGCTGCGCGTCGAGGCCTTCGACGCAGCGGGCAACCCGGTCGTCGGCATGCGCGCAGTCTCGAGCTGGCAGAAGCACGCGCAGAACAACGCGGCCTACCTCGAGTACGTGTTCACGCAAGCGCTGCAGCGCTGCGATCCCTCCGACGACAACGCGGCGGACGTCACCGGCCCGCAGTCGGAAGAGTCCTCCACTGGCTCCGTGCGCGTGGTCGCCAAGGGCTTCGCGCCGGCGACGCAACGCGAAGTCGAATGGGTCGAACTCGAAGGCGACGCCAAGCGGCCGCCCGTTGTCGTGCGCATGGTCAAGGAGTCGAGCGTTTCGGGCCGCGTCGTCGACGAGCGCACCGGCGCGCCGATCGCCGGCGCGCAGGTGTGGGCGCTGCCGCAGTTCGATCCGTCGCAAGGCAGCTACAACTCGGGCCGCGGCGCGCCGGACGAAGCGCAGGTCACAGGCGCGGACGGCTCGTTCCGCATCGGCGAACTCGGCGAAGGCAGTTGGATCCTGCGCTTCCAGCACAAGGAACGGCCAGCGGCGCCGGCATCAACCGTCGAACTGAAGGTCGAGGAGCACAAGGCGGGCGTCGATCTGAAGCTGCCCGAAGGCGCTCGCATCTCAGGCCGCGTCACCGGCATGACGATCCCGCTCGGCAGCAAGGCGTTCCTGCATCCGCTGCAGACGCCGCGCTTCGGCTCGTCGAGCTACGTGAACTACTCCACGTCCGCGCAGAAGCCGGACAACGCGAAGTCGCTCGCGACCGACGGCGCGTTCGAGTTCACGGGCATGGCGCTCGGCAACTACCTGCTCGTCGTCGACCTGCCGTCGCCGCCGCGTTGTGGCGGCTCGATCGCGATCCCGCTGGAGCCGATCCGCGTGCGCCGCGACGGCATCCAGCGCGACTTCGACGGCAGCGCCGACCTGCCCGGGACGATTCGTGGCCGCGTGACGTTCGCGCGCGCGACGCCCGCCAACGCCGCGTTGATGGTCGTCGCCGAGCAAGTCGGCGAAGACCCCAACGAGCAGGTATTCGGCTCGCGCATGCAGATCCAGGGCCCGCGCGCGTTCGTCACGGCCGACGGCACGTTCGAAGTGCGCGTCGTTTCCGGCTTCCACCAACTGCGTCTCGTCGACGCAGGCACGGGCCTGCTGCTCGCTTCGGGCTCCGAACGTGTTCGCGTGCTCGCGGGCGCCGACGCTTCGCTCGACATCCAAGCTTCGCTCAACGAAGTGCGCATCGCGCTCGCGCCCGAGGCCGAAGGCAAGCCGCAGGCGCTCGTCGACCGCATCGAATTGCGCCACACGCCAAAGCCGGACCCCAAGCAGGGTGGTCGCGTGCAGGTCTTCGGCGGCAACGACAACTACGACCAGGGCATCGGCTTCGACGTCCCTGCCGGCGCGACGGAACTGCGCTGCTTCGTGCCCGAAGGCACGCTCACGCTGCTCGCGCGCAACAACCTGACGGCGATCCGCGTCGACAAGGACCGCGGCAACAACCCGCCGCTCGCGCGCGAGGAGTTTGAAGTCACCGAACAGGACGCCGCAGCGCGCGAAGTGACGCTGAAGGTCAGCCAGCCGCCGGAGATCGCCGACGAGCAGGACTCCGAGAAGCACGAAGGCGAAGACGCGCCGAAGCAGCGCAAGTGACGTAACGCGGCGCGAGCAGACGCTTCGACTCGGACGACCTCGGAAGACTGCCGGCACGCGCGAGGACGCGCCGACGAGTCGCGCGTGATGCAGCGTGAAGCGCGGCGCACGCTCAGCAGACCGCCGCACGCATTTCGCCGACGAGCACGCAGGCGAATGCGCACAACGAACCTGGCGCGCCGAGACCAGCGCGCGCGTTCACCAGCCGCGCTGCGTGCGCAACGTCGTGATGTGCGCGACGTGGTGCCGGCCGTGCCACTCGTAGATCGACAGCAGGTCGTCGAGCGTCATCGCGCCGTTGTCGGGATGCATGAGCGTGCGCGCGAAGTCCTCTTGCTTGCACGCGCGCAGGCAGTGCGCCCAGCGTTCGTGGATCGACGTGACGAGCAGCAACGAGCCGCCGATCGCGCCACGGCGCGCATCGTCGAGTTCGGCCCACGACTCCTCGTCCCACACCTTCACCATCGGCGCAGTCTCGGTCAGCAGCAGCTTGGTGCGCACGTAGGCGTTGACGTGGCTGTCGGCGATGTGGTGCACGACCTGCCGCAGCGTCCAGCCGCCGTCGCGATACACGGTGTCGAGCTGCTGCTGGTCGAGGCCGCGCACGGCGTCGGCGAGCTGGAACGGCAGCGCCGCAATCGCAGCGATCGCGGCATTGCGCGCGTCCGGCGCGAGAACGCTCTTGCGGACGAGCTTGCCGACGGGATAGCGCGGGTCGTTCACTTGGGCTCCTGCTTCTGCGGCTCGACTTCGACGAGCGAAGCGCCTTGTTCGACGGTCGCGCCGACTGCGGTGTCGACGCGCTTCACGACGCCAGCGATGCCGGCGGTCAGCTTGTGCTCCATCTTCATCGCGGTGACGACGACGAGCGTCTGGTCCGCCGCGACGACGTCGCCCGCCTTGCACGACACCGCGAGCACGGTGCCCGTCATCGGCGCGCGCACGACACCGTCGCCGCCGCCTGCGCCGCCGCGCGCGCGACCCTTCTCGGGCTCTTGCAGCGTGAAGGTCTTGCCCGCGACGCGCACCATGAACGCCTTGCCGGCCTTCGCGCCGTATGCAGTGGTCGCAGGCTTCGCGTCTGCGCCGACCGGGACGATGCGCACGCCGCCGTCGCCGAGCGCCGCCGCGCGGAACTCGTGCACCGCGTCGCCGACGCGCACGCGCCAGTGATCGCCCGCAACGCGCTGGGCCTCGACTTCGACGGGAGCGCCGTCGCGCAGATAGGTCTTCTTGAAGGTCATTGCCGTTCTCCCCAGAGACGCAGGCCAGAAAGTTCGCGCCACACCGACGTCGACGTGCGCGCGGTCGCAACCTCGGTCGCAGAAGCCGCCGCGGGCGTCGCAGCGCCACTCGGCGCGAGCGCCTGCACGAGCGCAGCGGCCGCGAACGCGAGGTCGTCGACCGCCGCGTCCTTGGGCTTCGCGATCTCGGGCCGTTGGTTCAAGAAGTCGGTGCGCAGGCGGCCGGCGCGGAAGTCCGGGTCCTCGACGAGACGACGCAGGAAGTCGACGTTGGTCGGGATGCCGAGATACGCGCAGTCGGCGAGCGCCTGGCTCAAGCGCGCGCACGCCGATTCGCGGTCGGGCGCGTGCACGATCAACTTCGCGAGCAGCGAGTCGTAGAACACCGGCACGTCCCAGCCCGAGTAGACGCCGGAGTCGACGCGCAGGCCGGGGCCCTCGGGCTCGCGCACGAGGCGCAGCAATCCCGCCGCGGGCAAGAAGCCGCCTTCGGGGTTCTCGGCGCAGATGCGCACTTCCATCGAGTGGCCGCGCGGCGACAGGTCCTTGCCCTTCAGCAGATCCGCGAGCCGCTCGCCCGCCGCGACGCGCACTTGCAGGTGCACGAGGTCGACGCCGGTGACGAGCTCGGTGACCGGGTGCTCGACCTGCAGGCGCG
>CAZEQF010000286.1:0-5540 GCA_964514315.1 uncultured Singulisphaera sp. | reverse complement strand
CGCTTCACGAACTTGCCCGGCGTGCCGGTGAACTGCTCGGCGACGAAGAACGGCTGCGAGAGGAAGCGCTGGATGCGGCGCGCGCGAGCGACCACCTGCTTGTCCTCTTCGCTCAATTCCTCGATGCCGAGAATCGCGATGATGTCGCGGAGGTCCTGGTAGCGCTGCAGCGTGCGCTGCACTTCGCGGGCGACGCGGTAGTGCTCTTCGCCGACAACCTGCGGCGACAGCATCTTCGACGTCGACTTGAGCGGATCGACTGCCGGGTAGATGCCCAGCTCGGCGATCTGGCGCTCGAGGATGATCGTGCTGTCCAAGTGCGCGAAGGTCGCGACTGGCGCCGGGTCGGTGATGTCGTCAGCAGGCACGTAGACGGCCTGCATCGACGTGACCGAGCCCTTCTTCGTCGAGGTGATGCGCTCCTGGAGCGCGCCCATCTCGGACGCCATCGTCGGCTGGTAGCCGACTGCGCTCGGCAGACGGCCGAGGAGCGCGGACACTTCCGAACCGGCCTGCACGAAGCGGAACACATTGTCGACGAACAGGAGCACGTCCTTGCCCTCGACGTCGCGGAAGTACTCGGCCATCGTGAGACCCGTCAGCGCCACGCGGAGACGCGCGCCGGGAGGCTCGTTCATCTGGCCGAACACGAGCACTGCGTTGTCGAGCACCGACGCCGCGTTGCCGTTCTGGTCCTTGTATTCGGCCTCGGCCATTTCGAGCCAGAGGTCGTTGCCTTCGCGCGTGCGCTCGCCGACGCCGCAGAACACCGAGAAGCCGCCCTTCTCCACTGCGGTGATGCGGATCAGTTCCTGGATCAGAACCGTCTTGCCGACGCCTGCGCCGCCGAAGAGGCCGATCTTGCCGCCCTTCGCGAACGGGCAGAGCAGGTCGACGACCTTGATGCCGGTCTCGAAGACCTCGCTGATCGACTGCTGCTCGTCGAACGTCGGCGCTGCACGGTGGATCGGCAGGCGCTGCTTGACCGAAACCGGCGGCAGCGGCTTGCCCGTGCGCGGGTGCGCGACGTTGACCTCGAGCGCGCGCCCGAGGACGTCGAACAGGCGGCCGCGCGTCTCACCGCCGACCGGCACCGAGATCGGGCCACCCGTGTCGGTCGCGACCATTCCGCGGCTCATGCCGTCGGTGGTCGACATCGACACGCAGCGAGCCGTGCTGTTGCCGAGCTGCTGGGCGACTTCGAGCACGAGGTCGATGCCCTTCTTCTCGTCGACAACGGTGATCGCGTTGTAGATCGCGGGCGTGTGGCCTTCTTGGAACTGCACGTCCACCACGGGGCCGAACACCTGCAGGATCTTGCCTTGGACTTGGGTCGCTGTCGTCACGGCTTTGCCTTCGTTCTGTCGGATGCTGGGTCGGGAATACGGTCAGGAATGCGAGGTCGTTCGCTGGGTCACGAGACAGCCGAGGCGCCGCCGACGATGTCGAGCAGTTCCTTGGTGATGTTCTCCTGGCGCGCGCGGTTGTAGACCTTCTTGAGTTGCTTGTTCATGCGGACGGCTGCGTCGGTCGCCGTCTTCATCGCCATGCGGCGGCTCGAGTGCTCGCTCGCGAGGGCCTGGAGCATCGAGTCGAACACGACCGTCTCCAGGTAGCGCGGAAGCAGCTGGTTCAGCACGGTCGTGGCGTCCGGCTCGAGCAAGTAGTCGCCCTGCGTGGACTTCGTCGCCTCTTCGCCGACTGCCATCGTGGAGACGGGCAAGAACGGCAACGACGTAGGGATGAACTTGATCATCGACGCGAAGCGCGAATAGAAGATCCGGACTTCGTCGACGACGCCGCCGGTCCATGCTTCCACCAGCGCCTTGCCGACGAGCTTCGCCGAGTCGAACGTCGCCTTGTCGAGCGCGGGCTCCACGAAGAAACGCTCCACGTCGTAGCCGCGGCGCGTGAGCCACGCATAGCCCTTGCGGCCGTAGACGTAGAACTTGAACTTGCGATCCGGATGCTCCGCCTTGATCGCTTCGATCATGCGGCGCAGTTCGAGCAGGATGTTGCTGTTGTAGGAACCGCACAGCCCGCGGTCCGACGTCAGCAGGAAGATGCCCGTCGTCTTCACCTCGCGCGCCTGGAAGAGCGGCAGCTCCGCAGCGCTCTCCACGCGTCCCGCGATCGCCTCGATCATGTGGCGGATCTCGTCGGTGTAGGGATGAAAGCTCTGCGCCTTGCCCTGCACCTTGCGCATCTTCATCGATGCGACCATTTCCATCGCGCGCGTGATCTGCGCGATGCTGGCCACCGACTTGATGCGGACGCGGAGTTCTTTGAGGTTCGCCATGGGTCAGGTTCGAGAAACCGGGGTCGAGAGCACGCGGGGCCCGTTGTCCCTCAGGCGAGGAATTCCTTGCGGAACGCTGCGCAGACGTCGTCGAACTGCTTGGCGAGGTCGTCGGTCCACTTCGCGGCGTTGCGCAGCGGCTCGAGCAACTTCGGGTGGTTTGCGCGCAGGTGCGCGATGTAGGCCTTCTCGAAAGCGGAGACCTTGTTGAGCGGCACGGTGTCCAGTGCACCGGACGAACCGGCGTAGAGGATCGCGACCTGCTCTTCGACCGGCACCGGCGCATACTGCGGCTGCTTCAACAGCTCGACCATTCGCTGGCCGCGCGTGATCGCCTGCTGGGTGCCCTTGTCCAGATCGCTGCCGAACTGCGCGAACGCCGCGAGTTCGCGGAACTGCGCCAGCTGGATACGCAGACCACCAGCGATCTTCTTCATCGCGGGCGTCTGGGCCGAGCCACCGACGCGCGACACCGAGATGCCTGCGTTCACAGCCGGGCGCTGGCCCGCGTTGAACAGCGACGACTCGAGGAAGATCTGGCCGTCCGTGATCGAGATCACGTTGGTCGGGATGTAGGCCGAAACGTCGCCTTCCTGCGTCTCGACGACCGGCAGTGCCGTCATCGAACCGGCGCCCTTCGCGTCGGACAGCTTGGCTGCACGCTCCAGCAACTTGCTGTGGAGGTTGAACACGTCGCCCGGGAACGCTTCGCGGCCCGGCGGACGGCGCAGCAACAGCATCGTCTGACGATACGCCAGAGCCTGCTTGTAGAGGTCGTCGTAGGCGATGACGACGTGGCGACCTTCGTCGCGGAGTCGCTCACCCATCGAGGCGCCCGTCGAGCAGCTCAAGAACTGCATGGCGGCGTCCGTCGAAGCTGGCGCCGAAACGACGATGCAGTACGGCATCGCGCCAGCGGCCTCGAGCTTCTCGACGACGGCCTTCACGGTCGACTGCTTCTGGCCGACGGCCACGTAGATGCAGATGACCTGTTCCTTGTTGTTCGGGTCGCCGCCGCCCGTGAGCTTCTGGTTGATGAACGTGTCGAGGATCAGCGCCGTCTTGCCCGTCTGGCGGTCGCCGATGATCAGCTCGCGCTGGCCGCGACCGATCGGGATCATCGAGTCGATGGCCTTGATGCCCGTCTGCAGCGGCTGCTTCACCGGCTGGCGCTCCGGCACGGACGGCGAACGGCCTTCGATCGGACGGTAATCGCTGTCCTTGACCGCGATCGCACCCTTGCCGTCGACCGGACGGCCGAGCGCATCCACCACGCGACCGCACATCTGCAGGCCCGTGGGCACCGAGATGACGCGGCCCGTCGCGCGGACCGTGTCGCCTTCCTTGATCTTCGTGTCGCTGCCGAGGAGCACCGCGCCGACGTTGTCCTCTTCGAGGTTCAGGGCGACGCCCATGACGCCGTTCCCGAAGTCGAGCAGTTCGCTCATCATGCAGTCGGACATGCCGTGCACGCGGGCGGTGCCGTCACCGACCATCAGGACGGTGCCGACGCTCGACTTCTTCATCGTGTCCTTGAACCCTTCGATCTCTTGCTTCAGGACAGTGGCGACTTCGTTGGGCTTCAGTTGCATGGCAATTCAGTGCGGTCCCCGGCAGGAGCCGAGACCGCGAAGGTGTCATCTGCGGATCGGGAAAAGGCAGCGAGCAGCGATCAGATCGAAGCCTGCAGCAGCTTCTGCTCGAGCTGCTGAAGACTGGACAGGACGGAACCGTCGTAGAGCACGTCGCCGACGATGAGGCGCACGCCACCGATGAGCTCGGGGCGCTTTCGCTGCGTCAGCACGCAGGTCTTGCCGCAAAGGCTCTTTGCAAGTTCGGCAAGGCGCGCAAGGTCGTCCGGACCCAGGGCCTTGGGCGTCTCGACGACGCCTTCCACTTCGCCGCGTTCCTCCATGCAGAGGGCGCGGAAGGCCGGAAACAAGTCCGGCAGCATCTGCTGGCGCCGGCGCTGGAGCGCGACGCGCAGGAAGTTCTGCACCAGCGCATGGCGGCCGCTGCCGAGTTTCTCGACGTAGACGGCGCGCTGGGCGGCCTTCACGTCGGGAGACGTCAACAGCATCTGGACCGAACGGTCCTGCAGGTCGCCGTGAAGCTCCCGCAGGTCCGACTCGACCTTCTCTACTGCGTTGCCCGCCTTGGCGGCGAGGTGCAGGGCCGACGCATAGCGCTTGGCGAGCAGGCTCATCGACGCGCACCTCCGGCAACGAAGTCGCGCACGAGTTGGCGGTGCGCTTCGTCGTTGACGTCCTTGTGCAGGAGCATCTTGGTCGCGGAGATCGTCAGGTTGACGGCCTCGTTGCGGATCTCCTGGAGAGCGGCGCGCTTCTGCGCGTCGATCTCGGCTTGCGCCTTGTCCTGCTGCGCCTTCATGCGTTCCTCGGCGGCGCGCTGCGCCTCCGCGGCTTGACGCTCGGCGCGAGCGACCGCCTCCTCGACCATGCGCTTGCTGTCCGCGCGCGCCTTGTCGAGTTCGGCCTTGGCCTGCGCCATTTGCTGCTCCGCCTGCTGGCGGGCAACTTCGGCGGCGGCGATGGCGTCCTCGACCTTGCGGTCGCGGTCTTCCAACGCCTTGGTGATCGGGCCGTAGACCATCTTCCACATGACCGGCAAGGCCACGAGGAAGGCGATCCACGTCCAGATCGTCGCGCCCGGGATGAACTCCAGCAAGGCGCCCAAGCCCTTGTCGCCGCTCGGTGCGGCCAAGGGGATGAAGTCAGTGACGGCGGTCACGGCCATCACCACTTCACTTCACGGCCATCAGAAGGCCGATGACGGCCGCGAACAGCGCGACGCCTTCGACGAACGCCGCGAGCAGCAGCGCGTTGCCCTTGATGGCGTCCGCGGCTTCCGGCTGGCGGGCGATGCCCTCAGCGGCCTGGCCGCCGATGCGGCCGATGCCGAGGCCAGCGCCGATCGTCGTCAGACCGGCGGCGAGGCCGGCGCCGATGCCCCAGTTGTTGCTGACGGTCTCTGCGACGATGGGATCCAGGATGAAAGCGAGCATTGAGAACTCCGTTTCGAACTAGCAGTAGGAAGGGATGGGAAGGACGACTCAGTGATCCTGATGCATCGACGCGTAGACGAAGTTGATGCTCAGGAGCGTGAAGATGTAGGCCTGCAGCAACGTGACGAAGGCCTCGATGATGAACACGAACACCGCCATGCCGACGGCCGGGATCGCGGTCAGGTAGCTGAACACGCTGCCCTCCATCATCTTCGC
>CAZEQF010000285.1:0-5541 GCA_964514315.1 uncultured Singulisphaera sp. | reverse complement strand
GAGTTGCTCAGCAGCAAGCAGGCGTGTCGCCACGCAGCGCGCACTCTCGAGCGCGCCGCGAACTGCTCAGCCTGCGCGCATCACCGCACCAGCAGACTGCGCCACGCGTTCGTCACCACGAACGCGCCCGTCGCGTCCTGCGTGACCGTCTGGCCGAACAGCTCGAAACCCTGCACGGGCACATTGGGCGTCACGAACGAAGCCGTGTAGAGGCCCTGCGCGTTGGTGATGCCGAACAGCGACAGCACGTTGCCGTTGGTCTGCAGCGTCGCGATGCCAGGCAGCACGAGCGGGCCCGGAGCGTCGCCGAGCAGCAGCAAGAACAACTGCGGCGCGGCCGTGCTGATGGTCAGCGCGATCGGAGCGCCGACCTGCGCTTGCTCGGGCAGCAGCGTCATCGACGCGGCGAGCGGCACGGCGTAGTCGAGGCTGTAGATCTCGACGTCGTCGATGTTCCAACCGCCGTAGGCGACGCCGCCGCCGCTGACCATGCGGAACTCGACGACGACACTCGCATTGTTGTTCGCGATCGGCACGAGCAAGTCGAAGGTCGTCCAACTCGCGTCGAGCGCCGAGGTGAACGGGCTGCGCCACACCAGCGTGCCGTTGAGCCGCACTTCACCGAAGTCGAGCGGGCCCGGGCACGTGAGCTGGCGACGGAAGCGCAACCGCGCGCCGGTGATGCCGGTGCAGTCGATCGACGGCGAACGCAGCCACGTGTTGGAGAAGGGCTGGTAGGCGCCGTCGCCGACGAGGCCGAGGTCCGTGCCCGCACAATTGTTGCCGCTCGCGGCGACCGAAGGATCGCGCCACGCGGTCCCGCTGCGCCCCTGCGGCGCGCCGATCTCCCATTCGTCGAGGCCGGCGATGGCGCCGTGCGACCAACCCGCAGCGCCGTTCTCGAAGCCTTCGAAGAACACGCGGCGCTCGGCGCGCGTGACGTAGAGGTAGTCGCCGGAAGCGGGCAGGCGCTGCTGCGCGCCGCTGCTGTGCACGGCTTCGAAGTGGTAGCTGACCGACGTCGGCGCCATCTGGCCCGGCAGCAACGCGCGCCAGCGATCGCCTTGGCCGAGCGCCACCATGTTGCGCTGCTGCGGCGCGCCGTCGTTCCAGTGCAGCCGCACCTGAGTCCACGAACCCGTGTAGGGCGCGGCGACCACTTCGACGTAGCGCGGCGTCGCTTGCTGCACCGTGCTGCCGATCGTGGCGTGCGACAAAGCTCCGGGCTGCAACTGCGGATACGGCAGGCTGTGCGCGATGCACGCAGCCGACAGCTGCGAGTAGTGCGGCGTGCCGTTGCCGAGGATGCCGTCGTCGTCGTCCGCCTGGAACGCGGCGACGCCGGCCTCTGGCTGGTTGCCTGCGCCCGGGACAACCGACGCGAGCGGCACGTCGTTGCTGATCTGCAGCGCTTGCTGCGTGCCGAGCTGCGCGCGCAGGTTCTCGCGGAACTTCCACGCGCAACCCATCCACGACAGGCCCTGGTCGTGCGGGCCTGCGCCGTTGGGATACTGCTGCGTGTTCGTGCCCGTGCGGATGCCGCCGCCGCCGCTGAAGAAGTCGTGGCCGATCGTCGGGTCGTCGAGCAGATACATGCTCGTGATGTCGGCCCACGCTTCACTGAGGCCGTTGGCCTGGCTGATGCCGCTGTACTGCTCGTCGAGGCCGTGGCCCCATTCGTGCGCGACCACCGATGCGCCCGACGTGTTGTTGCAGCCGCCGCCCGACGCGTAGAAGTTGATCGTGTTGTTCGTGTAGTACGCGTTGCAGGCGCTCGCGATGTTGACCGACGGCAGGATCAGGTTCATCGCGTCGAGTTGCGCGGTGTCGCCGAGGATGCCGCGCACGAACCGGTGCACGCGATCGGTCCAGTAGTAGGTCGTGTTGTGCGCGAGCTCGAACTCGCCCGACGCCGCCGAACCGAACTGCAGCGTCGCGGCTACGCCAGGCTGCAGCGTCGCGTTCACCACCGGCGCGTTCGTGCCCTGGAGCAGGTTCGTGTGCTCGCCGTCGAGCCGCGCAGTGACCTGCGTCGCAGCGGTCAACGACACCGTGAACTGGCCGTTCTGGTCCGTGACGAACGTGCCGACGCCCGGCACCTGCACTTCGACGCCGCGCAACACCGGATTGGTCGGCGTCGACACCGGCGAGAACAGCGTGTGCGCAAAGCCGCGCACGGTCACCGTCGTCGCAGCAGGCAACGCCGAAGCCGTGGACTCGTGGGGCTTCTTGCAGCCGAAACCGCACTCGTGCTTGTCGCTCTCGAAGCGAACGAACGCGCCCGTCTTGGCGTCGACATAGGAACGGCCGATCGGGCCGTTGCCTTGCGCGTCGACGGCGCGCACCTGCACTTCCCAAGCGAGGACCGCGCGCTTCTCGCTGTCGATGCCGACAAGCACAAGGCGCGGCGCGCGCGCGTTGCCTGGCTGCGGAGCCGTCGTGGGCTTTGCGTTCGCTCCTGCCCACGCGCGCACCACCGCCTCGTCCTCGCCGATGCGCGGCGTGAGTTCGAGCGCAGCATCGACGGGCCACGCCGTGCTGCCGAGATGCACGAGCTTGCCGCTCATGTGGATGCGCACGTCGACACGGCCGCCGATCACCGGCATGCCGCGGAAGCGCTGCTCGAACGTGAACGCGTAGGTCCGCCCCATGCGCGCGCCGGTGATCTCGACGAACTCGCTCGATCCGACGCCGAGCAGGTCGGCGTGGCGCACGAGCGCCTCGTTCGCGTGGCGACGCGCCTCGGCGAGCGTGTTCTCGCGCCAGCCATCGAGAACGATGCCGTCGCCGTAGGCGACGCGTGGCGTGTCCGTCGCCTCGTTCCACTGCGCGACCCAGCTGCCTGCAGACCCGGCCAAGAACCGTTCCCACGTCGCGCGCGCAGCAGGCGACTGCGCCGCTGCATCTGCCGCGAACAGGGTGGCGATCGCGGCGACGACGACGTCGGCCCGCACGGATTGCGATGGGATCATTCGAGTTCGACGGGGCGAGGCGACTTCGGGGAGCGACTTCAGGGCAGGAAGTTGAGACGCAGCGCGTTCGAGAGGCTCACTCCCGACGCGGCGCCGGCGTCGACGATCGCCCACTGCGTGACGAGCGAGAACGGCAGCCCACCGGGATACGTGAATTGCGCCTGCCCGGATGCATCGGTGAAGAACGGGCCGATCGGCTCCGCGCCGCTCGGCACGAGCGTTCCGCCGAACACGAGTTGGATGCCCTGCGTCAACGACACGCCGAGATACGCAGCGGTGTTGGCCGGCGCCTTCGTCAGCGTGAACGTGCCCGTCTGTCCGCCGGCGAGGCCGCCGCACACCGAGTAGCGCGGCATCTCGCCGCTGCCCGACAAGCTCGCGAAGCCGAGGTCGGTCGCTGCCGCGTTGCAGCCGAGCGCGAGCGGCAGCACGAAGTCCCCGACCACCGGCAGGTGGTCCGCAGCGACGAAGCTCGCTGTCACGCCGCCGCCGGTGAAGCCCGCGATCTGCGACGGCATCGCCGCCGCGTTCGGCAGCGACTGCGTGTTGAACACGAACGAGCGCCGCAGCGCGCACAGGCTGTCCTGCCACAGCAGGTAGTCCGGCTTGTAGTTGCTGCCCTGGAAGGTCGTGCGGTTGTTGGTGAACGGCTCGACCGACTGGTCGAACTTCATGTCCGTGCGGTTGCGGTCCGTTCCGTCCGCGCCCGCGCCATCGACGACCGGCCCGCTCGCGAGCCACTGCACCGGGCCCACGCGCGTGTTGGTCGTCTCGTCCTCGTTGAGGTCGCCGCCGGTGATGACGACGGTGTTGGGCCCGAGCACGCGCGTCGCGGCGGGGCTGTCGGCGATCTTGAGCCTCGAGTCCGGCGTCGTGCCGCCGGCGCCGTTCCACATGTAGTCGATGTAGTAGGCGATGTTCTGCGCCGCGGTCATGCGCTGGTTGAGGTCCGACGTCGTGCTGCCGGCCTTGAAGTGCGCGTTGCCGACGACGAGGTCGCCCGCGTACGTCGCATCGGGCAGGTCGATCTCGGCCCACATGTAGCCGCGGATGCCGCCGGTGCCGCCTGGCGCATAGAGGTCGGCAGTCACCGTCGGAAGGTCGCTGCGGATGCTCTGGCCGTCGCCCGTGAGGTCGAGGAACGGATAGCGGCTCAGGATGATGTTGCGGTTGAAGCCGTCGCCCACGGAGCTGACGTGCACGTAGGGCAGGTCATAGCCCGGCGCGAACACCTGCACGTGTTGCGTGATCGCCGGCGAGCCCGCGCGGAACGTGTCGAGGCCGCCGCGCAGGAACATGCCGACGGTCGTCGTGAGTTGCGCCTGCGTGTCCGCGTTGTTGCCCGTGCCGTTGCCGCTGTTGTCGCCGCACTCCTGCAGGATCAGCACGTCCGGCTGCATCGCCGCGACGATGCGCGCCGCAGCCGCCCAGTTGTTGGTCGCGCTGTTCTTGACGTTGGTCGAACAGATCGCGTCGAGCATGTTCCACGTCATGACGCGGAGGTCGGTCGGCGACTGGCGGCCCCACTGGCCCGTGGCGGGGCTCCATTGCGCGGCGAGCGAGGAGCAGACCAGTGCGGCGACGACGGGAAGACGAAGGCTCGGCATGTGCGGTGCGGGCTCGGGAGATTGCCGGGCAGGCCAGACCATGCTACGCAGCAGCCGTATGGCGGAAAGCCGCACGAACGAACTGCCCCACCGCGACGACGCGCGATTGCTGCCGAGCGTAGGCGCGGAGCCGTTCTCGTGCCGAGCCGGCTGCGGCGCCTGCTGTGTCGCGCCGTCGATCGCTCGCCCGTTCTACGGCATGCCGCACGGCAAGAAGGCCGGCGAGCGCTGCGTGCACCTCGACGCACAGAACCGCTGCGGGATCTTCGGCAAGCCGGAGCGACCGCAGTTCTGCGCCGACCTGAAGGCCGAGCCGTCGATGTGCGGCGCGAGCGACGCCGAGGCGATGGCGATCCTGCAGCGGTGGGAACGGCTCACCGAGCCGCGCTGAGGCTCACTTCGCGAGCAGCCGCAGGCACAGCTCTTTGACGTCGGTCGCCTTCACGCGATCGCGAGCGAGCGAACGGTCGCTGCACAAGAACACCGGGCCCGCGTCGTCGTCGCCGTAGATGCGGCCGTGCGTGCCCTTCACGATGGACGAATCGGTGCCGATGACGTCCATCAGGTAGCGGAAGCCGAGCAGCTTCTTGGCGAGGTTCTTCGCCACGCGCAGCTTGGGGAAGCGCAGCTTGGGGTCGACGCACAGCTCCGTCGGGTCGTAGCCGGGCTGGCGGGGGATGTCGACCGTGGTGGCGAAGTCGGGCCGGCGGCCCTCGTCGAGCCAGTAGTGGTACGCGAACCAGCAGCCCGGCTCGGCGACGCAGACGAGCTCGCCGCTGCGCTCGTGGTCGATGCCGAGTTCGCGCTGCTGCGCCCGGTCGAGCACGCGGGCTACGCCGGGTTGCGCGGCGAGCAGCTTGCGCACCAGCTCCAGGTCCTGCGCGTCGCGCACGTAGACGTGCGCGCACTGGTGGTCGGCGACCGCGAAGGCGCGGCAGGCGCCGCAGTCGAGCAGCTGGCCG
>CAZEQF010000284.1:3813-5572 GCA_964514315.1 uncultured Singulisphaera sp. | reverse complement strand
CCCACCCCCACTTTCCCGCTCACCACCCCTAAACCCATCCCCCACAACCACTTCCACGATTCTCTAAAGTTTTCCTCAACAACCCCTCAACTTGTTCCCCTGCCGTGCCGATCCTAGAGGCCCGGCCGCAGACGATTCCCACCCGGAACCGAACGCGACCTTGTTCTTTGGTGTTCAGCTCCCACCAAGACGCTTCTCGAAAAGGCAAACCCGGCGAAAGCCGGCGACGCAAAGCCAAAGGGCCTTCGGTCTCGCAAGAGACCATGGCAGCCGGTTCCCGAAATGAAGCCCAGGCGACATCACAACCAGCGCGCAAGCGCCTCTGTCAGCCGTAGGTCCTCCACCCCTGGAGGACATCCTCCAGCAGGAAGGGAAGGCGTCACCGGTTCTGCGAGACCTTCGTCTCGTAGCCAGGTGCCTTTCGACGCGTCCGGAGCTGCCGTCCCACACACCCATCCCACGTCGGGTGTGTCTGAGTCTTCCGATCCTTCCTGGAGTCCTCCCATGGCCAAGCCCGCCGTCGCCGCCCGTTCTGTCCGCTCGAAGTCCACGCCCGTCGCCGCGAAGTCGACCCCGAAGATGAAGGTGGTCTCGTCGAAGAAGCCGGGCAAGCTCGTCGCGCAGCCGGAGAAGGTCGAGGCGCAGAAGCCGACGCTCAACCTGGGCAAGCCTGAGCTGCAGCAAGCGGCCAAGAAGGTCGCGGAGCGCAAGCTGCCGGAGACGCCGACGCAGGGCCAGCAACTCGCCGAAGAGGAGCTCGTCACGGTCTGGAAGACCTACAAGAAGACGCGCGACGACAACCTCCGCAACATCCTCATCGAGCACCACATGCCGCTCGTCCGCATGATCGCGGAGCGCGTGCTGCAGACGCTGCCGAAGTCGATCGAACTCGACGACCTGACGAGCGCGGGCACGTTCGGCCTGATGGACGCGATCAACGGCTTCGACCTGTCGCGCGGCATCAAGTTCAAGACCTACTGCACGACGCGCATCCGCGGCTCGATCCTCGACGAACTCCGTTCGCAGGACTGGGTCCCGCGCCTCGTCCGCCTGAAGGCGCACAAGCTCGAGCGCGCGACGCGCCTGCTCGAAGGCCAGCTGGGCCGTCTGCCCAACCAAGCCGAACTCGCGAAGGAACTGGGGCTCACGATGGAGGAGCTGCAGGACCACCAGAACGAAGCGAGCGCCCGCACGATCTTCTCGCTGTCGGAGAAGTGGGACGACGGCGACGACGACAAGGAGATGGAGAAGATCGAGATCCTCGCCGACAAGAAGTGCGAGAACCCGGTCGAGACCATCCAGTCGCGCGACGCGCTGGACACGATCACGCGCAACCTGACCAAGAAGGAACGCTTGATCATCCTGATGTACTACTACGAAGGCCTCACGATGCGCGAGATCGGCGAGATCATGGAGCTGACGGAGTCGCGCGTGTGCCAGATCCACAGCAACGTGATGGCGCGCCTCAAGGCGCAGCTCGATCGCGTGCAACTGCAGACGGCCTGATCGCTGCACGGACGGCGCTTCGCCATCCATCCATGAGCACTCTCGTGCAAGTCATGCGGCAGCTGCGGTCCATGCCGCCGCTGCCCGACGTCGCAGCGCGCGTGCTGACGATCGTTCGCGAGCCGGACTATTCGCTCGACGAACTGGTCGCCGTGGTGCGCACGGATCCGTCGCTGACGGGGCGCATCCTCAAGCTGTGCAACTCGTCGCTCTTTGGCCTGCAGAAGGAGGTCCAATCGGTCTCCGACGCAGT
>CAZEQF010000284.1:0-3803 GCA_964514315.1 uncultured Singulisphaera sp. | reverse complement strand
ACCCACAGCAACGTGATGGCGCGCCTCAAGGCGCAGCTCGATCGCGTGCAGCTGCAGACGGCCTGATCGCCGCGTTACGCGCTGCGCATGCTGCGCGGCGCCGCCGATCGAACTCGACTTCTTGCCATCGCCGCGCCACGTGCGCGGCACGAGGGCGACCGATGAGCACAATCGTCCAGGTCATGCGCCAGTTGCGTTCGATGCCGCCGCTGCCCGACGTCGCGTCGCGCGTGCTGGCGATCGTGCGCGAGCCCGACTACTCGCTCGACGAACTCGTCGCGGTCGTTCGCACGGATCCGGCGCTGACGGGCCGCATCCTCAAGCTCTGCAACTCGTCGCTGTTCGGCTTGCAGAAGGAGATCCAATCGGTCTCCGACGCAGTCGCCTACATCGGCGCGCGCAACCTCGTGAAGCTCGTGCTCGTCACGTGCACGGGCTCCTACTTCCGCGGACTGCCGGACAACGGCTACGCCGATCCGGGCCAGCTCTGGATGCACACGCTCGCGTGCGCGACGGCGTGCCAGTCGCTCGCCGAACGCTGCGGCTACGGCCAGCCGGCGGCGGCGTTCACGGCGGGCATCCTGCACGACATCGGGCGCATCGCGCTCGTGCAGGCGCTCGACCCGCACGTCCTGCAGCAAGCCGCGACAGAACTCATGGACCCGGCGGCGGACCCGCTGGACGTCGAACGGCGGCTCTTCGGCATCGACCACGCGGCGGCCAGCGCCGTCGTCTGCGAGGCCTGGGGCCTGCCCAACGAACTCCGCCGCGCCGTGCGCGACCACCACGACGAGTCGCTGCTCGAATGCGACGACGAACTCACCGCGCTGCTGCACACGGCGGGCGAGGTCGCGGCGAGCCTCGGCTACTCCGAGCCGCAGCCGGCACGTCGCCACGAGCCCTTGCCATCGGCGATGCGGCGACTCTGCCTGTTCTCCACGGATCTCGACGAGGTCCGCGAGACGACGGCGCAAGAAGTGGCGCGGGTCGGAAAGCTGCTGAACCCGGAGCCCGCGCTCAGCCGATAGCAAGGGCATGCCGAAGGTCCGACCATGGACCCGGCGAGGGACGCCCGTGGGCAAGAACACCGTTCGCATCGACGAGTCGGCGACGACGCAGAAGATCATCCAGCAAGGCGCGAGCAGCCGTTCGTGGGACAGCGGGCTGTTCTGCCCCACGGCCGCGATGCAGTCGCCGCGCGCTCCGTTCGATCTCATCGCGGTCGAACTCTCGTCCGTGACGAAGGCCACCGCGAAGCAAGTGCTCGCGAGCGAATGGGTCACGGCACAGGCTTCGTGCCCGCCGGCAGGCAGCGGCGACGGCGACGCGGACTGACGGCAGCGACGGACGGCGTCCCCTTCCATGACCACGACGACCCTATCTCAGGGCACGGGCAAAGAGCTGCGAAGGCTCTTCAACAAACTCGCGGAGTCGATCCGCGAGACCGTGGCGTCGTTGATCGGCAAGACGCTCACGGCGCAGATCGTCGACATCGCGATCACCGACGCTGCGGAGCTGCATGCGTCGCTGCAGACCAACGTCGCGCTCGTGCACGGCGCGCTCGACAAGGACTTTGCGGGCAAGCAACTCTGCACGCTCGTCGAAGTCGCCGACGCATGCGCGATGGCGGGCTTGTTGATGCTCACGCCCGAGAACGTCATCGAGCAGCGGCAGAAGACCGGCAAGCTCGAAGGCGAGGACAAGGAAGCGTTCGGCGAACTCGCGAACGTGCTCTGTTCTGGCCTCAGCACGGCGCTGCGCGCCGAAGTGCAGAACGTCGACATCCGCCTGCAGGACCATGCAGTGCTCGCGCAAGGCGACGATCCTGCCGCGGTCCTTCCGCAAGGGCAGCTCGTCGCGTGCAAGCTCAAGACGCGCATCGAAGGCCAGCCCGAGCGCTCGATGTGGCTCGTCGTCGATCGCGCGACCGCCGAGGCGTGGAACAAGGGCGTGCTCGATGACACGCCGCAGGGCTCTGCCGCAGGCGGCAAGGACGCGGCGGACAAGGCGGCGCAGCAGGCAGCCGACAACGCGCCGCGCCTCGGCGAAGAGGACCTCGAGGACATTCCCGCAGCGCCCGTTCGCGGCGTGCTGCATGCGTACACGACTTCTCCGGAACTCATGCGCGTGCTGCGTCGCGCGTGCCGTCGCACGGGCTTCGACCTTCGTCGCCATACGCGCGCCGAGGTGCCCAATCCTGCGGCGCACAAGGGCGAGGTCGTGCTGATGGACGTGCCGACCGGCGAAGACAAACGCTTCGACTGGTGCAAGCGGCTCAAGGACTACGGCTCGGGCATCCGCGTCGTGCTCTTGCTGCATCGCCCGTCGCGCGCGCGCGTGGCGCAGGCCTTCATGAGCCAGGCGGACGTGATCCTGGGGCTCCCGATCGAGGAGCCGCAGTTGTCGCAGAAGCTCAGCTCGCTCCTGGGCTCGTGAACGACGGGCCGGGGTTGCTGCGGAAGCGCTGCACCTCTTCGCGGGTGCGCTCCGCGGACTCGGCGATGAGCCGCAGCGCGTCGAGGCACGCCTTCTTGTCGTCGAGCGCGTTCGCGGCCGCGACCTGCAGCTGGATCGTGCCCAGCAGGTTGTTGACGCGGTGCAACAGGTCGTCGATCGGCGCGCGGGACATGCGCCGCAACCTACTCACGCAGACGACCACGCGGAACGTCCGCGTGCGCAGAACGCCCGATGCCATCGGCGTTGCGGCGCACCGGGGCGGGTCAGAGTCCCTGTTGTGGACTGCCACAGCAGACCGTTGGGCGACGCATCGGTTCGTTGTGCACGCGCATCGCTGACTCCACCACATCTTGTGGTTTCTCGCTTGGCACTGCGCTTGCTCTCGCGCGGGTGTCATGGCGATGCCCAACAACCGCAAGTGGCTGCTCCTCCCCCCCGCAGTTGCCCTGCTGATCGTGCTCGGTCCGCTCTCGATGCGGAGCGACGCAGCGCGTCCGCAGGCCGAAGTGGCGACCGTTCCCGCACCCGAGGCCGCAACCCAGGTTGAACCGGTCCAGAAGGACCCGAAGCAGAAGGGCAACGCGCTGCCGGTGCCGCGGACGCCCGACCTCTGGCAGGTCGCGTCGACGCTGATCGGCGTGCTCGTGCTCGGCGGCGCGACGGTCGCGTTGCTGCGCCGCATGCGCACGGCGCCGGCCACGGGCAACACCGGCGCGGTGACGCTGCGCCAGACGCTGCGCCTTGCGCCCAACAAGACGCTGCACGCGGTCGAGTTCGACGGGCGGCTCCTGCTGCTCGGCGCGAGCGAGAAGGGCATCGCGCTGCTGCACGCCGGCGGTTCGACCGCCGACGCGGCCGCGGACGAAGCGACGATCGCGATGCGTTCGCAGACGGTCGTCGAGATCGAGGACGAGGACGAAGGCGCCACGCCGAAGAACCTCGTGATCCCGCGCCCCGAGAAGCCCGCGCAGAAGCTGCCGACGCCGCCGTCGACGCCTGCGCCCGCCGCGACGGAAAAGCCGTCGCGCGACCTGCTCAACGACTTCCGCGCGCTGCTCGCGAAGGCCGGCCGCTGATGCGCTCGTTCCTGCTCACCCTGCTGATGGCGCTGCATCTCCTCACCGGAGCCGCGGCCCAATCGCCCGCGATCGTGCCGTTCGGCCCGCCCGCGCCCGGCCAGCAACAGCCCGCCGCCGGCCCGCAAGGCCCCGGCGTCACGCTGACGCTGAACGGCGGCGACGAGCGCAAGAACCTCGGCACCGCGATCGAGATCGTGCTGCTGATGACGGTGCTGTCGATGGCGCCGGCGCTCGTCATGACGATGACGTGCTTCACGCGCATCGTCG
>CAZEQF010000283.1:4060-5575 GCA_964514315.1 uncultured Singulisphaera sp. | reverse complement strand
GGTAGCGGGGGCAGGATTTGAACCTACGACCTTCGGGTTATGAGCCCGACGAGCTACCGGACTGCTCCACCCCGCGTTGGGTGAGGCGAAGAAGGTAGCGACTGCCCCAGCACAAGCAAGCGTGAAGTTGCTCGAGGATGGACTCTCTATCGAAAGCCCCGGCTTCTGCGGACGCGCCGCGAGGGCAACCCCGCGCGCGTCCGAACCCGACGGGGCGCGAGGCCCAGCCCCCAGACGTTTCCTCGCAGACAACCGCAGGCGCGACAGCGCTCACGCGCCGCAACGAGACGCGCGACCTCAGTTGGCCTTGCCAGACCGCAGGCGCGAGATCGCGAGCTTGATGTCCTCGGGGCAGTCCGCCGCGTCGAACAGCGCGCTCTTGCGGTCCATCTCCGCGAGCACCGCGGCGCGGTCCTGCGGATTCTGCAGCAGCCGTGCCTCCCACAGCGCGACGAGGCGCGTGCGCAGCATCAGGTCCTCGTCCTTCGTGCCGCGCACGGAGACGGTGAACCACTCCACCGCGCGCCCCACATCGGACGCCAGGAACGCGCGGCCAAGACGTTCGGCGACGGGCGCGAGGCGCGGATCGGGCGTCGATGCCTGCGGGAACTTCGCGAGCGTCTGCACGGCGTCGGCGAGCTTGCCGCCGCGCGCCTGCGCGTCGGCGAGCGCATAGCGCACGGTGTCCTGGTCGTTCGCGCCGAGCGGCTCCCAGTCGGTCGGATCGCGTTCGTCGAGCCACGCGCGACACAGCGCGATCGCGTCGGCGTAGCCGCCCGTCGCGAGCAACACCTGCACGCGCATGAGCCGCAACGCAGGCGACTCGATCGACTCGGGCAGCTTCGTCCCCGGCGGGATCGCGAGGAACGCAGCGCGCACGTCCGTTGCCTCGCGCCGCAGTTCGTCGGTGGAGTCCCACGCGTCCTGCTCGGGCTTCTGCAGCGCGGCGAGCAACACGAAGCGCATCGCCGAACGCGCGCGCGACGCGAGGCTCGCATCCTGGCTGCGCGTGTCCTTCGCGAGCTGGATCGCGTTGTGGCTCACGAGCACGTGGCGCAGCATGCGGCGACGCTGGTGGCGGACGAGCATCTCGCACGCGCCGATCCACTGGCCCTGGCTCGCGCCCGGATCGGCAGCGAGTTCGGTCAGCGTCTGCAACAGCGCCGCAACGCGCGCCTGCTGGTCCTCGGGCACCGTCGGCCCCACCGCGTCGAGCGCCACGTTGAGCGCGCCGATTGCGGCGCCGGGTTCGCCCGGGTCGCGGCTGCAGGCGACGAGGCATGCGAGCATCGCGCGAAGCACCGCGGGATTGGCCTCGGTCTGGAGCCGTTCGCGCAGCGTGAGCACGATCCGCTGCCGCTCCGGCAGCTGCTCGAGCGCCGCGGCTTCGACGTGTGGCTCGCCGCGGACGTCTCGACGGGCGCGCGGTACGCGCTGAAGCAGGTGCTGTGCCAGTCGTCGGAACAGCGGGCTTGCGCGCGCAAGGAGGTCGACGTCCACTCGTCCCTCGACCAC
>CAZEQF010000283.1:0-4050 GCA_964514315.1 uncultured Singulisphaera sp. | reverse complement strand
CACGATCGTGCGGATCCAGTTCTTCTTCTGCTCCTCGGTGCCTTCGGGCAGGCGCGACAACGCGTCGGCGGCGAACAGGCGGACATCGCGTTCCGTGTCGCCGAGCAGCGACGCGAGCGACTGCACGAGCAAGTCCGCGCGCACGGAGTCCTCGCGCCACGCCTGCAGGTGGATCAGGCACGCGTTGCGGAAGTCGGGCTCCAGCGTTGCTGTCTTGGCGATCTCCAGCAACAGGTCGAAGGACTCCGGCGCGCGCTTGCCGTCGCGATCGACGAGCATCGCCATCGCAATCGCTTCGTTGCGGCGCTCGCGAGCGAACGTGCCGAAGCAGATGCGGCGGATCAGCGCGTGCCACTCGGCGCGGCCGATGCCGCCGTCCGCGGGCGAACGCCACGCCTGGTCGCCGACGACGGACAACGTCTGCATCGCCTGCACGAACACCGGGTCTTCCGGGCTGCGGTCCAACGCCACCGTCGCCACCGCCACGATCGCCGCGCGCGCCTCGGGCGACTGGAACCGGCGCAGCGAACGCATCGAAGCAGCCTGCAGCGCCGCGTCGTCCGACGACAACTGCGTGAGCAACTCGGCCGTCACTTCGGCCGACAAGTCCTGGTCCGTAGAACGCGCGACTGCGGCAGCGACCTCGAGCAACGCGGGGCGCACCGGCTTGTCCGCCGCCGCATTGCCGCGATAGCGCGCGAGCAGCGCGCGGGCGAACACGAGACGGTCCGGCGAGTCCTCGGCAGGGATGCCGTCCGCGAGCGTCAGCCGCAACTGCTCGAGGCATGCCGCGAACGTCTGCGGATCCTCGACGAGCGTGCGCGCCTGCACCTCGGACCATGCGATGCCCTTGCGCTTGTCGGTCAACGCGCGGACGACCTGCGCGGCGGCGTCGCGCCCCCACGCCTGGAGTTGCTCGACATGCTCGCGCTCGCGACGCGCAGCCCTTCGCGCTGCGTCCTCCGCGAGGTCGACATAGGTGCGCTGGCCGTTGAGCCGCGCCCACGCTTCGTACTGCTCCTTCGTCTCGAACGTCGCTTCGTGGAACGTGAGGTAGCGGAGCGCGGTGCGCGCCGAAGCCTGCACGGCAGGATCCTCGGAGGCGAGGTAGTCCGCGAGCATGCCGCCGAACTGCAGGTCCTGCGTGTCGCCAGCGGCGCGCAGCGTGGCGAGCCGCAGCGCGATCGGCGAGTCCTTCGAGTCGAGGATCTGGCGCTGCGCCTCGATGAGGACGCGCGGCGGCATCAACACGATCGCTTCGCGCGCGAGCGCGCCGAGTTCCCCGGCGGGAATGCCCTCGATCGTCGCTTCGTCGAACCAGAACGTCGCGAGCGCCTCCGCGTAGGCCCGCACCATGCGCAGCCGGGCCTCGCGCGGCGCAGTCTCGCCGAACACCGGGTCGATCGGATTGCGCAGCCGGCGAACGAGCGCCTCGAGCGTCTGCGCGCGAACACCGTCCGGGTCGTCGGCGTCGGCGATGCGTTCGGTCAGCAGCGCGTGCGCGCGGAGGTCGGCAAGCGAGAGCACGTGCTCGATCGCAGCGAGCCGCTGGCGCGCGCCCTCGGCGCCGGATTGCGCCAGCTCGGCGCGCAACCGTTCGATCTGCGCCGCGGAGTCGCCGTTCTGCGGGCGCTTCGACTCGGCGTCGGGTCGCGAAGGCTGCTGTTCTTGCGGGGCTGCGCGGACAATCGGCGCAACGGCGGCGTCGAGCGCGGGCGCGCATGCGAGCCAAACCGAGACGAAGGTGCCGAGATGCGTCATTCCAGTTCCACGAATCGTTGCCGCGCCGAGACCTGACAGAGCGCCGCGTGCCCGCGTGACGAACGGGCCAGATGATAGCGAGGCGGAAGACGGTTGCTCCCGCCGTTTTGCTCCCGGCGCGCGGCGCCGCCGGAGCGCGTCTATCGGCGTTCCGTGGCCCTCGCGATGAGCCTGTGTCAGCGCGCCGCGACCACGAGCGCGGCGACGGCGACAGCCGCGTCCGCAGGCGCGGTCGAAAGCGTGTCGATCTCGACGCGCGCAAACGAACGGTAGAGCTGCAGCCGCGCGCACAGCACGGCCTCGACCTCGCGCTCGAGCGGCAGCGACGTCAACGCCGGGCGGTCCCCGCCGGCGCGAATGCGGTCGACCAGCGTCGCTGTCGGCGCGCACAAGAACGCGGTCGCGACGCGCGCATCCGCGAGCTGCTGCTGCACCGGCGGGCACAGGACCCCGCCACCGCCCAACGCGACGACGACGCGTTCGCGGCCCAGCAGCTCCGCGGTCACTTCGCCCTCGACGCGACGGAACTCCGGCTCGCCGTGCCACCGCAAGAAGTCGCCCGCCGGCATGCCGACGCGCGCAGCCAAGGCCTCGTCCGCGTCGCAGAACGCCCAGCCGAGCCGTTCGGCCGCGAGCCGCCCCACCGTCGACTTGCCCGCGCCGCGCGGCCCGACCAGCGCGAGGACGGACGGCGTCACGATCCGGCAGCGGCCGTGCCGCTGAGCATCGCCCGCAGGTCCGATTCGGCCGGGCGCCGGTTCGTGAACAACTCGGCCTGGGCCGCAGCCTGCGACAAGAACATCTCCGCGCCCGGGACCGGGATCGCGCCGTCCCGTTCGCAATCGCGCAGGAACCGAGTCATGCGGGGCTGGTAGACCATGTCGAGGACGACCGTGCCGGCGGCGGGCCGCCAGCCGGGCACCGGCCGTTCGTCGGGGTCGGCCTTGCCGCCGGGCTTCGCGCCGCCGAGCGGCGTCGCGTTGACGACGACGGCGGGCCGCAGGGCGGCGAGCCCGGCATCGGTCATCGGCGCGAGCTGCACCTTGTGGTGCTGCGCGAACGGCAGCGCCGCGTCCAGGCTGCGGCCGAACATGGTCACGGCGTAGCCGATGCGCAGCAACGCGAACGCAGCCGCGCGCGCCGCGCCGCCCGTTCCGAGCACGGCGGCACTGCGGCTGCCGGGCTCGACCTGCATCACGCCGCGCGATCGCAGCGCGCCCACGACGCCCTGGATGTCGGTGTTGTGCCCGACCACGAGCCCGTGCGCCTCGAACGTCATCGTGTTGACGACCGACACGGCGGCCGCCTCGGGCGCGAGCCGATGGCACTGACCCGCCATCGTCTCCTTGAACGGCGCGGTGACGGACATGCCGCGCAGGCGCGCGCGCGGCAGCATCGCGAGCACGGCCTCGGGTCGCGCGGTCTCGAACGGCAGGTAGACGGCGTCCATGCCCGCGCGCCGGAACACGCGGTTGTGCAGCACCGGCCCGAGCGAGTGCAGCGCGGGGTTGCCGAGCAACCCGTAGAGCAACGTGGACCCCGACAGGTCGCGCACGCGGTAGAGGCCGGAGCACACCGCCGCAGGCAATTGGCCCGGCGCGGTCTCTTCGCCCGTGTCGACGCTCGCGTAGACGAACGGAGCCCCCATCGCGGCGGCGAGGATGCGCGTCGGCCACGACGTGCGTCCCATCGCGAACGCGACGGTCGGCCGCGACCGCTGGTCCGTCGCCTGCAACAGCTCCATCGCCGGCGCGGCATCGGCGAGGTCGTGCGCGGTCACGACGATCTTCGCCACCGTCCCTTGCGACTGGCAGAGCCGATCCTGCACGAGCGCGAGTTCCTTCGGCACGCCCGTGACGCTGTGGAACGAGCGGATCATGAGCCGCAGCCGCGCAAGTCCCACGGACGGCGACCACGACTCCCAATGCTCGAGGTCGATGCCGACTGCACCCGCCGTGAGCGCGCGGTGGAACAGTTCTCGCCGCTCCGCCATCGTGCCGCGGAACGTGCCGCCGTCCTCCGGCGTGCGGATGGCGACGATCACCGGCAGCCGGATCGAACCGATCAGCGGCGCAAGGTCCTGGTCGAGCGGCCAGCGATCGAGGCGCAACTCGACCCAGTCCGCGCCCGCCATCGCGGCGCGCGAGGCGCGCTGCAGCGTGGGCTCGAGCCCGTCGGCGAACACGCTCGCGATGATCTGCGCCAAGGCGTCAGCCCTCCCCTTCGAGCGCCGAACGCACCGCGCGCTCGGCGTCGGCCGGCAGGCCCCGCGCATGCGCGAGCGGAACG
>CAZEQF010000282.1:0-5601 GCA_964514315.1 uncultured Singulisphaera sp. | reverse complement strand
CCGACAGTCGCGCTTTCGGCACGCGGTTCTTCGTCCCGCAGGACGCGCACGGCAAAACGAGGGAGTCTTGGTTCATGGCGTGGGTTCGAGGCTCGGAGACTGCGCGCGGCAGCGGCTCACGCCGCGAAGAGGAGCATGCGTGCTTCGACGGGCTGCTAGGCCACGCCACCGCGGGAACGCAACCGCACGGCAGCGGAGCCAACGCGATCTCGAAGGTTCACTCCGCAGCGACGAAGGCGCGCACGACGACCGCGTCGCCGCCACAAGCCAGCCGCAGCTTCGTGCCTTGCTGCTGGTAGTCCTTCGGCAGGTAGCCGAGGCCGAGCCGCAGGTCCGAGCCAGGCTGCGGAACGGCGCGCATCACGCGCCCCACCGGCAGGTCGTCCTCGCATTCGTGCAGCACGACGGGCGCCGCGATGCGCGGACCGGCCGCCAGTTCGAGCAAGCACAGCGCGCGGTTGGTGTGCCCATAGGTGTGGATGCGCGCGACGATCTCCTGGCCCGTGTAGCAACCTTTCGTCGTCGAGCAGTGGTCGTCGAGGAACGCTTCGAGCGCGAGCGTCGTGGCCTCGGTGTCGACGCCGACCGAGACGATGCCCGCCGCCATCTGCAGGCAGTCCGCACGGTCCGCGTCGAGCGCTGCGCCGTTCCACGGTGGCAGAGCCTCGCCGCGTTCGGCATGGCGCCGCACGAACTGCACGTCGCCTCGCGTCCATGCGAAGGCCACGGAGCCAACGCGAACGGGCGACGTCGCGCCCACAGCGCCGATCCACTCCTCGCACACAGGCTCGCCGGGCCTGGTCGTCGAGATCACGAGCTTCTCGGTGAAGTGGTAGCGCTCGAGCAGTTGCGCGAGCCGGTCTCGCTGCGCCGCCTGCGTGTCGATCCAGAACACGTCTTCTTCGCCTTGCCGCACGCGCTGCAGGAGGCAGGTCGCGACGACCTTGCCCTTCGCGTCGAGGAAGGCCGCCGGCGCCGTCGTGCTTTCGGCCAACGACTTCACGTCCTGGCTGCAGAGCCGCTGCAAGAAGTCGGCTGCGTCGCGGCCGGCGACGCAGAGCAGCGAGTAGGGCGCGTCGGAGCGGACGAACGGTCCGCCGTGCAGCAGGCGGGCGAGCAGTTCCTTGGTGTCGGTCATGCGAGGCTGGGCCACGAGGTTCTCGGAGGAGCCGGAGAATGTGCCCACTTGTGGGGCTTTTTCACTCCGTTAGCTTGTAATGAGCACCAAACCAGACCTATTTTCCGTCGCTCGCCCGAGACCGGGCGGCAACCGCCGATGCTGCGCATCTCCAAGAAAGCCGACTACGCCGTGTTCCTGCTGGGCGCCATCGCCCGCGAAGGCGCGTATCCCGGCGGCCCGGCAGGCGATGCCGTCGTCAGCGCCCACGAGATCGCGCTGAAGGCCCACCTCAACAAGTCCGTCGTCGCCAACCTGCTCAAGCGGTTTGCCAAGGACGGGATGCTGGAGTCGGTGCGCGGGCTGAAGGGCGGCTACCGGCTCAAGAAGGCGCCCGATGCGATCACGCTCGGCGCGATCCTCAGCGTTGTCGACGGCCCGCTCAACCTCGTGGACTGCCTCCGCCCGGACGGCAGCCTCGACACCGGCCTCGACCACCACTGCAACCTGATCGCCTTCTGCCCCACGAAGAACCCGATGCGCATCGTCCACGAGCGCATCGGCAACCTGTTCGAGCAGATCACCCTCGCCGAGATGTGCGGACTGTCGGGCTGTCCCGCCACGCGCGTCTCGATGGCCCCGGCGACCTTCGCCGCCTCCCACCGATGAAGATCCCCGTCTACCTCGATTACAGCGCCACGACCCCGTGCGACCCGCGCGTGGTCGAGCGCATGTTGCCCTACTTCACCGAGACGTTCGGCAACTCGGCGAGCCGCAGCCACGCGTTCGGCTGGACGGCCGAAGCAGCCGTCGAGCGCGCGCGCGAGCAGGTCGCAGAACTCATCCACGCGCACCCCAAGGAGGTGCTGTGGACGAGCGGCTCGACCGAGGCCAACAACCTCGCGATCAAGGGCACGGCCGAGATGTATCGCGAGAAGGGCAAGCACCTGATCACCGCGATCACGGAGCACAAGGCCGTGCTCGACCCGATGAAGCACCTGGAGAGCCAGGGCTTCGAGGTCACGTGGCTGCCCGTCGACCGGCAAGGCCGCGTCGACCTCGCGCAACTCAGCGCGGCAATGACCGAGAAGACGCTGCTCGTCTCGCTGATGGCGGCGAACAACGAGATCGGCACGATCCATCCGCTCAAGGACATCGGCGCGCTCTGCAAGCAGAAGGGCGTCCTGTTCCACACCGACGCGACGCAGGCCCCTGGCCGCATGGACCTCGACGTCGAAGCCCAGCACATCGACTTGATGTCGCTGTCGGCGCACAAGTTCTACGGTCCGAAGGGCGTCGGTGCGCTCTACGTGCGCCGCAAGAACCCGCGCGTGCGCCTCGCGGCGCAGATGGACGGTGGCGGCCACGAGCGCGGCATGCGTTCGGGCACGCTCAACGTCACGGGCATCGTCGGCATGGGCGCGGCCGCCGAGATCGCGCGCACGGAGATGGCGCAAGAGATCGAACGCCTGCGCCGCATGCGCGACCGCCTCGAAGCGCGCTTGAAGAAGGGCCTTCCCGACTGCGTCATCAACGGCGACGTCGAACATCGCCTGCCCCATCTCGCGAACGTGTCCTTCCCCTACGTGGAAGGCGAATCGCTGATCATGGGCATCAAGGAGGTCGCGGTGTCCTCGGGCTCCGCGTGCACGTCCGCGAGCCTCGAGCCGAGCTACGTGCTGAAGGGCCTCGGCCTCGGCGACGAACTCGCCCACAGCTCGATCCGATTCTCCCTCGGCCGCTTCACCACCGAAGCCGAGGTCGACTTCGCGGCCGACCGCGTCATCCACGAAGTGACGCGCCTGCGCGAGATGTCCCCGCTCTGGGAGATGGTCCAAGAGGGCATCGACCTCAGCCAGGTGAAGTGGACCGCGCACTAGTCCCCGGAAACCGAAACCCCACGTCCGACGAACCGAACGACTCGCCCGAACTGCCATGGCCTACAGCGACAAGGTCCTCGACCACTACCAGAACCCGCGCAACGTCGGCTCGCTCGACAAGAACGCGCCCGACGTCGGCACCGGCGTCGTCGGCGCGCCCGAGTGCGGCGACGTGATGAAGCTCCAGATCAAGGTCGCGAAGGACGGCACGATCCTGGACGCGAAGTTCAAGACCTACGGCTGCGGTTCGGCGATCGCGTCGTCCTCGCTCGCCACCGAGTGGCTCAAGGGCAGCTCGGTGTCCGACGCCGAGAAGATCAAGAACACGCAGATCGTCCAGGAGCTCGCGCTGCCGCCGGTCAAGATCCACTGCAGCGTGCTCGCGGAGGACGCGATCAAGGCAGCGATCGAAGACTGGCGCAAGAAGCAGGCGACGTCCGGCGAAGCCGCCACCAAGGCCTGAGGCGAGACCATGAGCGAGAACACGACGACGACCACGCCCGCGACCGACACGCAGCCCAAGCCGGGCCGCGGCGTCCACCTGACCGAACGCGCCGCGAAGGAGATCCTGCGCGTGATCGCCGAGCACAAGCTGCCCGCCGACTGCTGGGTCCGCGTCGGCGCGAAGGGCGGCGGCTGCTCCGGGTTCTCCTACGTGCTCGACTTCGACCAGGCCGGCCCGACCGAGTTCGACCTCACGTTCGAACAACACGGCGTCCGCGTCGTGGTCGACAAGAAGAGCGAGTTCTTCATGGGCGGCACCATGCTCGACTTCAACGACGGTCTCCTCGACCGCGGGTTCCAGTTCAAGAACCCGCAGGCGACCGGCACGTGCGGTTGCGGCACGTCGTTCTCGGCCTGATTCCGAAGGCCACGCGATGAAAGGTCCGACCGGTCTCGATCCGTTCGCCGTGTTCGGCGTCGAGCACCGCCTGGACCTCGACGCGCGCTCGCTGGAGCGTCGCTACTTGCAGCTCTCGCGCGAGTGCCACCCGGACCTCCACCGCGCCGAAGGCGCCGCCGACTGCGCTGCCGTGCTCGCGCGTTCGGCCGAGATCAACGACAGCTGGCGCGTCTTGTCCGATCGCTGGGAACGTGCCGCTGCGCTCATCACGATGCGGTCCCCGGATGCGCTCACGCAGAACCGCGCGCTCGACCCCGAGTTCCTCGGCACGGCGCTCGAACTCGCGGAAGAAGTCGCGTTCGCCGAAGGAGCCGAGATCGCGAACCTCAAGAGCCGCCTGCAGACGACCTGCGACGACGTGTTCGCCGAACTGGCGCGCGCGTGCGCCGACGGCGACTATGACGCTGCCGCCCGCAGGCTCCACGAGAGCCGCTACGTGCGCAAAGCCCTCCTGGACCTCGAAGACCGCATCCACGCCGGCCGCTGATGACCGATCCCAGTAAGAAGCCGCGCCTCGTCATCGGCATCGATCTCGGCACGACCAATTCGCTCGCGGCGATCCGCGCCGGCAAGGGCGCGCGCGTGCTGCGCGACGCCGACGGCGAAGCGCTGATCCCGAGCATCGTGTGCTACCACCCGGACGGGCGCACGATCGTGGGCCGCGCCGCGAAGGCGCTGCGGCTCGAGTTCCCCGACCGCACGGTGTTCTCGTCGAAGCGGCTGATCGGCCGCGCCGGCCCCGAGATCGACCGCGAAGCGCAGCTCCTGCCCTACCACGTGCATCGCGGCGAACGCGACCTCGCGCGCATCGCCATCGCGGGCCGCGACCTCGCGCCGGAGCAGGTCGCAGCCGTGGTGCTGACCGAAGTGAAGGCCACCGCCGAGCAAGCGCTCGGCCAGCGCGTCGACGCAGCGGTCATCACCGTGCCCGCGTGGTTCGACGACAGCCAGCGCCAGGCCACGCGCGACGCGGCGCAGCTCGCGGGCCTCGAGTGCCTCCGCATCGTCAACGAGCCGACTGCAGCATCGCTCGCATACGGCATCGACGGCAGCAAGGACGGCACGGTGCTCGTCTACGACCTCGGCGGCGGCACGTTCGACGTGTCGGTGCTGCAGATCGACGAAGGCGTGTTCCGCGTGCTCTCGACTTCGGGCGACACGCACCTCGGCGGCGACGACTTCGACCAGTTGCTCGTCGAACGCATCCTCGCAACGGCCGGTGCATCCGCACACGACGCCTACGTGCTGCAGGCAGTTCGCGCCGCCGCCGAAGGCCTCAAGATCCAGCTGTCGTCGAAGGCGACCGCGACGCTGCAGCTCGAACTCGACGGCCGCGGGCCGATCGCCATCGAGATCGCACGCGACGACTTCGAACGGCTCATCGCGCCGCTCGTCGAGCGCACGATCACCTGTGTCGAACGGGCGCTCGCGGACGCACGCGTGAACGCGGAGTCGATCGACGACGTCGTGCTCGTCGGCGGCAGCACGCGCATCCCGTTCGTGCGCAAGAGGCTCGAACAGGCCCTCGGACGCACGCCGCACACGGGCGTCGACCCGGACCTCGCCGTGGCGCTCGGCGCCGCGATCCAGGCGGACGTGCTCGCCGGCAACGACAAGTCGCTGCTGCTGCTCGACGTGATCCCGCTGTCGCTCGGCATCGAGACGCTCGGCGGCGCGATGCAGAAGCTGATCCTGCGCAA
>CAZEQF010000281.1:0-5602 GCA_964514315.1 uncultured Singulisphaera sp. | reverse complement strand
CCGTCGGCCCACGAGCAGGCGTTCTCGACGCGCGGCTGGCGGATGCCCGTCTGCATCGAACGTGCCGCGTCGTCGACGGCGAGCGGCTCCGCGGCGAGCACCGCGCACGACGGCCGCATCGCGGCGACTGTGATCGCGGTCCCGGCGCACAGCCCGCCGCCGCCGACCGGCACGATCACCATTTCGAGGTCCGGAACGTCTTCGAGCAACTCCATCGCCGCGGTGCCTTGGCCCGCGATCACGTCGAAGTTCTCGAACGGATGCACCATCGTCGCCGAACGCGCGGCCTGCTCGCGCGCGCACACCGCGTCGCGATCCTTCGCGTCGCACAGCACGATCTCCGCGCCGTAGCCCTTCACCGCCTCGAGCTTCACCTTGGGCGCGGTCTTCGGCATCACGACCGTGCACGGGATGCCGCGGCTCTTCGCCGCGAACGCGAGCGCAGCGGCGTGGTTGCCGCTGCTGTGCGTGATCACGCCGCGCGATGCCGCTTCGTCGGACAGCGACATCACGGCGTTCACGGCTCCGCGCGCCTTGAACGCGCCGCACTTCTGCCGGTTCTCGGCCTTGAAGAACACGCTCGCCGACAGTTCCCGGTCGAGCGTCGCCGAGGTGTAGACCTCGGTGCGATGGACGCGCCCGCGGATGCGTTCCGCGGCCGCGCGCACCGCATCGAAGTTCACGATCGGGCGCGCGGCGTCCACGAGCAGATCAGTGCGGCGAGACCTTCAGGCGGCCGTTCTTGCGCTCGACGTCGAACAGCTTGTTGCCGAGCGGCATGCCCTGCAGCTTGAAGTCCGGCTGGTCCTGCAGGATCGGGTCGTCCTGGATCTCGCCGTAGCGGATCGCGAAGCCGCCCGCGATGCGGAACACGTTGTCGAGCAGGAAGCTGTTCAAGAACCGGTGCACGCCGCGGTAGTGCGAGCCATAACCCGTCTCCGGGTTGTAGTGCTCGTAGCTGTTCGGCATCTCGGTGCCTTCGACCGCGCCCGACATCATCGAGACGGTCTTCTTGAGCAGTTCGCCCGCGAGCTTCTGCGCCTTCTTGTTGCCGCGCTCGGCCCACATGGTGAGGCCTTCGAGGATGTGGCTGTTGATGCTCGGCCACACGCGACCGTTCCACGGGCAGTTCTTGCGCGTGCCCTTCCAGCGGCCCGCCGCGTCGTAGTAGGGATCGCTGATCGCGACGCTCGGGACCGGATACTTGGTCCAGAACTCCTTCTTGTCGCCAAGCGTGTCGAGCATGCGCTCGACCATCTTGGGATTCGGGATGTCCGTCGCGAGCGGGTAGAAGCCGACCGCTGCCTTGACGTTGGTCTTGCGCAACTTGTCCGGGTCGAGGTCCATGAAGAGCCCCGCCTTCTCGTCCCACATCTTGCGACGAATGATGTCCTGGATGTTCTCGACCTCCGCCTGGAAGCGGTTGGCCATCGCCTTCTCCTGGATCTCGTCGGCGACCTTGTGGAGCCACTTCACGAGCCGGTAGCGATAGACGCTGGCGTCGATGCCCTTCAGGTGGAACTGCTCCTGCATCTCCACCGCGCGGTCCGCCTTCTCGTCGATCACCGTGTAGCGACGCGAGAACTCCTGGCCGGCCTCGGAGTGGTTGACGATGTCCGTGAGGCCGCTGCCCTCCTGGTCGCGGTTGATGCCGAGCCACTTCACGTAGCGCTGCATCGACATCAAGACGGCCTTCTTCGTCGCCTTGTCGGCGTGGATCGCGTCCATGGACTCGAAGCCACCACCCCAGTCGGCGTGGTAGAAGTCCTTGGTGTTGCCGGCCATGTAGACGCGGCCGGGGACCTGGCCGTCGTGCAGCAAGTTGTCGAAGAACAACTTGAGGCAGCCGCGGGCGAGCGACGGATCCTGGAGCCAACGCGCCTCGCGCATGATCGCCGGCGTGCTGAAGCTCGTCGGCGCGTGGAACGGGCCGTTGCCTTCGCACACCGCGGGCGACGTGAAGTTGCCCGCGCCGGGCGGCGCGCGCAGCAGGTAGAGCAACTCGAAGCGGTTCTTGACGACGCGCTCCAGCTCCTTCCAGTCGCAGGTGAACTTCGGCACCTTCTCCCAGAACGCCTGGTAGCTGTTCTCGTCCTTCTGGTCCGGGCGACGCGAACGGAAGTTCACGCCCTTGCCCTTGAAGGTCACGTTGGCTTCGAAGCGGTGCTGCGCCTTGCCGTTCGCCTTGAGCGGCACGATGCGGAACAGGCCGCAGTAGACGCGCGAGCCGGCGACGATCGGGCTCGGCTTCTCCATGAGCCGCTTCGCGCGAGGCGTCGGCAGCTCCTCCATCTCGCACCACGGCGTCTCTTCGTAGTCCGGACGGTCGCTGCCGCCCTCGCAGAAGTAGGCCTGGAGGCAGCGAGCACCCTTGCTGTCCGGGTTGGAGAAGTGGATGTCGACCGGAACCTCCGGCTCCTGGCCGTTCTTGAGGTTGCGCTTGATGCGGTAGCTGTCGCCTTCGAGGCTGACCGGCTCACCCTCAGGGTCGGTGATCGACCACATCACGACGGTGACCTCGCGGTCTTCCTTGCCGGTGTTGTGGAAGTCGAGCTGGCTGACGAAGCGGTCATCCTGCGTGATGAACCGCGTCTCCACGACCTTGAGGCCGTGGCCGTCGTGGAAGCTCAGCATCGCCTTGCCGTGCGCCTGCTCGATCTTCTCGAGCGTGAGCGCGCGGGCGCGGCCCTTCTCGACGAGGGCCAGCACGAAGAGCTGCGCCAGGGGCGCGCTGGAGATCAGCACCTCGTCCGCAAAGCCCAGGCTGTCCACGAAGCGGGGAAACCGCGGGGCGTAGAGGCAGTAGCCACCACCAGCGAGATCGATCTTTTTGTTCTGATTCATGCCGCGATGAGGCCCGCCGGTCGCATGGGGCGCGAACCGACGGAAAGGCCGTTTTTCGCCGGACCGGAGGATCCAAGTCGGGCGACCCGTTGCAAGATGTCAAATCCCCGAGACTTACGTCTGTTGATCCCGAACTCGGCGGAGCGCCTAAAATCCGGTCGCACCGTAAAATGCACCAGGGACGGAACGCATCTTGATGTGCGTCCGCGGGCAGTCAAGCCTTTTCATTCCACAGCCCCTTGGGGAGGGGCCCAGGGCGAGGGGCGACAGGTATCGAGACAGTATCTCTAGGCGTCGGCTGCGAGCGCCGGGTCGGCGCGCAGCCGCTCCATCACGGCCACCAGTTCGGGCGGCAGCGGATCCTCGAACACGAGCGGCTCGCCGCTGACCGGGTGCCGCAGCGAGAGCCGCGCCGCGTGGAGGAACAGACGGTCGAGGCCGTAGCGCGTCCGGTAGAGGTCGTTGAGCCGGCCCTTGCCGTGCGTGGTGTCGCCGAGGATGTGCCGGCCGCAGTGGTTGAGGTGGCGGCGGATCTGGTGGTAGCGCCCGGTCGCGATGCGGCAGCCGACCAACGCGCAGCGGCGGAACGGCTCGACGAGCCAGAACTCCGAGTGCGCCTCGCGCGCGATGTCCTTGTCGTCGAGCAACGGCCGGTCGCAGACCCAGCGGTCACCGAGGTCGGGGAAGCTCCCCGGCCACCGCACGAGCGCCTGGTACTCCTTCTGCGCCGTCTCGGCCATCAGGCTCTTCTGCAGGTCGGCGGCGAGGTCGCGCGAGAACGCGTAGACCAGGATGCCCGACGTCGCGCGGTCGAGGCGATGCACCGGGAACAGGAACTTGCCGAGCTGGTCGCGGACGATCTGCAGCACCGCCGGCGCCTCGGGGTTCCGTTCGTCGCGGTGGACGAGCAGGCCGCTCGGCTTGCTGACCGCGACGATCGCGTCGTCGTGGTAGAGGATCGGCAGCGAAGTCGGGGCGGGCGGCGCTTCCGGCTGGCTTGCGGCGGGCGGAGCCTGCGACGCATCGCTGCTGGCCAGCTCGTTCTTGGGCTCGTCGGGAAGAATCACGTCAGCTCGGAAGGGCCGCGCATCGGACAGGCTCGCGCGCGCACTGGCAACCGCCGTGGTTGCGCCTTCCGCACGCAAGAACGAGCAGCTAGAAGCCGCGACCCCCATCGTGAACCTGTTCCACCTGCTCCGCGACGCGGCGACGCGCGCTCCGAACGCGCCTGCGCTCGTCACCGACGATCGCACGATCTCCTACCGCGACGCGCTCGCCGCCGTCGAACGGCTCGCCGCGGCGCTGTGCGCGCGCGGCGTCACGAAGGGCGACCGCATCGGCGGCCTGTTCGCGAACACGCCGGAACACTTCGTCGCCTACTTCGCCGCGGCGCGGCTCGACGCGATCTTCGTGCCGCTCAACTGGCGCCTGTCCGAAGGCGAGATGGCGTCGGTGCTGCAGCACGCGGAGACCAAGGCGCTCGTGTTCGAACGCGAGTTCGAAGCCGCGGCTGCGGGGCTTTCGACCAGCGTCGCGTGGACCGCGCCCGTCGACGCGTTGCTCGCGGACGCGCCGAGCGCGACGCCGCCGCAGTCGACCGACGATCCCGACGCGGTCGCGCACCTCTACTACACGAGCGGAACGACCGGCAATCCGAAGGGCGTGATGCTGACGCACGGCAACGTCGGCACGCACGCGGCGTCCGCGGTGCGCGAACTGCAGCTGTCCGCGAACGACCGCTGGGCGCACATCGCGCCGATGTTCCACCTCGCCGACGCGTGGGCGACGTTCGCGATCACACAGCAAGCCGGCGTGCACGTGTTCTTGCCGCGCTTCGCCTCCGTGCCCGCGCTCGACCTGCTCGAACGCCATCGCATCACGATCACGAACCTCGTGCCGACGATGCTCAACCTGATGGTCAAGGAGCCCGGCGCCGCGGCGCGGACGTTCTCGCTGCGCGCGATGCTGAGCGGCGGCGCGTCGATCGCGCCCGAGGTCGTGAAGCAGGTGATCGCCACGTTCCGCTGCACCTACGTGCAGACCTACGGAATGACCGAGACGAGCCCGTACCTGACGTTGAGCCTGCTCGACGACGCGCTGCGCCAACTGCCGCCGGAGCAGCAGCTCGCGCTGCAGTGTCGCACGGGCCGCGCGTTCTCGGGCGTCGACCTCGTCGTCGTGCGCGACGACGGCTCACCCATCGCGCGCGACGACAAGGAAGTCGGCGAGATCCGCGTGAAGGGCAAGACCGTCACGAAGGGCTACTGGCGCAACCAAGAGGCCACCGCCGCCGCGTTCGACGCGCGCGGCTACCTGTGCACCGGCGACCTCGCGACGATCGACGCGCACGGCTTCGTCAACATCGTCGACCGCAAGAAGGACGTCATCAAGACAGGCGCCGAGACGGTGTTCTCGACCGAGGTCGAGAACGTCGTCTACCAGCACCCTGCTGTGTTGGAGTGCGCCGTGTTCGGCGTGCCGGACCCGCTGTGGGGCGAACTGGTCGCCGTCGCGGTGGTGCCGCGCGTCGGCATGCGCGTCGACGCCGACGAGCTGGTTGCGTTCTGCCGCGCGCGCATCGCGCACTACAAGGCCCCGCGCATCGTGCGCGTGCTGGAGGCGCTGCCGAAGACTGATGGCGCCAGGGATGGCGTCAGGGATAGTGCCAGGGATGGCAGCAGGGATGGTGCCAGGGATGGCTGCAGGGATGGCAGTAGCAATGGCGGCAGCAATGACGGCAGCAATGACGGCAGCAATG
>CAZEQF010000280.1:554-5691 GCA_964514315.1 uncultured Singulisphaera sp. | reverse complement strand
TATCGGGCGAATCGCCAGCGGCGCACGGACGGGAACCTTCGGACCTCGGGGTCCGGGTCGGTCCAGCGCACCGCGACGATGTCGATGCGAAGGGCTGCAGGCCGCGGCCGGATCGAGCGCGACACCGCGTGCAGCGAGCGGCCGATCCGGTCCAGTTGTTCCGGTCGCACCGTCGCTTCGGGCGCGGGGTGGTCGCTGCGCGCCTTGACCTCGACGGCGACGAGTTCGCGGCCGTCGCGCACCAGCAGGTCGATCTCGCCATGGACGGTGCGCAGGTTGTGCGCGACGACCGTGCAGCCGAGTCCGCGCAGGAACTCCGCCGCGAGCCGTTCGCCGCGCGGGCCGGAACGGGCCTCAGCTCTTCTTGGCGGCCTCATCGGCCACCACGCGGGCGATGGCCGAACGGTCGAACGTGACCATCTGCGTGTCGATGCGCAGCACGACCGTCTTGTCGGCGATGGCCGCGACCTTGCCGTGCATGCCGCCGATCGTGACGACCGTGTCGCCCTGCTTCAGCGCGGCGAGCATCGACTGCGTCTCCTTGCGGCGCTTGCTCTCGGGGCGCAGCACCATGAGCCACATGAGGACGACGAACAGGCCCATCATCAGGAACGTGTCCGTGCCGCACGGTTGCTGCGGCGCGCCGGCCGCTCCCGCGTCGCCAGTCGGGGCCTGCGTCGTTCCCGCCACCGGGGCCGCGCCCGGACCCGTGGGGCCGGGGGCCGGAGCGGTCGGCTCCTGCGGGATCGTCAGCGTGAACACGGGGGCGGAGAGCAGGATCGAAGCGTTCGACATCGAGATGGGGGCGGGGCGGAAAACGAAGGGCGGGGGAGTATAGGGATCCGCCCTCGCTCGCTACACCTTCTTGCCCCATGCGGATCCTCACAGCCATGTCCGGCGGCGTCGACAGCAGCGTTGCCGCCCTGCTGCTGCAGCGGCAGGGCCACGAAGTGATCGGCGTGTTCTTCCGCAACGGGGTCTCGGGCAAGGGGGCGGCGGTCGAGAAGTCGTGCTGCTCGGCGAGCGACGCGCGCGACGCGGCGGTGGTCTGCGATCGGTTGGGCATCCCGTTCTACTCCGTGGACTACGAGCGGGAGTTCGGCGCGCTCATCGACTACTTCGCCGACGAATACAGGCGCGGGCGCACGCCGAATCCCTGTGTGCTGTGCAACCAGCAGCTCAAATTCGGGCACGTTTTTTCGCTCGCCGACGATCTTGGTGCCGACGGGGTCGCGACCGGGCACTACGCGCGCTGCGAAGCGGGCAGCCTGTTGCGATCCAAGGACCGCAACAAGGACCAGACCTACTACTTGTTCGGCATCGATCGCGCCGTGTTGCCGCGCGTGCACTTCCCGCTCGGCGGCATGGAGAAGCACGAGGTGCGCGCCATCGCCGAGGAAGCGGGCCTGCGCACGGCGAAGAAGCCCGAGTCGATGGACATCTGCTTCGTGACGTCGGGCGACTACCGCGACGTCGTGAAGCAGCGCGGTGGCGGCGGACGCGCGGGTCGATTGGTCGACGGCCAGGGCCGTGAAGTCGGCCGCCACGACGGCATCGATGCGTTCACCGTCGGGCAACGGCGCGGCCTGCCGGCGCTGGGCACGCCGCACTACGTCGCGCGCATCGACAGCGAGTCCGGCGACGTGACGCTGCTGCCGCGCAACGGCCTCGACGCCGCGACCGCGCGCGTCGCGGGCGTCCGGTGGCTGTGCGATCCGCCGGCTCCGGGCAGCGAACTGCGCGCCGCGGTGCAAGTGCGCGCTCGCAGCGACGAGGCTCCCGCGACCTTGCGCGTCGAAGCCTCGGGCGCGGTGTCGGTGGCGTTCGATGCGCCGGTGTTCGCGGTCACGCCTGGGCAGGCGGCCGTGTTCTACGACGGCGAGCGCGTGCTGGGCGGCGGCTTCCTCGACTGAGGGAAGAGGCCCTTCCCGATCCCGCAGTCAGCGAGGTTCGGGCTCCCCGGAATGGTCTGTGCGACCGATGTCCGGGCGCGGATGCGAACGCATCAGGGCAACGGCAACAGACCGCGTCGATCCTGTTGCGGCGCCGCGCGCAGCCACTCTGCGCGCGCGACACCACCAGTCGTCGTGGCGATCAGACGCCGCCCTTGAGGCCCGTGCCGGGACGGAACCCGACGGTCTTCGACGCCTTGATCTGGATCGGCTCGTTGGTCTGCGGGTTGCGGCCTTGGCGCGCCTTGCGGTTCTTCACCGCGAACGTGCCGAAGCCGACGAGCTGCACTTCCTTGTCCTTCTTGAGACCGCGCTGGATCGAAGCCAGCACGCTGTTCACGACCTTCTCTGCATGCGACTTGGAGCACTCGGCTCCGAGGTTGCGTTGCACTTCCGCAATCAGATCTGCCTTGTTCATGGGGCCCTCTTGGTGGGATCGAGGTGTCGCTTCGGCACGGCTGCCGAGCGCGCGGATCTTGGCGAGGCCTGGCGGACCGGGCAAGAGTGCCGGGCTCGGCGAGCGGTCCGCAAAAGTGCGAAGCCAGTGCGCGCGCGCCGGGACCTCGTCGCAAGTCGTTGTGGTTGCGGACCTCGCGCGCGGACCCGTCGGTGGCGACGCGTCGTTCCGCGACTTCGGCTCAAGAACTCCCCATGCCAATGCCGATGCAGGCCATGTCGCGCACGCTGCGTGCGGACAGCACGGTTTCCTGAAGAGGTAATCCCCCATGAGGATCGCGGTTCTGACCCTTCCCCTGATGCTCCTCGCGAGCTGCTCGATGTTCTCCAGTGGTGAGACGAAGTCGGAGTTCACTCCGGCGAACTCGCTGATGGCCGGCGAGATCGAGACGCGCGTCCAGCAGATCCCGTTCCAGCACCGCGAGGAGTTGGTGCAGAACCTGATGTGGCTGGCGCAGACCGGCGAGTCGACGATCCCGGCGCTGCTGCAGGGCCTCAAGAGCGAGAACGCCAAGGTTCGCAGCTCGTGCGCATGGACCCTCGGCCGCATCCGCGACCGCCGCACGATCCCGCATCTGCAGGCGCTCGCGAAGGACAGCAACGAGACGGTGCGTCTCGAGATCGCGCGCACGCTCATCTCGATGGGTGACATGCAGCAGGCCCCGCAGCTGATCGAAGGCCTCGACAGCGACAAGAAGGAAGTGCGCTACCTGTGCCACGAGGCGCTGAAGGGCGCGACGGGCCGCGACTTCGGCTACGACCACCTCAGCGACAACGCCACGCAGCGCCGCACGTCGGTGCTCGGCTGGCGCACGTGGTGGAGCGACTACTCGGGCGACCCGTTCTTCGCCTCGAACTACCAGCAGAAGCACGCGCTGAACCCGGCGCAGCCGACGGGCGAGACGAACCATCAGGACCAGCCGATGCCGGAGCCGATGCCGCAGGATCAGCAGCAAGACGGCGAGGGGACGCAGGTCGAGCCGCAGCAGCCGAAGGACGGCGACGGCCAGCAGAACGACGGCCAGAACGGCTGATCGCTTCGGATCGTCCGCGGACGATCGAGAAGGCGCGTGACCCCGGGCGGTGGTCGCGCGCCTTTTGCATTCTTGGGGATGGTTCGCAGCGTGCTGCGTGCGCAGGCCGGAGTGCACGCCGGGATCCGCCGGCGCCTGCGCCACGGAAACCTCGCAAGCCCGCGCGTTGCATGGTGCCTCGATGTGGCACAAGGTCGTCCCGCGGCGCATTCGTTCTGCACGGGCAGTTACGCCGGGGCTGCGCTGCGGCTACCATCCGCGCCTTCGTCCGACCCCTCTTCGTCACGAGCCAATGCACGCGAATCGCCAAGCTGGTTTCACGCTGATCGAGTTGCTGATCGTCGTCGGCATCATCGGTCTGCTCGCCGCGACCTTCCTGCCCGACCTCCTCGCCGGCCGCGAGCAGGCCTACATCGCGGCGGACAGCAAGAACCTCGAGCAGCACTACCAGTGGCTCGAGATCTACAAGTCGCCGACCAAGGTGGGGCACATGCCGACCGAAGGCGGCCACAAGTTCCTCCTCGACGGCTGGACGAAGCGCGTGATCGAGCCGACGGTCGAGAACTTCGACCGCTTCTTCACGCCTGGCCCGACGCGCGACGAGGATCCGCACTACATCGAGATGCGCAAGCAGGTCGAGCGCGGCGAGAAGATCTGGACCGACGTGCGCTCGCTGTCGCCGGCCGACACGCATTACGCAGCGCGCGCGAAGGAGCACCTCGGCGGCATGAGCAAGGGCGACGAAGCCTGGGCCGCGAACGACAACGAGAGCCCCGGCTGGGCGTTCCAAGGCGGCACGGTGAACGTGCTCTACGGCAACGGCCGCGTCCGTCCGCTGTCGCTGCAGACGATGATGGAGGAGTTCCAGTGGGTCGGCCTCGAAGAGGTCTTCAAGACGTGGGGCCAGGACTCGCCGCACCCCGCGCTGCGCAAGCTCGACCACTGATTCAGGAACGGTGCGCGAGTCCGGACGCGACGCGCGCTTTCTCCGCGCATGGAAGACGCCGCTTTCGCGCGCGGCGATCGCGTGGTGGGGCGGCGCCTGGTTGCCGCTGATGTTCGGCCCGCTGTCGGAATGCGGGCACTGCGTTCAGAGTTGGCTCTGGATGCTGCCCGTGCTGCCGGGCTTCGCGCCGGCAGTGCTGTGCGGCGTGCACGGCATCGCGTTCGCTGCGATTGCCTGTGGCGTGTCGATCGCGCTGGTCGCGGTCACCGCAGTTTGCATGCGGGAACTCGGCGCGCGTTGGCTGTGGCTCGCGCTGCCGATCGGCATCGCGCAGGCAGCGATCGACCTCGGACTCGCCTCGGCGCTGCGGCAGTAACGCTGTTCCGCAGCTGTGCCGCCCTCGAGGTCGCGAACTTCAGCGCGGATTGGCGCCGTTCGCAGCCTGTCGCATCGCCTGCTCGGCGCGCGCGATGCTGAGGTCGTGCAGCTTGCCGAGCCCGAGTTGCGCCGTGATCGCGCCGCACAACGCCATCGTCATGTCCATCTGCGCGTCCCACGGGTCGCCCTGCGTGCCCAGCCACTCGGGCCCCGACGCCGGGTACCACACCTTGACGACGGTCATCTCCAGCAGCTCGTAACTCGCCGAGAACGCGAGGCAGCAGCCGGTCACCAGCCAGAACAGCGTGCGACCGCGCGGCAGGCCACGCCGGCGGATCAGCCATTCGCGCAGCAGGATCGCCGGCACGAAG
>CAZEQF010000280.1:0-508 GCA_964514315.1 uncultured Singulisphaera sp. | reverse complement strand
CCATCACCGCCTGCGGGAACGGCACGTTGGCGAACTCGTAGCGGCCGCCGAGGCACTGGATGAAGAAGAACCACGTCAGCAGCACGTAGGCGAGGTCGGAGAACCGGAACTTCTTCCGGCGCACGGCGAACACGACCATCACGAGCGCGAGCGGCGCCAACTCGAACGCGCACACGGCGACGTCCTTCGTTCCGGCGAATGACCACGCGAGGCCGAGCGCGCAGAGCGCCATCAAGGTCGGGAACAGGAAGGGGCGCTGGCGCAGCGGAGCGTCGTGGTGCACGGCGCAGAGGATACCGGCGCGCCGCTCGTCCGCCCGGGTCGCGTTCGCGAACGGGCCGGTCGCACCGCGCGACGCGAACGGCGCGGCGCATGGCGGCGTGCGCGCAACTGCTCGCGCTTTGCCGTCCGGTTCCTACAATCGCGCCCCTTCATGACCGCGCCCAAGTACCACCTGACCAGCTACGGCTGCCAGATGAACAAGCTCGACAGCGAGCTCGTCGAGAGC
>CAZEQF010000279.1:0-5702 GCA_964514315.1 uncultured Singulisphaera sp. | reverse complement strand
CACGGCGAGAGCCTGCGCGACTCCTTGTTGCGTTCGCGCTTCTGACGGCCGTGCTTCTGCACGACGTCGAGCACGTCGATCTGCCGGTCGATCATGCGATCGAACGCGGACAGCAGCGACTGCGGCTCCTCGTTCTCGGGCTCGAGGATCGACAGCGCGTAGACGAGCGCCTCGACCGTCGACACGAAGTCCTCCTGCGGCTCCTTGCGGATGCGGTAGTTGCTCGGCCGCGGCGGATCGATGCGCACGTGCCGCAGCCGCTGCACCCATTCGTTGTGCTGGTAGAGCTTCTTCGCGTGCGACCACGTGCCGTCGAGCAACACGATCGTCGACGGCATCTGGTCGCGCGGCATCGTCGCGAGATCGACCGCATCCTTGTGCGGGTAGAGCACCGCCGCGTCCGCTGCGACGTCGATCTCGTGGCGCAACACTTCGTCGAAGCCGCCGTGCACCGTCTCGATGCGCGCATCGGGCATCGCGAGCCGCAACAGGCGCGCGGTGCCGAACGGATGCCGCCGCTCCTTCGGATGCTGCAGCACGACGAGCTTGGTCTTCGTTCGCACCGGCTGCACGAGCGCGCAGAGGCACATCGCCACGGGCCGCATGCAGCGGTAGCACAACGAGCGTCCGGTCGGTTCTGTGGCGTCCAAGGGGCGCGGCATTCTCGGGACCGCGCGCACGACCGCCAGCGGCAAGTGCGCGGAAGCGCTCGAGCAGTGCGCCGCGCCGACATGCGTCGCTGCGATTCGAACGAAGACCGCGGGCGGCAATCCGCGGCGCGCTCCGTATCCTGCGCCGCGTGAACGCAGAGACGATCTACCTCGCCGTCGTGCTCGGCCTCGCGCTGGTCTCGTTCTACCTGCAGCGACTGCGCCCCGACGTCACGGCGTTGCTCGTGCTGCTGAGCCTCGTGATGCCGCTCTGGACCACGGAAGGCAAACCCGGCCGCCACGGCGTGCTCACGCCGACCGAGGCGTTCCACGGCTTCGGCTCGCCGGCGCTCGTGATGGTCGCATCGATGTTCGTGCTGTCCGCGGCGATGGTCCGCACCGGCGCTGCGCAACTGCTCGGCGGCAGGATCCTCGCGGCGGGCTCGGGCACCGAACTGCGCTTCCAGCTCACGGTCCTGACGGTCGTCACGGTGTTCAGCGCGTTCGTGAACGACACGACGACGGTGATGGTCTGGATGCCCGTCGTGATGTCCGTCTGCCGCGAACGTGGCTACGCGCCGTCGCGCGTGCTGCTGCTGCTCGCGTTCGGCTCGCTGCTCGGCGGGCAATGGACGCTCATCGGCACGCGCAGCAACATCCTGCTGTCCGACTACCTGCTCTCGCGAACGGGCCAAGGCCTGCCGTTCCTGTCGTTCACGCCCGTCGCGATCGCCGTCTTCCTTGCGTGCGGCGCGTGGTTCCTCGCAATCGGCCGCCGCGCGCTGCCCCACGGCGAGAAGCGCCAATCGCTCGAAGGCCGCTACGACGTCGCGGAGTTCTTGACCGAGACGATGGCGCAGCCCGGCGGCGACTTCGTCGGCCGCACGCTCGCACAGCTCGACCTCGGCTCGCGCGACGTGACGGTGCTGCAGGTGATCCGCGGCAAGGGCTTCATGCCGCCGTTTCCGTCGCTCGTGATCGAGGCCGGCGACGTGCTCGTGATCCAAGGCCGCATCACTGCGATCACCGACGTCGTCACGCGGCGCGGCATGCAGGTGCGCGAAGAGGTGAAGCTCAACGACAAGACGCTGCGCTCGGCCGACCTTCGCATGGTCGAGGCGATCGTCGCGCCCGACAGCGGCTTCGCCGGCCGCAGCCTGCGCCAACTCGACTTCCACCGGCAATACGGCGTGAGCCCGCTCGCGATCAGCCGCAACGGCGCTTCGCTGCGCGAACGGCCGCTCGCCGAGCCGCTGCGCGCCGGCGACTCGCTGCTGCTGATCGGCCACGAATCGGAGATCCAACGCCTGCGCCAGGACCGCAGCCTGTTGTTGCTCGAGAGCCTTCCGCTGCCGACGGTCGGCAGGGGCCAGGCGGCGCTCGTGCTCGGCCTCATGGCGGCCATGGTGCTCGCGTCCGCGACGGGCGCGTTGCCGCCAGCGGTCGCGATCCCGTTCGCAGCGTTGCTCGCCGTGCTGTGCAAGTGCATCGGCATGCGCGCGGCCTATGGAGCCATCGACCTGCAAGCGCTCGTGATCTGCGGCGCGATGATCCCGTTCGGCGAAGCGCTGGTGAAGACCGGCGCGGCCCAGGGCCTCGCCGACGCTGCTGCTCGCGGCTTTGCGGACGGCGCGCCAGAACTGCTGCTCGCCGCGCTCCTGTTGCTCGCCGTGCTGCTGACGCAAGTCATCGAGAACGCCGCCGTCGCGGTGATCCTCGCGCCGCTGTCCTACGAACTCGCGCTCGCGGCCGACGCGCGACCCGAGCCGTTCTTGCTCGGCGTCGCGATCTGCGTCTCCGCCGCGTTCATGACGCCGATGGCGCACGAGTCGACGTTGCTGGTGATGGGCCCGGGCCGCTACCGCTTTGCCGACTACCTTCGCTCGGGCACGCCGTTCGCCGTGCTCACTTGGGCCGTGACGTCGCTCGTGGTGCCCGTGCTGTATCCGCTCCGCGGCTGACAGCGTGGCGCACGGGCGCTGCGCCGCGTATCTCTGCGCGAATGCGCACGACCGTTCTCGCGTTCTTCTCGCTCGCGCTCGCCGCCTGCAGCTCCGCTCCGGTGGCCACCATCGCGACGTTCCAGGCGAGCTTCGAGGACTGCGCCGTCGGCGGCGCGCCGGACGCGATGGATCAGTTCGACACCGGGCCCGCAGTCGTGGCCGCGCAATGGAAGGCGCAGCAAGGCGGCGCCGGCGGCAGCGGTCGAGGCTTGCAGGTCACTGCGGGCCGTTCGACCGGCGAACAGTTCCACCTCGCGCTGACTGCGGCGCCAATCACGTCGCGCGACGTGCGTCTGTCCGTGCGCGTGCGCGCCGACGGCGGCCGCGAGGACCAGGGCGGCGGCCTCGTGTGGCGCGCGCAGAACCAGAGCACCTACTACGTCACGCGCTGGAACCCGCTCGAGGACAACGTGCGCATCTACCACGTCGTGGACGGCGTGCGCACGATGCTGCAGACCGCGAAGGTGATCGTGCCGGTCGACGCGTGGCACCTCCTCGAAGTGACCTCGCTCGGTGCGGAGCACAAGGTGATGTTCGACGGCAAGGAGATCCTGTCGATCGAGGACACGACGATCGGACAGGCCGGCAAGGCCGGACTCTGGACCAAGGCGGACGCCGCGACGTCGTTCGACGACTTCGCCGTGCAGCCGCTCGCGCCCGGCCGCCGCTGAGCGACTTTCGCGCGCCCTTGATCCGGGGCTGCGCGCCCGTAAGCAAGGCTCCCCCGCGTCGTGGTCAGACGGCGCGGCACCACTGCCAGGGAGGTCCGCTTTGCTTCCGTCCATCGAAGCCCGCATCGCGCTGGAACTCAGCGCGCGGGCAGAACAAGTCCAGGCCGCCGTCGCATTGATCGACGAAGGCTCCACGGTCCCGTTCATCGCCCGCTACCGCAAAGAAGCGACGGGCGGACTCGACGACACGCAGCTGCGCACGTTGTCGGAACGGCTCATCTACCTGCGCGAGCTCGAAGAGCGCCGCACGGCGGTGCTCGCGAGCATCGAGGAGCAGGGCAAGCTGACGCCGGCGCTCAAGAAGTCGATCGAAGGCGCGGAGACGAAGCAGGTCCTCGAGGACCTCTACCTGCCCTACAAGCAGAAGCGCCGCACGAAGGCGACGATCGCGCGCGAAGCCGGCCTCGAGCCGCTCGCCGCGGGCCTGCTCGCGGACCCGACGCAGGATCCGAAGGAGTTCGCGGCCAAGTTCGTCTCGACCGAGAAGGGCGTCGCCGATGCCGCAGCCGCGCTGGATGGCGCGCGCTACATCCTGATGGAGAACTTCGCCGAAGACGCGCAACTCGTCGGCGAGGTGCGCACGTTCTTGCAACGCGAGTCGTTCCTCACGAGCCGCGTGCGCAAGGACAAGGAGCAGGATCCCGAGGCGCAGCGCTTCCGCGACTACTTCACGCACGACGAGCCGCTCGAACGCGTGCCCGGCCACCGCGCGCTCGCGATGTTCCGCGCGCGCAAGGAAGGCTACCTAGACCTCGGACTGTCGATGGGCGACCAACGGCAGCCGATCGGCGAGGACCCGACGGGCCAGGGCCAGATGATGGTCATGCGCCGCTTCGGCATCGAGCAGAAGAACCGCAAGGCCGACGCGTGGCTCGCCGACACGGCGCGCCTGTGCTTCGCGGTCAAGCTCGCGCTGCACGTCGAGAGCGAACTGTTCACGACGGTGCGCGAACGCGCGGAAGAAGAGGCGATCTCGGTGTTCGCGCTCAACCTTCGCGACCTGCTGCTCGCGGCGCCCGCAGGCCCGAAGGCGATCCTCGGCCTCGATCCCGGCATCCGCACGGGCTGCAAGGTCGCGGTCGTCGACCGCACCGGCAAGGTGCTCGCGACGACGACGATCTACCCGCACCCGCCGCGCGAGGACTGGGACGGCTCGCTCAAGATCCTCGCGATGCTGTGCGACAAGTTCGACGTCGACCTCGTCGCGATCGGCAACGGCACCGCGTCGCGCGAGACCGACAAGCTCGCCGCGCAGTTGCTCAAGATGTCGTCGGGCAAGCTGCAGAAGATCATGGTCAGCGAGGCCGGCGCCTCGGTCTATTCGGCCAGCGAACGCGCGGCGCAGGAGTTCCCCGACCTCGACGTGTCGCTGCGCGGCGCGGTCTCCATCGCGCGCCGCCTGCAGGACCCGCTCGCCGAACTCGTGAAGATCGACCCGAAGTCGATCGGCGTCGGCCAGTACCAGCACGACGTCAACCAGACGAAGCTCGCGCGCTCGCTCGACGCAGTCGTCGAGGACTGCGTGAACGGCGTCGGCGTGGACCTCAACACCGCGAGCGAGGACCTGCTCGCGCGCGTCGCCGGCCTGTCGTCGACGCTCGCCAAGAACATCGTCGCGCATCGCAACGAGAACGGGCCGTTCAAGTCGCGCAAGGACCTGCTGAAGGTCAGCCGCCTCGGCCCGAAGGCGTTCGAGCAGTGCGCCGGCTTCTTGCGCATCCAGGGCGGCGACAACCCGCTCGACCAGAGCTCGGTGCACCCCGAGGCCTACCCCGTCGTCGAGCGCATCCTCGCGGCGAGCGGCCGCGCGATCCGCGACCTGATCGGCGATCGCGCGTTCCTGAAGACGCTCGATCCCAAGAAGTTCGCCGACGAACGCTTCGGCGTGCCGACCGTCACCGACATCCTGCAAGAGCTCGAGAAGCCGGGCCGCGACCCACGTCCGGAGTTCAAGACCGCGACCTTCCAGGAAGGCGTGCAGGAGCTGAAGGACCTCACGCCGGGCATGCAGCTCGAAGGCGTCGTCACCAACGTGACCAACTTTGGCGCCTTCGTCGACATCGGCGTGCACCAGGACGGCCTCGTGCACATCAGCCAGCTGTCGGATCGCTTCGTCGAGGACCCGCGCGAAGTCGTCAAGGCGGGCCAGATCGTCCAGGTCAAGGTCGTCGAGGTCGACATCCCGCGCCAACGCATCGCGCTCACGATGAAGCTGCACGAACGGCCGGCGGCGGGGCGCAGCGACAGCCACGCGGCCGCAGGCTCGGGTGGCGCGCGCAGCAGCGGCGGCTACGGCGGCGGCGGCAATCGCGATCCGC
>CAZEQF010000278.1:1289-5715 GCA_964514315.1 uncultured Singulisphaera sp. | reverse complement strand
GCGGCAGCGAACGTTGGCGCGCGTGGATCGCGAGGTAGGCGTCGGCCCCGCCCAGCGTCCGCAGCCATCCCGTGCGCGCGATGAGCTGCATCGGCGGCATGCCGGCGGACGGGCACATGCCCTGCGCGGCGAGGCGCACGATGCGCAATTGGTCGCGGTCGAGCGTGAGCGGAGTGTCGGGCATGGAGGAGTCGTCGCGCCTCACTCGGGCGCGTGCGGAGCGAACCGACATTCCATGCCGACGCGCAGTTCGCCGCCAGACCGGATCTTGCCGTAGACGCCGCCGCGCTTCTGCGGGCGCAGCGCCTTCTGCAAACCGATGCGACCGCCGTCGTCCATCAGCTCGCACGGCCTCGTCTCGCCCAACACGTCGATCACGACGTCGCCGATCGTGACGGTGCCACCGATGGCGTTCTCGAGGTCGAGGCCTGCGACGACGAGGTTGGCGCGGCGCGTCGAGGGATCGAGCTCGCGGCCGAGTTCTGCGCATGCTGCGCGCCACGCCTCGATCGACAGCAGCGTCACCTGCCGCTTGCCGCCCTGCGCGTGGTCGCCTTCGAGGCCGGTGTTCGTCACGGCAAGCGCGCGCTCGACACGCACCGGCGGAATGCGCGCGCCGGGGCGCAGGCAGATCGCGACGAGCGTGGGCGCGCTTTCGGGCATTCCCTTCAGTCCTTGCGCGATTGCCGCACGATCCGCAACTGCTCGCGCAGGCGCTCGGCCCACTTCGCCAGCGCATCGTTCGCGGTGTGCCAGACGTCGATCGCTTCGCGGACGTTCTGGGTGCCGACGCGACGGTCGATGCCCGCTCCGAGCACCGCGCCGGTGGTTGAGTCGGTCATCAGGATCTCGACGGTGATCTCGCCGACGGCGGTGGGCTTGCCGGTCGCGACGTAGCGCACGAGCGACATGCCGACGCCGACCGGGCTGGCGGACGCGAGGAGCCTGCGCACGGTGGAGGCAGGTTCGGCATCGAGGACCGCGATCTGCATGCGGAACGTGTCGCGCGACGGCTGCGTGACGATCTCGAAGTCCTGCGCCAGCGCCTGGCGCACGAGCTGGTAGGCGTTGTCCGCCAGCGCCTGGTAGTTGGCGAGTTCCTTCTCGTCCAGTTCGCCTTCCTTCGCGATCAGCACCGGCTCCAGCAGCAGCTTGGTGTAGCGGACCTTGGGCTTCTCCTTGGCGACGTAGATGTAGAGCGCCTGGTCGGAGTCGTCCGTTCGGACCATCTCGAGGCCTTGCGTGAGGACGCGAGGAGCCTCCTTGCTGGCGAGGTCGACGTCGCGCGCGCGCTGGCTGCCTGCGCAGGCGGCGAACGGCGACAAGGTGAGGGCCAAGGAGGCGAGAACTCGGACGGCGGTACGCATGCGGCGATCGTGCGGCGCGCGCGCAATCGCGACAAGCGCGTGGTTGGTCTTCGTCCGGTGTCGCGAGGATTCGATGCGCCGGTTGCCGCGGCAGGCGCGGCGCATCGCGAACCGTGCCTCGCGCCGTCCGAGTGGCATCGCGATCGCGCCGCGCTTCGTGCCGCGATGCTGTCGCGCGAATCGACCGATCTGTGACTGCCTCCAGGGTCGAAGTTCGTAGTCGCAGCCCGTAGCCTGTGGGGATGCTCTCCTCCGAGCGATCCTCAAGACTCCGCGACGGAACCCAGCCGCGCCGTGCCGCGAACGGGCTCATCCTGCCGGCGCTCGCGCTCTGGCTCTCGTCCTGCTCCGTCGGCCCCGACGCGCCGCCCGAGACCCAGTCCCCGAAGAGCGAGGCAATCGACGCCAGGCCGCTCGGCGATTCGATTTCGACTGCGCAGCAGCCGCTTCCGCGCTGGTGGACTTCGCTGAAGGACCCGTTGCTCGACGAGTTGATTGCGAAGGCGGACGCGTCCAACCAGACGCTTGCGGCAGCGATTGCCAATGTGCGCGCGGCCTATGCGGCGGTCGGCGCAAGTGAAGCCCAGCTATGGCCGACGGTCGGCGCCGGCGCGCAATACAACCGGGTATTGACCAACATTGCGCAGCTCGCGTCCCGGGGAGTCGTGTTGGAGCCCTATGACAGCTACGCCTATGGCGTCGGCCTGTCGTCGTGGGAGCTCGACCTCTGGGGCGGCTTGAGGCGCCAGATCGAGGCCGCCAATGCTTCGGCCGAGTCGCGCGTCGACCAGTTGCGCGATGCGCTGGTCTCGGTGCGCTCGCAGGTCGCGGCGTCCTATGTGCAATTGCGCATGCTGCAGGCGCAGCGCGCAGCTTCGATCGCCAATCGCGACGCGTTGGCGACGACGCAGAAGCTCGCAAAGGCGCGATTCGAGGCCGGCACGACGAACGCCCTCGAAGTGGCGCGCGCGCAGGCCGAGCTCGACGGCGCGGACGCGCAATTGCCGCAGCTCGACGCCGGCATTGCCTCGACGGTCGCCACGATCGCCGTGCTCTGTGGCGGCAGCCCTTCGGACTTCGGGCCGATGCTGGCCGAGCCCAAGCCGGTGCCGAGCGCGCCCGACGTCGCCGGAATCGGCTTGCCCGAAGAACTGCTGACGCGTCGCCCGGATGTCCGCGGCGCGCGGCAACGGCTGCTGGCGGCGACTGCGGCAATCGGCGTGGCGGAGTCCTATCGGTTCCCCAAGCTGACGGTGTCAGGCAACATCTACATCGCGGCGACCGGCACGGACGGGCTCTCGGACCTGTCGAACAAGGCGTATTCGTTCGGGCCTTCGCTGTCGTTGCCGTTGTTCACCGGCGGCAAGATCGACGCGGCCGTGAGCCAGAAGCGCGCCGAGGCCGAAGCCGCGCTCGCGCAGTATCGCGGCGCGATCCTGACCGCGGTCGGCGACGTCAGCGCGAGCGCGAGCGACTTCGCCTTGGCGCGCGAGACGCGGCGCCGTTCGGATGCCGCGCTCGCGAGCGCAGAGACGGCGCTCGCATTGGCGCAGCAGCAATACGACGCGGGCCTCGTCGACTACGGCACGCTGCTCGACGTGCAGCGCGGCAAGTTGGGCGCGGAGAGCTCGGCCGTCGAGGCGCGCGCCGCGGTGACACAGGGATATGTCGCGCTCCAGCGGGCTCTCGGAGCCGGTTGGGACGCCGAAGAACAAGCAGTCGCGGCCGCAATGACGGCCGACAGCACGAACAGCGAGAACGCACGATGAACGCGAAGTTGCGAGTCACGGGGATCGGTTTGGCATTGGCCTTCGTTTGCGCTTCGTGCGCCAAGGCGCCGACCCTTCCGCCTCCTCCCTCCGAGATCACCGTGCGCACTGCGGTCGCAACGGCCGAGTCGGTCAAGCGGATCCGCACGTATCCCGGCGTGACTGCCAGCGTGCACTCGGTCGCGATCAGCGCGCGCGTCGCCGGCTTCCTCGAGAAGCAGCACGTGGCGGACGGCGCGACCGTCAAGGCCGGCGACCTGCTGCTCACGATCGACGAGCGCCCGTTCCGCGCGCAGCTCGACGCGGCGAGGGCGCAACTCGCGCAGGCCGAGGCGCAGGTGCCCGCCGCGCAGGCTTCCTTGGACCTGTCGAAGCGTGACGTCGAACGCAGCGCGCCGCTCGCCGATTCGGGCGCGGTTGCCAAGCAGTCGTTCGACCAGATGCAGACCAAGGTCTCGCAATCCGAGGCGCAGTTGACGGCCGCCAACGCGGCGGTCGGCACGGCGAAGGCGCAGGTCGAGACGGCGGAGCTCAACCTGTCCTATTGCCGCATCACGGCGCCTATGGACGGAGTGCTCGGCAAGACGCTGGCGTCCGAAGGCCAGATGGTCGGCCCGGGCTACACGGTGCAGCTCAACCAACTCGTGCAGATGGACCCGATGTGGGTCGAGTTCAGCCCGAGCGCGACCGAGTGGCCGCTGATCCGCGAGCGCATGCAGGCTGGCGAACTCAAGGCGACGGTCGTCTACGGCGGCGTCGACTCGCTGACGGCGACGGGCGTCGTGACGTTCGCGTCCAACGTGGTCAACGCTTCGACGTCGACGATCGCGCTGCGCGTGCAGTTTGCCAACAACGACGGTGCGTTCCGGCCGGGCACGTTCTGCAACGTGAAGCTCGACCTCGGCGAGATCCCGGGCGTCGTGATGATCCCGACGCGCGCACTGGTCGCGCGCGAGACGGACTTCTTCGTCTGGCGCGTCAAGCAGGACCAGACCGTCGAGAACGTGCGCGTGAAGCCGACGATTCGCGAAGAGGAGCGTGCAGGCATCGTCGAAGGGCTCGCCGCCGGCGACCGCGTCGTCGTGGCCGGGACGCAGAAGCTGCGCGACGGCACGAAGGTCAAGGAAGAGCAGGCGGGCAAGTAAGGAACATCGATGTCTCGCTTCTTCATCAACCGGCCGATCTTCGCGACGGTCATCGCCCTCGTCATGCTCCTCGCGGGCGTGGCGACGATGTTCACGCTGCCGATCGCGCAGTTCCCGACGATCGTGCCGCCGACCGTGCAGGTCA
>CAZEQF010000278.1:0-1279 GCA_964514315.1 uncultured Singulisphaera sp. | reverse complement strand
GACAACGGCGCCGACGCGCAGACCGTCGCGCAGACGGTCACGAGCCCGCGCCGACCGTGCAGGTCAGCGCGGTCTACAACGGCGCCGACGCGCAGACCGTCGCGCAGACGGTCACGAGCCCGCTCGAGCAGCAGATCAACGGCGTGCAAGGCATGCTGTACATGAGCTCGAACTCGACGAGCACCGGCCAGTCGATCATCACGTGCACGTTCGAGGTCGGCTACGACCTCAACATCGCCGCGGTCGACGTGCAGAACCGCGCGCAGCAGGCGTTCTCGCAGTTGCCGCAAGAAGTGCAGCAGCTCGGCATCACGGTCACCAAGCAGTCGTCGAACCTCACGATGGTCGCGGCGCTGCGTTCGCCCGACAACGCCTACGACTCGCGCTATCTCACCAACCTCGCCGACATCACCGTCGCGCCCGCGTTGAAGCGACTGCGCGGCGTCGGCAGCGTGACGATCTTCGGCCTCGAGCAATACTCGATGCGCATCTGGCTCGACCCGCTGCGGCTTGCGGCGATGGGCCTCACGTCCGCGGACGTCGCGCGCGCGATCCAGCAGCAGAACAAGCAGTCGGCGATCGGCTCGATCGGCGCCGAACCCAGCGCAGACAAGCCTGCGTTCCTCGTGAGCCTCACGACGAAGGGCCGCTTGATCAGCGAAGAGGAGTTCAACGACATCGTCATCCGCACCGGCGACGCCGGAGCGGTGGTGCGCGTGCGCGACATCGGCCGCGCCGAGATGGGCTCGTATCTCTACTCGGGCACCTCGCACTACAACGGCAAGGGCGCGGCGCTCATCGGCGTCTACCAATTGCCGGACGCCAACGCGTTCGACGTCGCGCAACAGGTGCGCGAGGAGCTGGAGCGCCTTGCCCCGATGATGCCGCCGGGCATCGAGCGCGAAGTCGCATACGACACGACGACGTTCGTCGACGCGTCGCTGCACGAACTCGTAAAGACGCTGATCGAGGCCGCGATCCTCGTGCTCGTCGTGATCTTCCTGTTCTTGCAGGACTGGCGCGCGACGTTGATCCCGATGGTCGCGATCCCGGTGTCGATCGTCGGCACGTTCGCGGTGATGGCGGCGTTCGGCTTCTCGATCAACTCGCTGACGCTGCTCGGCCTCGTGCTGGCGATCGGCCTCGTCGTCGACGACGCGATCATCGTCGTCGAGAACGTCTACCATCAGATGCAGCACGGCGTGAAGGACGTCCGTGTCGCCGCGCAGAAGGCGATGGAGCAGGTCACCGGCCCGATCGTCGCGACGAGCCTCGTGCT
>CAZEQF010000277.1:0-5717 GCA_964514315.1 uncultured Singulisphaera sp. | reverse complement strand
CGGGCCCTTCGCGTCCGGCTTGCGCGCGCGATCCTGGGCGACCGCGGCGGCAGCGAGCGAGCACGCGAACGCGATCGTGCGGCCGAACGTGCGCAACGACACGCAACGCCACGCGATTCGGTTCGGCTGGTCCATCCGCGCACAGCATCGCGCAGGCGTGCCGCAGAACAAGCGCGCTGGCTGCAACGTGCACCACCTGGCTCCGCGCGCAGGCTTCATGGCAGACGGGCGACAGCTCGCTCCGTCGCCGCAGCCGCGACGAGCCTTCGCCTCAGCGCGGCTCGAGCAGCGAACTCTCGACCACCGCGACCAGCGTCGCGTCGTCGAGCGAGACCTGCGGCTGGTGCACGACGCGGTCGATGCGCCAGCGGTCGCCTTCGAATGCGAACGCGATGCCGAGCGTGCCGAGGTGGCCCGCCGCGGGCTTGCCGAGCACGCACGCACGCGCGCCCTTGGCGCTGCCGCGACAACCCGGCCGCGACGCAACCGCCGCGAGCTCGGAGCCCGGCGTCGCGCGCGAACGCAGCATCTCTGCGTCGAGCTTGCGGTCGAGCGCCGCGAGCGAACGCGACAGCGAGTCCTGGTAGGCGTCGGTGACGCTGCGCGAGAACGCAGCAACGTCGCCTGCGCGGCACGCGGCATCGTGCGCAGACAGCGCGTTGAACAACGGCTGCGCCGCTGCATCGCCGGGCGCAAACGTCGCCGGCAGGGCCGCCTCGCCGTTCGCGGCCATCCAGGGCATCGCGACCATGGCGAGGCCGACCAACATCGCGGCGGACAGGCCGATCGTCGTCGGGTTAGGAGCCATGGTCTCCATATCGGACGCGGACGAGGCCCGGCAGGAATCGGATCACCGTGCCCCCCGCCTCGGCGGCGCGGCGCGCGGACTCGTCTTGGTGGCGGAGTTCCTTCTCGTCGACGATCTCGCCGCCGTCGACGGACTTGGGCCGCGGTCCGTGCAGCACCGCCGTGAACGGCATCGTCGACGGCCGGTCGGGCGAAGGCTCGGCGACGAACACCAGCTCGGCGCGGCCGGGCTCGTAGGCGCAGACCGACAGGCGCGCTGCCGTCGATGCCATGCGGGGTTCGGGCGCGCCACCGCGCGTGCGCACCGCGATGCGCGCGGTGGCGAGGCCGGCGGGCAGCGTGACCGTGCGGCCGTTCCACAGCGACCACGGCTTGCCGTCCACTTCCACGGCGTCGAATGCGGCCGCCATCGTCACCGACGGCGCGCACAAGGGGCTCTGGTGCAGCACGCGCACGGTGACGCGGTCGGGCTCCGGATCCTTGAGCGCGATCGCGCTGCCAGAGCCTGGCCCCGGCCGCGTGCGCGCGAGCAGCGCGTGGCCCGCGAGCACGGACACCGAGTCGCCGGGCAGGTGCACGATGCGCAAGTAGTCGCGCGCGCCGTCCTGCTGCGCGCCGCGCATCGTCCACCATCCGCCTTCCTTCACGAGGAACGGGGTCTTCGTGGCCTGCTGCACCGCGACGACGCGCGTCCACGCGATCGGCAGATCCGAACGCAGCTCCGCGAGCCCGCGTTCGCCGAGGTCGAGCGTCGCCGGCCGGTCGATCGCCGCGAGCACGCGAGCGAGATGCGGCAGCGCATCGCGCGCAAGGTCGCGATCGACGAACGCGAAGCCGAACACCGTGCGCGCGTTCGCCTCGGGCTGCTGGCGCAGCACGAGCTCGCCGTTCTCGAGCGAGAAGCGCTCGTAGCGCGACAACCGCAGCGGCACGACCGCGAGGTCGGGCACCGAGGGATCGTCGGACGCGAGCACGAACGGCTCGCGCATCTCCTTGCTGTCGGCGACGGCGAAGCGCAGCGTCTTGTGGCGTTGCAGCGAGAAGCGGCGCTCCTGCTGCAGGCCGCGCACGCTGCGTTCGCATTCGGCGCGCACGACGAAGCCCGGGAAGTCCGCGATCGTCGCGACCTCGACGCTCTCCTGGTGGTAGGTCGAGCTGCTGCGTTCGCGCAGCGACGCGAGCGAGCCAGCTTGTGCGAGCACGTCTGCATCGGCAGCGACGTCGCCCGTGCGCGTGAGCGCGAGGCGGTCGAGCGCGATCGCGCCGCCGTCCTGCGCCTCGATCTGCAGCGTGCGCACGGCCGCGGTCGGCAGGTGCAACGCGACGTCCGCGTCGATCGGCATCACGCCGTCCGCGAACGGCAAGAACGTGATCGGCTCGCCGTCGACCGAGACCGTGAGCACGCCGTTGCCGCGCACGGCGCGCGCGACGATGCGCAGCGAGAACCGTCCGGTCTCGCGCGGCAGCGTGAACTGCAACCGCTGCGGCCAACGCGGCGCTTCCGCGAACGCGAGTTCGCGCGGCCACGAGCCGCCGTCGGGGATGTTGGCTGCTGCGACATAGCCACCTTCGCCGCGCGGTTCGCCCGCGAGCAAGTCGACAGCCAGCGAACGCAACTCGCTCGCGTCCGGCCGACCGCCGAAGAAGCGCGTGCGGAAGAAGCTGTCCGCGATCGTCACGACGCCCGTCGCCGTCGCTTGCGAGAAGCGCGCGAGGCCCGCGGTGTCGAGCTGCAGGCGTCCGCCCGTCCCGAGCAACCGGAAGTGGTTGTTGCGCAGCTGCACGACCGCAGCCGACGCGGGCACGGTCTGCGCGAAGTCCGCGTGCACGTCGGGCGCGAGCTTCTGCTGCGCGCTGCGGTAGCCGTCCTGACCCGTCGACGAGCAACGCGCCGCGACTGCGGCGACGAGCGGCTCCATCGACACGCCGAAGGCCGCCGCGCGCGAACGCGCCGAAGCCGTTCCGTTCGCGAGGCCCTGCCACAGCATCGCGCCGCCCGTGTTGCGCCGTTCGCGCACGAACGCGACGGCCTGCTCCGCAATCCAGTCGGGATGGCTGCCGCCGGTCGAAGGCTCGCGTTCGCCGGGAGCGAGCGGCTGCGTCACCGAGCTCGCGTCGAGCACGCCGACCGGAAACTGCTGCGCCGAGAAGCCATTGCGCCATCCATCCGACACGCCGAACGCGCGCGCGCCGAGCGGCTTGCCGTCGTGCGCGTCGAGCGCCTGCGCCGCGCCGGGCGGCGGGCTGCGCCGTTCGCCGAGCGCCGTGACGCGCATCGCGGGCTGGAAGTCCTGCATCACGCGCACGGCGAGGCCGCGCGGATCGTCGAAGTCGCGGCGCAGCACGACGCCGTCGAGCGCGCCGTCCGAGAAACGCCGCGCGTCGGCCCATTGCCGTGCGACGTAGCGCAGCGACGCGAACTGCACGCGCGGCTCGCTGCCGAACGGGCGCGTGTCGACCGTCGCGTGCACGAGCAGCGAACGCGCGTGCGCCTCGCGCACGAACCGCGACATGCCTTCTGCGTCGTAGCCGCGCACGAACGCGCTGCCGACGTAGGCCTTGGGCCGCGCGAGCGGATCCGTCTCCGACCACGGCAGCGGCAATCCCTGCGTCGGTTCGACGAGGTCGAGCGCCACCACCGATGCGCCGGCCGCGAACGCGGGCAACACGTCGTCCTGCAGCACCTGGTCCGGCGTGCGCGACGAGCCCTTCTGCACAGCGTCGTGCGCGGCGGCGACGAGGCCCCAGTTGGCGAGCAACGACGCGCCGGGCACTTCGCGCTGCGCCACGGGCAGCAGCCGATCCGCGCGCGCGTTGGTTGCGTTGCCGTTGCGAGCTGCGCGTTCGCGCTGCGCTCGGGCCGACGGGACCATCGTCCAGTAGCCGATCGGCGCGTCTGGTTGCGTCGCGAGCAGCGTCGATGCGCGGCGAACGAACGTGCGGCCGTTGTCGCGCACCTGCTCGTCGCGGTTGTCGAGGTCCGGCAGCAGGCCGAGGCCCACCACCATGCCCTTGCCGTGCCGCCAGCGCGCGAGCACGACTGCGCTGGACTCGCGCGGTTCACATTCTTCGTCGCGCCGTTCGCCGTCGCATTCGACGAGCAGGCGGCCGAGCAGTTCGGCGTCTTGCGGCGGCGCTTCGACGAACGCGCACAACGCGGTGTCGAGCGGCGCGCCGCCGAGCACGAAGTAGTCGTAGGGCCGCGGCCCCGACGGCGTCATGCCTTCGGTCAGCGCGTCCGTCTTGCTCGACGAAGCGGAGAAGCCGAGCCGCGCGCGGCCTTGCGCCGTGCGCGCGTCGTAGCCCCAGCGGAACGCCTCGCTGCGCGGCGCGCGCGCTTCGAAGCCGAGGTCGTGCACGAGTCGCACTGCATGGCCGAGCAGCAGCACGCGGCCGCCGCGTTCGACGTAGGCGCGCAGCTCCGCGAGCGCCGCAGCGTCCGGGGTCGGAGCCAGAGGGTCGTCGCCGAGGACCACGAGCGCCGACAGCCGCGCGAGCTCGGCGCGCGCCGCGGCACCGGCGGTCGCACCCGACGGGAACGCCAGCGCCCGGACCTCGGTGTCCTTCAGCGTCGCCGCGACCTGCGGCGGCGGCGGCGCGATCGGGCCCACGACGACGCCTTGGCAGCCCGCAGCGAGCGTCACGGCGCCGGCGAGCGCGAGCGCGAACAGGGTCTGCTTCTGCGTCGATCCCATCGGTGGCATCGGTGGATCGGCTCCCGGGGCCCAATCCCTTGAGGGATCGATCGCTTGAGTCGCCGGGCATCTCGGGGCGATCCGGCACCGGCGGCGGGCCGCCCCGCCGTTCGCTTGCCCATGGCCAACGGGCCGCCGTTCCGGTTTCGTGTGCGCCGTGACCACCGACCGAACGCCCCCGGCAAACGACCGCCTCTACTTCCGCCAGCTGCTCGCGGGCCGCGACTTCGCGGTCGGCGATCCGATCGCGACGCAGATGATGAACTTCGTCTACGCGATCGGCGACACGGTGACCAAGGAGTGCGTGCTCGTCGATCCGTGCTACGCGGTCTCCGAGCTGCTCAAGGTCTGCGAGCACGACGGCTACCGCGTCACGGGCGCGCTCGCGACGCACTACCACCCCGACCACGTCGGCGGCGACATGTATGGGCATTCGCTGCAAGGCGTGCGCGAACTGCTGACGAAGTGCCCGTGCAAGATCCACGCGAACAAGAACGAAGCTCCGTGGATCGCGCGCGTCACCGGCTGCAGCCAGAGCGACATGCAGCTGCACGACAGCGGCGACGTGCTGAAGGTCGGCGAGATCCCGATCACGTTGATCCACACGCCGGGGCACACGCCCGGTTCGCAGTGCTTCCTCGTGCAGGACAAGCTCGTGTCCGGCGACACGCTGTTCTTGCAGGGCTGCGGCCGCACCGATCTGCCGGGCGGCAATCCGCGCGACCTCTATCTGTCGCTGACGCAGAAGCTGAGCAAGGTGCCCGACTCGACGACGCTGTATCCCGGCCACCTCTACGACCCGCGCCCGTTCGCCAAGCTCGGCGACACGCGCAAGACCAACTACGTGTTCCAGCCGCGCACCGAGCGCGACTGGATGGACCAGTTCGGGAGCTAACGCGCGATGGGCCTCGTGTGGGATAGCGACCAGGGCCGCATGTGCCCGCGATGCCGCAAGGCGATGGCGAAGTGCGCGTGCGGCGAAGAACTCTGCGCGCCCAGCGGCGACGGCATCGTGCGCGTCCGCCGCGAAGTGCGGAACGGCAAGACGCTGACCGTCGTGATGGGCGTCCCCTATCGCAAGGCCGAGCTAGAAGCGCTCGGCAAACAGCTCAAGGCGAAGTGCGGAACGGGCGGGACGGTCAAGGACGGCGTGATTGAGGTGCAGGGCGACCACCGGGAGGTTGTGGTGGCGGAGTTGGGGAAGAAGGGGCTGGT
>CAZEQF010000276.1:0-5745 GCA_964514315.1 uncultured Singulisphaera sp. | reverse complement strand
GCAGGTCGCGGCGCTCCGGGTCGATGCTGTCGAGCAGGCGGTAGAAGCCCGCTTCGCGGCGCGCGAAGTCCTCCGGCCTCGCGCCAGCCGGATAGATGTGGTCCTGCCGCGGCGGCAGGAACCACTTCAGCAGGAACATGCGGCCGTTCTGGCCCTCGGCCGCGATCGGCACCGAGCTGCCGTGGCTCGACTGCAGGCGCAGGCGTCGCGTGGACGGCTGCAGTCCGAGGTCCGCGAGCGTCTGGTGCGCTTCGAGCAGCGGCGTTGCGGTCTCTTCGGTCACGGCAGCTCCCACGTTCGATCGACGACGGTCGTCGGTTTCTGGTCGGCAAAGATGTGGTCCACGCGAACGCGGATCGCAACAGCGCCGGGCAGCGCCGGCAGGCGCCACCTCCGCTCCTCGTCGACCAACAGGCGGTTCCGCCCTGAGAAGGCGTCCCGTTCTTCGTGCAGAGCTTGGCCCGTCTTCGAGCGGACTTCGATGCGCACTTCGAAGGTGCGCATGCGCGCGAGCCCGGGAACCCCGTGGCCGGCGCCGCAGCGCAGCACGAGTTCTGGCGCGGATTCGGTGCGCACGAGTTCGAACAGGAACGCCGACGCGCAGAACTCCGGGTCCGAGGGGCCGAGCAGCGCGTGGCTGCGTCCTGCGCGTGGTTCGCCGACCGCGGCTCCGGTCTTCGGGTCTTCTGCCGCGGCCCGGCGCACCGGCTCCATGTGGCACGAGACGCACGTCGCGTCGTCGTCGCCGTCGCGCGCGCGCTCGAACTCGCGGCCGAGCGGCAGCACATCGGCGATCCGCATGTCGTGGCAGCTGGTGCACAAGGCGACGGAGCCGCCGGCGGAGAACGTGGGGTCCTTCTCGGTCGTGTGCGCGGTCGTCGCCGCGCCGTCCGGCCCGTGCACCGTGTCGCCGCGCACGTGGCACGAACGGCAGTCGACGCCGTGCTCGCGCGCCTCGGCGCGCGCCTTGGGCATCTGCCCCAGGCGGTCGAGCACGGATGCTGGCGCGTGGCACGGGATGCAGCGCTCCGGCTCGGCTCGCGACTCGATCGCCTTCACGAACAACGGATCGACGAACGCTCGCGCGTGCGCGGACTGCGCCCACTCGTCGCGCACGGCGCGGTGGCACTGTGCGCACGCCATGCGGTCGTCGACGCGCCCATGGCACGGGGGCTCGGCGACGGCGGGCGCCGGATGCAGCAGCAGCGCCAGGGCCGTGGACAGCGAGAGCATCGCCCGAGGATAGGCCCGAGAACGCGCGCCGCCACAGCCTCGCGTCAAGGCGGCTGTGCGGCGGTGCCGAAGAACGCCCAGATCCCGCCGTGTCCAACTTCGACGACAACACCCTGACCGACGAGCTGAAGGCTCAGGTGCTTGCCGCTGTCGATGCGCTCGTCAACGAGGACGAGAAACGCTCCGAGACCGCGTTCGTCGCGATGCAGAAGCGCGTGCAGGACCTCGTCGAGCGCAAGCGCCGCATGGAGGGCAGCAAGACCGACACGCGCGACCTCGTGATGGAGCTCGTGTTCTCGCGCGTGCGGCAGGCGATGCATGCGTTCGGCAAGACGGACGCCGCGCGCAATCCGCAGCGCGCCGCCGAACAGGTCATGGGGGCGTTGTGGTCGCTCGCGTCGCTGACCGAAGTGTCGCGCGCGTTCGACCAGGCGTTGCTGCGTTCGAGCCACGGCGAGCACGACTTCAACTTTGCGAGCCGGACGGACTTCCTCTCGCTCGAAGAAGTCCTGCAGATGCTCGCGGCCGGCAAGCACAAGGGCTGCTTGAGCCTCGAGAAGGCGGACAACCGGCTCGATGTCTACATGCGCGACGGCCGCATCGTGTGGCTCGATCCGCACCACGTGAACCGCCGCGTGATCCCCGCGACGGACTCGCTGCGCCAGCGCGAACTGCAGCAAGCCGCGATCGACGTTGCCGAGGCGGAGCGCACGCGCTCGGGCCGCCCGATCGTGCTCGCGCTCGCGGACGCCGGCCACTTCCGCGCCGCCGAGACGCGCGAGATGGCGCGCATGTTCGGCAGCGAAGTGCTGTTCGAGTTCCTGATGGAGAGCGGGCCGGTCGTCTTCTACTACCGCCGCCACGAGCAGCTGCCGCAGTTCGCGGAAGAGAACGACATGCGCCTCGGCGTCACGTCGATCCTGCTCGAAGGCAGCAAGCGCGTCGACGACTGGCGCAGCATGCGTCGCATGTTCCCGGACGCCAGCGCGCCGCTTCAGCCTGCGGACGACATGTTCGCGCGCATGGGCGACGTCGCGCTCGACGTGCTCGAGCTCAAGCTCGTGTCGCAAGTGAACGGCTCGATGACGCCCAAGGGCCTCGTGCCGATGCTGGGCCTGCCGTTGTTCGACGTCTACCACTTGCTGGCGCGGCTCGCGCGCGAGGGGATCCTCGTCGCCGAACGCGTGGAGCAGGAGCACGGCGCGCCGCGCATGTCCATGCAGGAATCGATGCAGCAGGCGTTCGATGCGCTCGACGCGAACGACGACACGAGGGCGGTGCGCTCGGCGCTGGACTCGGTGCTCGGCGAAGATGCCCCGCGCGTGGCGCCGCAGAAGCGCCCCGTGCGCAACACGGCCGCGTCCGCGCTCGACGCCGTGTTCGACGGCATGCAGGGCCAGCAGAAGGCTGCGCCAGGCGCAGCGACGAAGGACCCGGAGCCCGCGTCGGACAAGAGCGACTTCCTTTCGATCCTGAAGCGCTCGCGGCCCGACGGCGAGTGACCGCTGCGCGGTCGCGAAGGCGGCCATCGCAAGCACTCCGGGAACCGACGCGTTGCGTTCCCTTCAGGCGCTCAGCCGCGACGTTGCGTGCGCACGAAGCTCGCGACCCATAGGTCCTTCACGAACGGCAATTCCGCGCGGCATGCGTGCAGTTCGAATCCGTTCGACGCGCACCAGCGCCGCAGCCGACGCAGCGTGACGGCGTGGCGCGCAGGCGCGCGGAAGGACAGCAGGTCGCGCAGCCGCCGCGTCGCGTGATGCGCGCTGCACGGATGGAAGAAGCTCGCGACGAAGAACCGCTTCGCGGTGCGGCACGCCTCTGCGACCGCTTCCTTCTGTGCCGCGGGCGGCAGGTGGTGGAGGAAGCGGAACTGCACCACGCCGTCGAACGCGCGGTCCGCGAACGGCAGCGCGAGCGCATGGGCTTGCGCCGCGGGAGCGCCGCCGGCGGCATCGTTCGCCTGCTCCAGCATCGCGAATGCGCCGTCTGCGCGCGCGACGCGGTGGCCGCGCGCGCGCAGGAACGGCGTGAGCCGGCCTGCTCCGCACGGCGCGTCGAGCACGCTCTCGCCCGCGACGCCGGGCCACACCGAGGCGAGCAGCGCGAGTTCTCGTTCGGTGCGCGCGGGGTTGCGGTCCTTGTAGGCCTTCGCCTTGCCGGCTTTCTCGTAGCGCGCGGCCGTGTCCATCGGCGGCAATGCGCGCAGCACCTTGCGCACGCGATCGCCGAGCCCCGCGTGGCGCAGCAAGCGGAGAGCGAAGCGCAGCGCCGTCGCGCGCGACAACGGGATCGACTGCACCGAGCGCTGGAACCGACGCAGCACGCGCATGCCGTCGCCTTGCGGCAACGGGCCCGGCGCGGCGATGCCGCTGTTGTGCAGGTCGAGGAGGCCGAAGCGCCAGAAGCCGAGTTCCTGCCGCACGAACACGTGGTCGGCGGACAGGTCCGGAAGCCGGAAACCGCCGCTCAGGAGGTCGCCGCAGAACGCGGCGCACAGTTGCAGCATCGCCGGGTCGTGTGCGCGCGTGGTGAGCCACTCGGCGAGCGGCATGCCCGGCATGGCGGCGCAGAGGTAGAACGAGCGTCCGTCGTTCGTGCGCCCGCGCAGCACGGGCCGCGGCGTCTCGACGCCGCGTTCCTTGAGCGCCAGCGTCATCAGGCATTCGCGCTCGGCGTCGTCCTTCGCGTGTGGCAACGAGGTCGCAAAGCGCCAGCGGTTCTTCCACGCGCAGGGGCCGAACTGCTTGAAGTAGTAGGCCTTGCCGTCCGCCAGCAAGCGCACCACGCTGCGCGCGCGGTTCTGCGGCGCCGCTGCCTCGTGCGGATGCGCGAGGATCGCCTCGCGGGACGGGAAGCGCGCGCGTTCCGCTTCGTCCGCCTGCACGAACTCGTGGCTGCCCGACATCGGCCGAGCACCGTAGGCCGGGCTCCGCGGCGATGGAAGCGCGGCACGCAGCGATCCCTGCGCTCCGCCGCGCGCTTGCTCGCGCGCACGCGGCGGTCCAAGATCGCGCCATGTCGAGCCGCCGTTCTGCTTCCTCGGTCCTCTCGCGCGACGTCCTGCACGCGCTGCCGAAGTCCGACCTCCATCTGCATCTCGACGGCAGCCTGCGCCTGCCGACGCTGATCGAGCTCGCGAAGAAGCGCAAGGTCGCGCTGCCGAGCTCCACGCCGGAGGGACTGCTCGAGACGGTCTTCAAGAGCGCCTACAAGAACCTGCCCGAGTACCTGCGCGGCTTCGAGCTCACGGTCGCGTGCATGCAGGACGCGGAAAGCCTCGAGCGCTGCGCCTACGAGCTCGCGATCGACTGCCGCAAGGAGAACGTCTTCTACATCGAAGTCCGCTTCGCGCCGCAACTGCACGCGCGCCCCGACTTCCCCGTGCGCGACGTGCTCGCCGCCGTGTGCCGCGGCCTCGAGCGCGCGAAGAAGGAGATCAACAAGGACCCGCAGGTGAAGAACGGCGCGGTGCCGCCGTTCGCGTGCGGCGTCATCGTCTGCGCGCTGCGCTTCTTCCTGCCGGTCTTCAGCGCGCACTACCGCGCCTACTTCGAGGCGCTGCCGTCGGCGCCGTCGACCGACATCTACGCGCTCGCGGCGCTCGAACTGGCGCGCGCGTCGGTGCGCGCGGCCGAGGAGGACGGCTTGCCGATCGTCGGTTTCGACCTCGCTGGCCAGGAGCGCGGGTTCCCGGCCAAGGACCATCAGGCCGCCTACCAGCTCGCGCACGAGCACTTCCTCGGCAAGACCGTGCACGCGGGCGAGGACTACGGCCCCGAGTCGATCTTCCAGGCGATCACCGATTGCCACGCGGACCGCATCGGCCACGGCACGTGGCTGTTCAGCCAGAAGCACATCAAGGACCGCGCGATCACCGACAAGCGCGCCTACATCGACAAGCTCGTGCGCTACGTCGCCGACCGCCGCATCACGCTCGAGGTCTGCCTCACGAGCAACCAGCAGACGATCCCCGAGCTGCGCGACGACTTGTCGAAGCACCCGTTCCGGCTCATGCGCAAGGAACGGCTCAGCGTCACGCTGTGCACCGACAACCGCCTCGTGTCGCGCACGACGATGACCGACGAGGTCGAGAAGGCCGTGTCGACCTTCGGCCTCGACCCGCGCGCGCTGAAGGACGTGCTGATCTACGGGTTCAAGCGCGCGTTCTTCCACGGCGCATACCACGAGAAGCGCGCCTACGTGCGCTCGATGCTCGACTACATGGAGTCGGTGTTCCTGAAGTCGGGCATCGACGTCACGGGCCCGCGCTAGCCGGGAATGCGGAGGCGCGCGATGCACTGCGGTCGCGCGCATCCGCATGGGGCGACGCGGGGTCGCCGCCTGGGCTTGCTCGGCGAGGAACTTCTGCCCAAGCCCGGCCCGAGGGTTGTCCGATGCACGTCCCGGGGTAGTCTCCCCAGACTTGCGGCAGGCCTCCGCCACTCCGGCGCACGCCTTCCCGCACGAACCAGAGGAACGCACTGATGAGCGCTTTCCGTGCAACCATCG
>CAZEQF010000275.1:0-5753 GCA_964514315.1 uncultured Singulisphaera sp. | reverse complement strand
CCGCCTTCTTGAGCATCGCGACGTATTCGAGCACTCCGCCGATGCCGAGAAGGCCGAGCACGGCGGCCGACAGCGCGCCCTGCTTGTCGAGCAGCACGCGCTCGTGGTCGAGCCAGTAGACCAGCCCGATCAGCAGCAACATCGTCGGCGCGAGCACGGCGCGCGTGCGGAGTTCGCTCTTCGCCATCAGCGGAGCCTCATCAGCCCAGGACCTTGCCGAACTTGCGGACGCGGCGGCCGTAGTCGCGGAACGCCTCGTGCAGGTCGTGCGCCGAGAACTCCTTGGGGTGGGCATGGGCACCTTATTACCATCAATCACAACCTAAACCGCTATGCGTTTCTTATTACCACCTGCGCGACGTGGATCTCGGCGTAGCTGATCTGCCACAGCAGGAAGTTGCTGACGCGCATCTCCCCCGCCGTGCGGATCAGCAGGTCCGGGTCGGGCAGCGTCGGCTGGTAGAGACGGCTCGCGATCGCGGTCTCGTCGATCGCGTCGGGCGAGAGCGCGCCGGACTTCACGTCGCGCGCGAGCGCGCGCACCGCGTCGGTCAGCTCTTGCCGCGCGCCGTAGCTGATCGCGAGGCACAGCCGCATGCCGTCGTTGTTCGCGGTCTTCGCGATCGTGTCGTCGAGCAATTGCAGCACGTCCGCCGGCAGGCGACCGCGGCGCCCCGCGTGCACGAGGCGGATGCGGTTGTCCATCAACGTCGCGAGTTCGCCGGTGAGGAACTTCTTGAGCAGCCCCATCAGCAACGTGACTTCGCGCTTGGGCCGCTCCCAGTTCTCCTCCGAGAACGCGTAGAGCGTGAGCGCCTCGACGCCGAGGCGCGCGCACTCCGTCACCGTGTCGCGAACGGCGTCGACGCCCTTCTCGTGGCCGCGGATGCGCTCGAAGCCGGCGCTGCGCGCCCACCGCCCGTTGCCGTCCATGATGACGGCGACGGAACGCGGCACGACGAGCTCCTTGTCCACGCTGCTCACCGCAGGATCACTTCGTCGCGGCCGGGGCCGACGGAGATCGTCTTCACCGGCAGGCCGACGTGGCGCTCGATCGCCTCGATGTAGGAGCGAGCCTCCACGGGCAGGTCCTCGAAGCGACGGCACGCGCGCAGGTTCTGCGTGAAGCCAGCAAAGCGCTGCGTGACCGGCACGGCGCCTTCGAGGCCGAACGCGACGAACCGGTCCGTCGTCGTCCCGTCCGCGAGCTTGTAGGAAGTCACCAACTCGAAGCCGTCGAAGCCCGACAGCACGTCGAGGTTCGTCACGACGAGTTCCTGCGCGCCAGACAGGTCCGCCGAGTAGCGCACCGCGACGGTGTCGAACCAGCCGATGCGGCGCGGACGGCCCGTGGTCGAGCCGTATTCGTTGCCGGCCTTGCGCAGCCGCTCGGCGAAGTCGCCGTGCAACTCGCTCGGGAACGGGCCTTCGCCGACGCGCGTCGCGTAGGCCTTCACGATGCCGACCGTGCGCATGCCGTGCGGCGGCAGGCCGGTGCCCGAGAACGCGCCGCCGGTCGAGGCGTGCGAGCTCGTCACATACGGGTAGGTGCCGTGCTCGACGTCGAGCAGGCAGCCCTGCGCGCCTTCGAGCAGGATGCGCTTGTTCGCCTTGTGCGCCTGTCGCAGCAGGTGGCCCGCGTCGACGATGCCGGCGCGCAGTTGTTCGCCCGCCTGCGCGAGCTGCTCGAACAGCTGGTTCGGCGACAGCTGGGGCAGGCCGGAGCCTGCGAACAGCGGGTTCTTCTCGGCGCACATCCGGTCGATGCCCGCGCGCAGCGCGTCGGGACGGATCAGGTCGCCCATGCGCAGGCCGATGCGGTTGCAGCGGTCGGCGTAGGCCGGGCCGATGCCGCGGCCCGTGGTGCCGATGCGGCCCTTGCCGCGCGCCTGCTCGTGCCAGTGGTCCTGGACGCGGTGCGCCTCGAGGATCACGTGCGCGCGCTCGCTGATCAGCAGGTTCTGGCCGAGGACGACCGGCAGGCCGCGCTTCTGCACGCCGTCGATCTCCTTGACGAGGTGCAGGGGGTCCACCACCACGCCGTTGCCGATCACGTTCGTGACGTTGCGGTGCACGATGCCCGACGGCACGAGGTGCAGGACCATCTTGCCGCTCGGCAGGATCAGGGTGTGGCCGGCGTTGTGGCCGCCGCCGTAGCGCACGACGAAGTCCGCGTCTGCGGCGAGGAAGTCGATGACCTTCCCCTTCCCTTCGTCACCCCAGAGGATGCCTACGACACACGTTGTGACCATGCAGTTGCGCTGGAAAAGGCGGGCAGCATAGGCAGCCCGCGGCCGCCGCTCCAGTTCCGTGCCGCGCGCCGCAACGGAAAGCGCATCCCCCCTCGACCGTCCCGTGAGTGAGGAGATGCGCATGACGACACAGAACGAACACGACACGGAACGACAACTGGCCCTGCTGGCCTTGGAACACTTCACCGGGCGGCTGCTCCGTCCCCACATCCGACGCCACATGCGGTGCCGGGGCGCGAACCCCGCCCGCCGGCACCAGATCTTCACGGAACTGCAGCAGGAGCTCCGCGCCGACTGCATCGAGCACGCGCGCGAAGTGCTCTCGCTGCCGATCCGCGAACGCCACGCGCGCTGGTTCCGCACCGTCGAACGCTGGCTCTACCGCGAGATGCGCGGGGCAAACGGATGGCGCAACGAGTGGCTGGAGCCGCTCTCGCCCGGCGACGACGGACTCCTCGCCGTCCGCGACGCCGAGGCGCAGCGCGGGCTGGGCTTCGCCGCGCGGCACGGCAACCGGACCGCCGACGCCGACGGCGTGACGATCACGGCGTTCGCGAGGAGGACCGGACTCGGCCGCCGGACTGCGCGCGGCGTCTGGAGGCACGCGGTCGCGCGGATCGGCTTCGACAGCGACTACACGGGATTCTGGCAACGTCGGCTCGCCGAGGCGGCCGTCGGCATGGCGGCGGACCTCTTGCGCGACGCAGGCGAAGTGGCGCTGCTGCCGCGGCGCCGCACGCTGCCCGACCCCGAAGGCCGCAAGCGCCGGATGCGCCGCATCCTCCGCATGCTGTCCGTCGCGCCGTTGCCCACCGAGACGCTGAGTGCGATCGCCGAGGGCCGGCTCCGGCGCACCGTCCGCGAGATGCGACCCCTTCTGCTGTTGCGCGCAGCCCAACGGCTCGACCCGTCGCGCGCGGACCTTCTGCTGTGGCGGTTCGAGGCGGCGTTCGCGGCCGGCGACCTCGCGGACGCGAAGCAGGCGCTGCGTTGCGCGCGCGATCGCGGTGTCGATCCGCCGGCGGTGCATCTCGCGCGGGCGCGGCTCGCGGCGCGGCAGTTCGGCCCGGCAGCCGGGACCGCGGCGCTGCGCCGCGCGCAGAAGCTGCACCCCGACGATGCGCGCATCGCTCGCGCGCTGCAGTGCGCCGAGGGCCATGCCACGCCGCGCGCCCCGCGGCTCCGCGGCCTGCTGCAGTAGGCGCACGGCATCGGCGCATCGACAGGCGATAGCGCGAACCGTCCGCCGCGGCACACGCGCGCAAGGACGGCCGCTACCGCGCGCCGTCGCCGAGCGCGGCTTCCAGCGCCGCGCCGAGCTCTTCTTCGAGCCGTTCGTCGGCGCGCGCGCGCGACCACGACGGCGAATGGTCGAACCAGCCGATGCCGAGCTTTCGCACTTCGACGACGCACGCGAGCGCGGAACCTTCGAGGAACACGGTCGCGCGCTGCTGCACCGCTTTGTCTGGATCGGGGCCCGGCACCCAATCCGACTGCAGCCGGAAGTTCGCAGCGTCGGCGACGACGAGGCGAACGTAGCGAGCCTGCATGATCGTCAGGCAGCGCGCGTAGGCGTCTTCGGGCAAACCCGACTTCGGCTGCACGAGCAGCGGCTGGTAGGCGCCGACGCATGCCGCGCACGCGAGCAGCAGCGACGCGGATGCGCCGTTCGCCAGAAGGCCGGCGCTGCGCGCGCGATCAGCCGCGGCCATGTCCGCCTCCGCCTGGCGTGCGAACGACCACGACCTCGCCGGCGCGCAGCTGCGACGTTCCCTTTGCGGGCAATCGTCGACGCGCGCCGCCCTTCGTCTCGACTTCGATCGAGCCGGTTGCGCCTTGCTTGCCGCCGTCCGCGCCCGGCGGGCCACCCGACTGGCGTTCGCCGAGGAACGTCACGCTCGCGGGCACCAGCGCCTCGACCTGCTTCTCGATGCCGTCGCCGCCGCGCCGCGCGCCTGCGCCGCCGCTGCCGCGCCGCACCGTGAGGGATCGGATGCGCACCGGGTAGCGATGCTCCATCTCCTCGACCGGCGTGTTGCGCGTGTTCGTCATGTGCGTCTGCACCGCCGAGCGACCGTTGCGAAGCGGCCCCGCGCCCGCGCCGCCGGGCAGCGTCTCGTAGAACGTGAACTCCGAGCCGTCAGCGCGGAGCCCGCCCATCGACAGGTTGCTCATCGTGCCCGCGGAACACGCCGGCATGCGGCCCTTCCACGCCTTGCCGATCGCAGCGAGGCACACGTCGACGAGACGCTGGCTCGTCTCGACGTTGCCGCCGGCGACGGGCGCGGGCTTGATCGGATCGACGACGGAGCCCTTCTTGGTCTCGACCGTGAACAGGCGGAACAGTCCGTCGTTGGTCGGCAACCGCTCGGGGCACAGGCATCGCACCGCGTAGGCGCAGGCGGCGAGCACCACGCTGCGGTTCGCGTTCACGCCGCCTTGGGCCTGCGCGCTGCTGCCCGAGAAGTCGAACTGAAGTCCGCGCGCGCTGCTGCGCAGACGCAGGTCGATCACGAAGGGGCCGTTGCCCATGCCGTCGTCCTCGAGGGCGTCGCGCGAACGGAACGTGCCGCGCGCGAGCCGCCGCAACGCGGCGCGCCCCTCGGCCTCGGCGTAGTCCATCAAGTGCGCGGCGTAGCGATGCAGCTCGGAACGGCCCCAGTCCTGCTGCAGCGCGAGCAGTCGCTCGGCGAGCCGCAGCAAGCTCGACTCCTGCGCCGCGAAGTCGAGTTCGCGCTCGGCGCTGCCGCGCACGTTGCCGAGCAACAGCCGCGCGACGTCCGCGTTGCGGCGGCCGCGTTGCTTCCAGAGCACTGGCGGGATCACGAGGCCTTCGCCGTAGAGATCGCGCGCGATGCCCATCGACCCCGGCGTCGCGCCGCCGATGTCGGCGTGGTGCGCGCGTCCGGACAAGAACCAATCGGGCTCGCGCTGCCCCTTCGCGAACACCGGCACGACCATCGTCACGTCGGGCAGATGCGTGCCGCCCTCGTAGGGATCGTTGAGCACCGCGACGTCGCCCGGCGCGAAGTCGATCGCGCTGCGCGCGGCCGCGATCGCGTCGGCGGCGCTGCCGAGATGCACGGGAATGTGCGCAGCCTGTGCGACGAGCCGGCCGTTCCGGTCGAACACGGCGATCGAGAAGTCGCGCCGTTCGCGGATGTTCGGGCTCACCGCGCTCTGTTGCAGCAAGAGCCCCGCTTCCTCGCACATCGCGGCGAGCAAGTGGTGGCAGATCTCCAATCGCACGGGGTCTGGCCGCGTCATCGAGGCGCGGAGTCTAGACGCGAAGGGCGCCGCGGCGCGCCCCGGGAATGCGAACGGCCGCGCAGCCCGGTCGGAGCTGTGCAGCCGTTGGGTCGGATGTGGATCGCCGCACGCGTGCGCGGCGAGACCACTCCGCTGCGTCCGTCGCGACCTCGCGCGGACGCAGGCGACGCGCGATCAGTTGCCGCCGCCGCCGCCGTTGCCGCCGCCGCCGCCAGCGCGACCCGGCGCACC
>CAZEQF010000274.1:0-5775 GCA_964514315.1 uncultured Singulisphaera sp. | reverse complement strand
CAGGTCGACGACGACGAGGCGGCCGGGGTTCTGCGCGGGAGGCAGCTGGCCTGTGACCGGACGATCGACCCACACCGCGACGTAGGCGTAGTCGCCGAGGATGCTGACGGAGACGGGCTCGCCACCCATCGGGAGCACGCCGACCTGACGCGGACGGTTCGGGTTGCGGATGTCGACGATGCCGATCTCCTCGGCGCCCGCGTCGGTGTAGACGAGGAATCCGCCGGTCCTGCTCACGTCGAGGATCTCGGCGACGCCGCCGGCGACGTTGAAGCTCGCGATCGGACGGAAGCTCTGGATGCTGCCGCCGTGGAACTGCGCCGTGACCTGCGGGTCGAGTTCGATCGCGGGAAGCTGCGCAAACGCCGAAGCCGCGAACAGCGGCAAGGCGAGGGCGCGAATGGAAGCGAGTTGCATTCGAGTCTCCTGGTGTCGTTCTTGCGTGCGCCGATGCGGCAACACGCGCGAAGACGCTAGGAAGCTCGATGAAGACGCGCGCAGGATCCGGTCAGCAGACGCTGCGCAAGCGGAGCTTGGCGACTCCTTCCACGTTCCTTCTCTGTCGGCGGCGACGCGTCGCGATCACTTCGCGTCGCGTTGCTCGCGGCGGACCTTCGCGCGGTGGCTGAACGACGCCTTCACGTCGGGACGGCCCATGTTCGCCACGGAGCAGTTCGCGCAGACGTCACGCAGTTCCATGTTGTAGAGCTGGCGGCGCAGTTGCTTGTACTTCGGGCCGGTCCAGATCTCCGCGAACGTCTGCGTCTTGAAGTCGCCGAACGTCGTGAACTCGAACCAGCAGCCGCAGGGGAACACCGTGCCGTCCGAGTTCACGTGGATGTAGTACCACGGGAAGTAGCACGGACGGTTGTGGTGCCGCTTCTGCTTGGCCTTCAGCAAGAACTCGCGGTTCTTGTGGTTGAGGTAGTTCGCGACCTCTTCCGAGTCCGCGATCGCAGCGGGATCGGCGCTCGGCGCGACGAGCGCGAAGCCGCCGCCTTCGTCGTGCCGCTGCTGGTCGGTGACCTGGCCCTGGTCCGCGAACGTCTCGGCGATCGGGATCGGCATCACGGTCTGCATGCCCACTTCGTCGGCGATGCGCTTGGCCTCGGCCATCGTCTCGTTGCACAGCTTCGCGTCGTTCATCAACGACTCGCTCTCGATGCCGAGGCCGCCGATGACGGCCATGTGCACGAAGTTCATGTACTTCACGCCGCGGTCGTGCCAGAAGCGGATCATCTGCGGCACTTCGCGGATGTTGCTGCGCATCAACACGCACGTGACGCTGATGTCGGGCTTGTCGACGCCGCGCGCCTTCTTGCGCTCGTTGATGATGTCGAAGCGACGAAGGAACGGCTCCCACTTGCCAGGCTTGCGGATCTTCTCGAACGTCTCCTTGGTGACGCCGTCGCAGCTGACCGTGATCAGCGGCATGCCCGAGTCGATCACGGTGTCCATGATCTTGTCGGTCATGGCGAGGCAGTTCGTGCTGAAGTGGAAGTTGGGGACTCCGTACTTCTTGCACAGCTCCAGCGCGAGCGGCAGGTCCGGCGCCAGCAGCGGCTCAGCGCTGGACGACAAGACCACGTCGTGCGCGCGCGGGAACAGTTCGGCGGCGACCTTCTCGAGCAGCGCGCCCCCCATCACGATCGGGTTCTCCTCGAACTGCGGGTGCGCAAAGTGACACATCACACAGCGGAGCTGGCAACGCACGACCATGTCGAGCTTGACGCGCAGGAACCGACGTTCGCGGATGACGGGCATGGGTCGGGATCCTATCGGCCGGATACGGGGCCCATCTTTCCTTCGGACCGGAATGACGATCGCGCGGCGAGTCGGCCGATAGACTCCGGCGCCGCATGACGAGCCGCATCCAGTCCGCTGCATCGAAGGGCCGCTGCGCCGACGCACGACGTCGCGCGGATGGCATGGGCGGATCGCTCCTGGCGCAGCGCATGCATGGAGGCGCATGGCTCTCGTCGCGGTGACCGGCGGAACAGGCCTGCTCGGGGCCTCGCTCGTGCCTCGCCTGCTCGCGCGCGGGCACCTCGTGCGGTTGCTGACGCGGCCAAGGATCGCTGGCGCGGCGCCGCGCCCCTCGATCCAAGGCGTCACTTGGCACGAAGGCTCGCTCGCCGACGGCGACTCCCTCGACCGACTGACGGACGGCGTCGACTGCATCGTGCACGCGGCCTACTCGGAGCCCGGATCGACGCCGATGCCCGGATGCACGGCGACGCAGGCGTGGTTCGCCGAGAACTTCATGGGGACGATGCGATTGCTCGAACGCACCGTCGCAACAGGCAAGAAGCAGCTGATCTACACGTCGAGCCTCGCGGTGTTCTCGCGCGATCCGGATCTCGACCCGCGCGGCAATCGCTTCGAACGCGACGAGGACGCGCCGCTGCTGCCGCTCGAGTTCTACGGCAGCCTTCGCGCCGCATGCGAATCGTTGCTGCGCACCGCGGCACACGCCTACAGCCTCAACACGTCGATCTGGCGCCTCGGCCTCGTGCTCGGACTCCGCGATCCATGGACCGCGAGCCCGTTCACGACGACGGCGCGCGAAGTCCAGCAACACGGCGAGGCACGCACGCCTTACGGCGCCTATACGATCGCCGTGGAGGACGCCGCGGAGATCCTCGCGGACGCCGTCTGCGACGAGACCGTGCGAGGCCGCACCTTCCACACGTTCGACCGCTGGGTCACGCACGAGGACATGGCTCCGCGACTCGGCGCAGCATTCGGGAAAGCGGCGCGCGTTGTGTGCGAACGCGCATGCGAACCACGCCTGCCGATCCGCGGCGATCGCATCCGCGAACGCTTCTCGCGTTGGAGCACGGACCAGCGATTGACGACGCTCGCCCAGCAACTCGCCGCGAGGCTGGGCTAGTCAGCCCTTGCCGCCCTGCAGCGCCTTCAGTTCGCGACGGGCCTCACCGAGCTGCTCCAGCAAGTAGGCGGCCTGCTCCGCGAGTTGCCGGCGGCTGTCGATCTCGTGCTGCAGCGCTTGCCGCAGCTGGCTGGACTCGGCGAGACCTCGTTCGATGCCCGCGAGCCGGGACTCGATCGCAGCCAAACGTTCGTGGATCGGATCCAGGTTCATGGAAGGTCTCGCTTCGCGCGCGCGGCGACGAGTTCGGCGTAGATCGCCTCGATCTCAGCCGCGTTGTCGCGCATGGTCTTGGTCTTGGGCAACGAGCCACGGTAGCGCTCGAGCCGCTCCGGCTCCGCCGCGAGGCGTTCGAGCTTCGCGCGAAGGTCCGCAGCGTCGCCGGCGCGGAACAACTCGCCGTTCTCGCCGTCGCGCACCAACTCGCTCATGCCGCCGAGGTCCGCCGCCACTACGGGCACTCCAGCCGCGAAGGCCTCCAGCACGACGAAAGGCGTGTTCTCATACCAACGCGACGGCACGACGAGCACGTCGGTCTCCGCGAGCACTGCGCCCAGTTGCTCGCGCGGGAACGGGCCGACGAATCGCACGCGCGAGTCCGCGGCGCTGCGCGCGACGAGCGGCTCTGCGTAGTCCGCGAAGTCCGTCGTGCGACCGCGGATCGTCAACTCGATCGCAGCCCCGCTGCTCATCACGGCGTCCACGACGAGGTCGACGCCCTTGTATTCGGAGATCGTGCCGAAGTAGCCCACGCGCAACGGCGATGACGCGACGCGCGGCGCGCGTTGCGTCGTCACGCCGCGAAGTCGGGACTCGTCGACGCCGTAGGTCTTCACCTCGATCCGATCCACCGGGTAGCCGTTCTTGCCGAACATCGCGCGCAAGAACTGCGAAGGCGCAACGACGCGATCCACACACTCGAACATCGCGCGCATGCGCTGCGGACGCGATGCGAGCGTGAGCCCTCGGTGCACGGGCCCGTAGCGAGGCGCAGTCCCCGCCGGGCTCTGCTGCGCAAACGCAGAGAACTCAGCGCGCACGCCACGCTGATCGAGTTCGCGACCCACGTCCGGACGGAAGCAGTCGATGCAACCCGCGCCGCCGTCGGGCGGCCCATCGCACAAAGCGCCGTCGCCGCGACGCAGCACGATCGCTGGGCACAAGAACCAGAAGTCCATCAGGTGCGCCACGCTCGGCACGCCTTGCGCCTTCGCCTCGGCCAGCAAGCTGGCCCCGAGGTAGCGCACGTGGAAGAAGTGCACGACGTCGGGCCGCCGCGCGCGCAGGTGCTCGGCGAACTTTGCGCTGACGAGTGGGTTCTCGTACTCCATCCGCTCGAAGTCGCGATCCGCGCAGTACCAGAAGCGGATGCGCACCACCGGGATGCCGTCGACCACTTCGCGCTCGACGAGCATCTCGGGATCGAGGTCCGCGAAGTTCGGCTCCAACGCGAACACCTCCACGTCGTGCCCGAGAGCCTGCATCGCCTTGCTGACCGCGTAGACGTATTGCTCCGTGCCAGTGAAGTAGCGCGGCAGGAACTGGTGGACGACGAGAGTCAGCTTCATCGCGTCCCGCCTCGGCAGCAGGCGCGGCAATGCGCACGCGCGGCGCCGCCCGCACAAAGCTGCGTCCTCGCTGCGCTGACAGGATCCGTGATCACGCGAGCGAGAGTAGCGAGCGCGACCGACGCGACAACAGCGGGGAGCCGCCGCAGTCCGGCCCTTCCCTCAGTCCGACAGGCAGCTCATGCGCCCCTGGTACGAGTTGCCATACACCATCACGACCTGCTCGGGCCGCACCGTGATCCGGACCTCGACGAGTTCGTGCTCCTGCGGGAACTCGGCGATCGGCCGCTTGCGCAGCACGGCGATCTCGAACGGCTCCTTCTTCTCCTGCAGTGCGATCCACGTCGCCTGGAACTGGTCCGACGCCCAGATCTCGACGCCGTTCAACTGCGCGAGCATGTCGCCGGTCTGCAAGTCGACGCCCGCGGGGATCTCCCCCACCTGCAGCAGCACGCGCTTGCGCTCCATCGGCTCCTCGAGCGCCATGACGTGCGCACGCCATCCCTTGGCGACGACCGCCAGATCCTCGCCGTAGATCTCGCGGAACACCTCGTCGAACGGCTTGGCGCCCGAGCCGTTGAGCCGCTTGAGGACGGCTCCGAACCGCTGGCCGTACTTGCCTTGCTCGGCGTGGATCAAGAAGTGCAAGAAGCTCCAGCCGAGCGCGTAGTGCAGCGCGGTGTATTGCGGCTGCTGCACGCTCATGAACATGGCAACGGGATCCGGGTTCTCGTTGCCGGCGAGCTGCATCTTGGCGAACTGCAACCGGTCCGAGGGCACGGACCCGAACGTCACCTTGCGCGTCGCGCGCGAGTAGGTGCACGCCTCGAAGTAGGTCGCGAGCGCTTCGGTGAGCCACGTCGGCAACGTCGCTCCCGGCATCAACCCGCCGAAGAACTGGTGCGCGCCTTCGTGGAACGCCGTCTTGTAGAAGGGCCCCGGATCCACGTCCTCGTAGAGCATGTGCAGGTCGCTCGCGTTGACGATGTAGCCAGGATTGCCGCGCGGCCGCCCGGTCTGGCGGTGGTATTCCGCGAAGCCGTTGTAGATGCGCGTCGACTTGAAGTTCGTCCCCTTGCCCTCGAGCCCGAAGCGCTCGCGGAACGTCTCGACGTAGGTCTCGTAGAGCGCATCGAGGAACGGCTTGATCTCGTGCTCCATCACGTGCCGCGGCACGTCAGTCCGGATCTGGTAGTGCTTCGACTTCATCGAGTACGAGTCGCCGCCCGCATCGCCCTGCTGGTCCTCGCGTTCCCAGCTGCGCAACTTGGGCAGCAGCTTGGCCGGGTAGAAGCGACTGCCGTAGGCGACGAA
>CAZEQF010000273.1:0-5801 GCA_964514315.1 uncultured Singulisphaera sp. | reverse complement strand
AGTCGGTTTTCGACTGCTCCTCGACGGCCTTCTCGATCGCCTTGCTGCGGTCGTAGAGGTTCTTCTCGAGGTCGGTGCCGGACAGCGTGCCGACCTCGACGTATTCGAGCGCCTTCTTGGCCTGGTCGTCGTCGTCGACCCAACGCAGCACCATGCGCCAGTGGTGGTTCGCGCGGTCCGTGCGGCCCGCCTTCTGCCACTTGTCCGCCTGCAGCTTGTGCTGGCCCGCGAGGTCCTTCTTGAGCTGCTCATAGGCGCGCTGCAGGGGCTGGCCTTCTGCGCCGTTGCCGGTGTCCGCAGACGGATACGGCTTCTTGGTGTCCGGGTTCCAGCTGTTGCCGACCTTCACGTAGCCGAGGCCCTTCCACGCTTCCTCGTTGTCCGCGTCGTAGAGCTTGTGCACCTGCATCCACACGACCTTGGCGATGCGCGGGAAGCCCTTGTCGAACGCCTTCTTCGCGAACGCGTTGAGCGACTTTGCCTGCCGCTGGTTGAAGTCGGCTTCCTCGTTCTGTGCCGTTGCTGCGGCGACGAGGGCGAACGCGACGAGACTCGGTGCGAACGTGCGTAGGTTCATGGGCGCGGGGGCGGGGTGGGGCGGAGGAGTGTAGAAGTGGGTTCCCGAGGTCTCAACCGCGGTCAGTGCTTCGCGCCGATGGAGCAGGTCCATGACCGTGCACTCTCAAGGCTCGCATGCGCGTTCGGCCGCGGTTGCCATCGATGCACTCCGTGTTCGGTGGGCCGATTTCGCCAGCTGATGCGAACTGCACGATCAAACCGAAGGGCAGTTCGGTTGGTGCGGCAGCCAACTCATGGCACAATGCGGAGATGAACTGGCGAGATCGCATCGTGGCCGATCCTGGCGTGTTGGTTGGCAAAGCGGTGGTGAAGGGCACCAGGATCAGCGTTGAGCTGGTCATGGACCTCTTGGCTCGTGGCTACAGCCAGCAGCAGATTCTCGACCAGCATCCGCATCTTGTCGCCGAGGATCTTCAAGCGTGCCTCGGCTATGCCGCAGACGTCCTGCGCGAGGAACGGATGTTCCGGCTGCGGGCCTGATCCATGCGTTGGCTCGCGAACGAGAACGTCGCCAGACCGGTGGTCCTGCGCCTGCGAGAACTCGGGCACGACGTGAGTTGGTGCGTGGAGACGGGGGCCGGAGCGAGAGATGTCGACGTCCTTGCGCGTGCCCAACTGGAGTCGAGGACGGTGCTCACCTGCGACAAGGACTTCGGTGAGCTCGCAGTTGGGGCGCGTCTGCCTGCGAGTTGCGGCGTGGTGCTGTTGCGTGTCGAAGGCAATGGGCCAGGGCAAGACAACGAGCGCATCCTGGAAGCGTTGACCAGTCGAGAGGACTGGTCCGGTCACTTCGCAGTTGTGGAGCGGGACCGGATTCGATTGCGTCCTCTTGCCTGAGTTCGCCTCAATCCCCGACGCGGACCAACTGCAGCGAGTCGAAGCGGAACCAGGCTTTGCCCGCGAACGCGGACAGTTCGCACGACAGTTCGACGTTGCGCTGGAACTCGGCGACCTCGAACGCGCAGACGAGCGGCGTCCAGTTCGCGTCGGCGGTGAGGCGTGGGCTCTTCGCGCCGTCGCAGCGCAGCGTGACGCCGCCGTGCTGGCTGCCGTCCTCGTCGTCCTTCGGTGGGTCGACCTTCTCGCAGCGTGCGGCGCCGCGCAACTCGTAGCGGCCCTTCGGAAGGAGCAGGTTGGTGCGCCACGCGCCGAGCCGAGGCTCGTCGCCACGTTGCTGGATCGCGAGGTGGAGCGACGGCGCGCCGATGTGGCTCTTCTTCTCCAGCTCGATGCCGTCGGTCTCGGCCGCCGTGCGCCACTGCTTGAGCGCGAGCGGCTTGCCGACTGCGAGCTGCAACGGCTTGGGCTCCGGCGCCTTCGCCTGCGCGAGCAGGCTCTTGTGGCGCGCCTCGACGCGGCCCTTCATGCCGCGCACGGCGTCTTCGTAGGCGCGCGCGGCTTCGTCGCCGAGCGACTCGTGCTCGCGCTGCAGCATCGCGACGTAGGGAGCCATGCGCGCGAGGACCTTCTGCGGCGCGAACAACGGCAGCAGCTCGCGAATGCGTTCGCGGTAGCGCTTGCGCAACGCAGGTTGCTGCATCACGGCGCTCGCGACCTTCGCCGAGGGGTGCGCGAGGATCGAGTGGCCTTCGTCCTGCAGCAGCTGGTCCATGCCGTGCGGCAGGAACACGGCGCCGCCCTGCGTCGGGATCCAGAGCCGGTAGTTGTTGGCGTTGCCGACGTAGCCGTCCCAGTGGCCGAGCATCGCTTCGAGCGCGCAGAAGTCGACGAAGCGCGAAAGGTCGAGCACACGCGACAACTCGGCCTCGCGATCGCGATCGACGCCGGAGCACGCCTCGGCGAGCGCGCGCAGGTCGCTGCGGTCGTCGGGGCCCTTGCCTTCGTCCTTCTGCAGCTCCGAGTCGACGTCTTGGCAGAAGCCGCCGTCGTACAGGTTGCCCGTGGCCTCGCCGAACGCGCGCGCGACGAAGCGCTCGTCGAACGCCTCGCGCAACACGTAGACGCCGAGGTCGCGTTCTCCCTCGTGCACGCGCGCGTGCGAGACGCGCGGCGCAGGGTAGCCCGCGGCGTCGAACACGAAGTGGCCGATCCAGTCGGACAGGCGCGAGTCGTCTTGCGCCGCGTTGTTGAGGTGGAACTTCGCGAGCCCGAAGAACCGCTTCTCGCCGCCGTGCTTCTTGAGGCTGACCGTGAACGCGGGGCGATCGTCGAACTCGCGCGTGCTGCCCGCCGCGCCCTTGATCTTGATGCCGACGCCTTCGAATCGTTCGCCGTCGAGCACGAGCGTCGCCTTCGCGTAGTCGCGCGGTCGTTCGCGCAACTGCTGCTTCTGCGCGTCGTCGAGTTCGATGCGGACGCGCACGATGCGCGGCTTGGCGAAGAGCGCGGCGGCCTCGTCGGCTTGCGCGCCCGCCTTGGACTGCGCGGCAGCGCCCGCGACTGCCGTGAACGCCGCGAGCGCGAACGCTGCGTGCCGCGCAATCGCGCGTGGCGCGTAGCAGATCATGCGAGCAGCCTCGCAACGGCTGGCAGGACCGCGTTCGCCGCGTCTTCGTGCATCGCCTGCGACGGGTAGTAGGCGTTGTGCGTCCACATCACAGCAGGGTCTTCGCCCGTGCCGGCGTCGGCGGGGCGCACTGCAGTCGGATGGCCCGTGGCCTTGTCGACGAGCGCCTCGGGGCTGCCGCGGCGCGTCACGCATTCGACGTAGGCGTCGGCATGGCCGCGAACGGCATCGACCATGCGTCGGTCGACGAGTTGCGGGTAGTCGCCGAACATCGACGCGAGCGAATGGAAGCGGGCCACGTAGTCGGGCGCGCGGCGGCTGAACCACAGCAGCGCCTTCTTGGACTTCGTCTCGTCGAGCAGCGCGCAGAACTCGGCGACCCAGTCCGCGCGCGTCTCGGCGACGAGGCGCTTCACGTCGCTGCGCGCGAACGCGGCGCGCATGCGGTTCTCGAGCCCGCGCACGATCGGATTGCGGATGCCGCGCAAGTCCGCGTGCAGCGCCTCGGACCACGCCGCGTCGGCGCCGAGTTCTCGCCCGTCGCGCAGTCGCAGCCGTTCGCGGCCGCCGCTCGCGAACTGCGAACAGTCGGCGCTGCGCCCGCTCGTGACCTGGAACACCACGGCGCGTGCGTTGGCGATGAGTTCGCGGAAGCGCGCATCGCGAAACAACCGCGGGCCAGCGCCCGCGACGCCGAGGTTGCACGTCGGCATTCCGCTTCGTTCCGCCACCAGCGCAGGCCACGGCTTCTGCACGAGGCATCCGAACGTCTGTGCCGCGCCGACGCACGCGATGTAGGAGCCGGGACGCAAGTCGCGAGGCCGTGGTCCGCGCAAGAAGTCGCCGTCGGGCCATGCTTGCCACAGCTCGTAGTCGACGACGGCGCGATCGCGCTTCTGGTAGCCTTGCGACACGCGGCGCAGCGTAGCGAGTCCCTTCTCGCGCGCGATCGGCGGCGTCCTACGTTCCGCATCGTGATGTTCCGTCGCACTCGTTGGCTGCAGTTGTTCGGCGAGCGCTGCTCGGGAACGAACTACGTCGAGCAGTTGCTGCGGCGCAACGCAATCGGCCTCGTGCCCACGGACCGCTTCGGCTGGAAGCACGGCTTCGCGGATCGGCTCGAAGGCCGCGTCGACGACACGCTGTTCGTGCTCGTGTTCCGCGATCCGTTCGACTGGGCGCGCAGCCTGTGGCAGAAGCCGTGGCACGCGGCGGCGCCGCTGCGCGATGTGCCGTTCTCGCAGTTCGTGCGCACGCAGTGGCAATGCGAATGGGGGCGCGACATGGACCTCGCTGTCGACGACCCGCGCATCGGCAGCGAGATGCTCCACGAACGCGATCCGGCGACGGGCGAGCGTTTTGCGAACTGCATGCGGCTGCGGACGGCGAAGGCGCTGCGCTGGCTCGCGTTGCGGGACGAAGGGCTGCGCGTGGTTGCGGTCCGCTACGAGGACGCCGAGGCGGATCCTCGTGCGTTCGTCCGGTCCGCGTTGCGTCGCCAAGGCATCCTCCGCTGGCCTTGGTTTCGCGAAGTCCGCACGTTCAAGGGAGGGTCGCAGCCGTTCGTGAAGCGCGAGCAGCCCGCGATGGCGCGAGCGGACGTCGAGTGGATCGTGAGCCAGCTCGATCCGCAGGTCGAACGCGCCCTCGGCTACGACCTCGACGCGCGTCGCCGTCAGTTGCTCGAAGGATCGTGATGCGGGCGTGGGCCGTTCGCCCCGCATCCGCACCGACAGTTCGCAGCAGGCGTGCGCCGCCGGCCGTATGCGCGGCGCGCTGCGGCCATGGTCCGATCCACGCATGGACCACATCACGTTCGCGAGGTTCTCGGATCGCCATCAGGCCGCCGCGGGCATTCGCGGAATGCGAGCGCGCGGCGCGCACGGCGTGCGCATCGCCGTGCATCCCGGCGCCTACGACGCGGCCGCGTTCGAGGAGTCGCTTCGCCACGGCGGCGACTTCGGCGACTCGGACCTCCGCCATGCGCTGGCGCTCGGGGTCGCTGCGGGGTTGCTGGGCGGCGCGGGAGTCGGTGTCACGTTGGCTGTCTTCTCCGTGTTTCCGGGCACGCTCCTGCAAGGCGCGTTGTTCGGCGGGTTCATGGGCGCGCTCGCTGCGTTCCTGGTCGTCTCGTTGCTCGGGCCCAACCTCGTCGACCATCGCCTGCACAAGCTCGTGAAGGGGCTGCGCGCGAGCGAAGTCGTCGTCACCGTGCACACCGACGATCGCGAAGCTGCCGACCGCGTGCGCGAAGCGCTCGAAGCGAGTGGCGCGCGCGTGGCGGAGAAATCGGTCGCCTGATCGTCGACTCCGTCGTTCCAGGCCGGATGCGCACGGTGTGCGTCTTCGATACCGTGCGTCGATGCGCGCATTCGGCACGATCTGCTTCGCTCCGTTCGTCCTCGGCTCCGCGCTCTTCGCGCAAGAGGGCCAGATGGACGGCTATCTCGGCGCGCCGCAGGAGCGCGTCGATCCGTCGTACGGCGGCGGCTACTCGATGCACGTCGCGGCGTGGCCGTTGCTCGCCGAGTATCCGGGCGATCGGTTCCAGACCGGCTTGTTCGGCACGTGGATGCACGCCGACGTCGGCGACGACAAGGAGAAGCAGAAGCTCTACTCGGACATCGAAGGAGGGCTCGGCTGGTGGCGCGACACGCGCTTCGCGACGACGACGCCGAAGTTCATCATGGGCGGCGTCGCTCTCGACTTCTCGATGTGGGCCAACGGTCCAGGAGCAGGCAAAGGCCGCGATTGG
>CAZEQF010000272.1:0-5827 GCA_964514315.1 uncultured Singulisphaera sp. | reverse complement strand
CCTGCGTCGCGTGAACCCTTCGATCCACGTGACCGAAGCCGCGGACGCAAGCGAAGCGATCGCGGCGCTGCGCGCCGGCGCCTTCGACGTCGCGCTGCTCGACCGGCACTTCCCCGGCGGCGGACATGCCGCGGTGCTCGAGGCGATGACCGGGCTCCAGCCGCATCTCGTGCCCGGCACGATCCTGATGAGCGGCGCGCTCGAAGAAGACGCGAACGAACGCATCGGCCTCGGCTACGGCGCGGCGCTGAACAAGCCGTTCGACCTGCGCGCGCTGACGCAGACGATCACGCGGCTCGCGCAACGCGGCTGAATCGCTCGCAGCGCGCGCATTCGCTGGCGACGTCGCCAACTCAGCGCGGCACGCGCACGACTTGCTTGCCCGACGCGTCGGCGAGGATCTTCGTGAAGTCGCCGAACTCCGCGCCCTTCCATTCGACCCAGCGGCCGAACGTCACCGACGCACCGTCCACGAACACGAGCCGCAGCGTCGGGCGGTCCACTTGCTTGCCGGTCATCGCCACGAACGACTCCACGTGTTCGATGCGCTCGAGTTCGTGCCACGCGCGCTTCGAATCCGCTTCCCACGGCAGGTCACGCCATGCCACGCCGTCCGCGAACACGGTGACGTGGTGGTCGCGCAAGGCCATGTGCGCGAACACCGCGATCGCGAGCACGACATACGCAGTGTTGCGCGTGATCGGCCGCGGATCGAGCCTTCGGAACTGCGCGGCGCTGCGCCAGAGGAAGTGCTGCAACGCCTCCTTGCGCACCATGCGCGCCGCGATCGGATACGCGACGTAAGCCGCGACGCCGAGCGCGAAGAAGAACGGGCCGAGCCACCGGCCTGCGCCGTCGTAGACGCGATGCTGGACGAGCGCGCCCGCGATCTCCGGCGGCGGCACGAGCGAAAGACGCCAGCCTGCGAACACGCCGATGCCGAGCGACACGAGCACGCTGGCCACGTTGCAGATGCGATCGCGCGCACGCGGCGCATGCGCAGGGTCCGGCGGCTCCAGCGTCGGGTAGCGCGTCCTCGACAGCGCAAAGGCGACAAGCGCGATGATCGCAGCCCGCGCGAGCCCCGCCACGATGTTGACGACGAAGTCGGTCACAGGTCCCCGCATCGGAGCCCTTGCGCTGCGCCGCGTCCAGCGAGGCGCCGACGCAGACTCGCGCCTCCCGTGGCAACGGCTTGCTCGCTACGCTGGACGGGCCCGGCCAACCGCCGCGGCGAGGTCCGCCATGACGAACGCGCATTCGATCGACTCTTCGCGCCGCGACTTCCTCCGCAACACGGCGATGGCCGCGCTGGCGCTGCCACTCGCGGACGGATCGCTCTCCGCCGCGTCGCTGCCGCGCCTCATGCCGTCGTCACTGCCGATCGCGCGCAAAACGAAGCACATCGTGCTCGTCGCGTTCGCCGGCGGCGTGCGCAGCAAGGACGTGATCGGCCAGAAGGAGAACGCGCCCAACCTGCACCGCATTGCGCAGAACGGCATCCTGCACCCGGGCCTCCGGTGCGCGAACGTCGGCCACTACGGCGCTGCGCTGTCGATGTTCACGGGCAACGTCGAGGCGCTCGGCATCCGCGACGACGGCCGCGGCGTCAACCCGACGGTGTTCGAGTACCTGCGCAAGGACGCGGGCATGTCGGCGAGCGACTTCTGGCTGTCCACGAGCAACGGCGCGCAAGGCAAGCTGTTCGCCTACAGCGACCACCCGGACTACGGCGCGTCGTTCGGCGCGAACGTGCTCGACGGCGAAGGCATCTTCAACGTCGAGTTCAAGAAGGTGCTCGACCAGTTCGGCAAGCCGCGCGCCGACGGCGACAAGGAAGCCGCGTTGCTCGACGAGCTCAACGCGTCGCTCGACCCGACCGCATTGCAGTCGCTCGACGGCGGCAAGGTCGACGCGCAGCACGTGCGCCGCATCGAGAAGTTCATCCTCGACGAGCTCACTGGCGGCACGACCAACCTCACGGGCCCCGGCAGCGGCGACGCAAAGGCGATCCGCGTCGGCGCAAACATCCTGCGCACGTTCCGGCCGCGCGTGCTCGGCATCACGCTGCAGAACGCGGACATCGCGCACGGCAGCTACAACGGCTACGTCGAAGTGATCCGCCGCAACGACCAGGAGATCGGCAAGCTCTGGGACCTCGTGCAGCAGGATCCCGTGCTCAAGGACACGACGACGTTGCTCGTGTGCCCCGAGTTCGGCCGCGACAAGGACCTCAACGAGCGCAACGGCCTCGACCACGGCGACGGCAGCGACGAGCTCAACAAGGTGTTCCTCGTCGGCGCGGGCCCGGACTTCGCGCGCGGCAAGACGCTGAAGGGCGAAGGCCGCACGGTCGACCTCTGCCCCACCGTGCTGTCGCTGTGCGGCCAGAAGCCGAACGCGATGGTCGGCGGCAAGGCCCTCGACGGCGCGTTCGCGTGACGTCGTTGCGCGCAACGAAGCGCGCGACGTTCGCCGCGGCGCTGCTCGCGCTCGTCGGCATCACGCTCGCGTCGATCGGGCCACGCGACGCAGAGGCGATCGCTCTGCGTGACTTGCCGCGCACGCTCGGCGCGAACAGCCAGGGCTGCGTCGAATGCCACGCGGGCATCGAGGAGATCCATCCCGGCTACAAGCTGACCTGCGTCGACTGCCACGGCGGCGACGGCGCGGCGACCGAGAAGGACAAGGCGCACGTGTTGCCCAAGCAACCGCCGCCGTCCGACGAACGCGTGCTGCCGCGCAACTACGAGCTCGCGTGGCAGCGCTTCGTCAACCCGTCGAACCTGCGCGTCAGCAAGCAAGTCTGCGGCGACTGCCACGACCCGCTCGTGCAGGACGTGCTGAAGTCGCTGCACGCGACGACGTGCGGCCACCTCGGCGACGGCTTCTACGAGCACGGGCTCACGAAGACCAAGACGCCGTCGTTCGGCGTGTTCGGCGAGACCGACGACGACGGCGAGGTGCCCGAAGGCGCCTTGCGCGCGGTCACGCAAGTGACGGCTCCGGGCGACGGCGGCAAGGATCGGATCGAGACGCACTTCGCCGACTTGCCGCGCAAGGCGTGCATGCAGTGCCACCTGTGGAGCGAGGGCCGCGCGGTGAAGGGCCGCCTCGGCATGGACGGCGACTACCGCGGCGAAGGCTGCGCCGCGTGCCACGTGACGTATGCCGACGACGGCCGCAGCAAGAGCGGCGACCGCACGATCGACAAGAACGAGCCGGGCCACCCGCTGCAGCATCGCTTCACGAGCAAGGTGCCGACCGACACGTGCGCGAAGTGCCACTACGGCGACGCGAGCATCGGCCTGTCGTTCCAGGGCAAGGCGCAGATCGTCCCCGGCATGCCCGCGGGCCCCGACGTGCCCGGCACCACGGACACGCTGAAGAACGGCGTCTTCTACATCGAGGACAAGGAACTCACGCCGCCCGACGTCCACCACCAGCGCGGCATGCACTGCATCGACTGCCACACCGCGCAGGACGTCATGGGCGACGGCAACCTCTGGCCGCAGATGGACCACGCGGTCGAGATCGAGTGCACGAGCTGCCACGGCACGATCGACGCGGTCAGCGACCTGCGCACGCAGAAGGGCCGCCGCGTGACGAACCTGTTCCAGGAAGGCGATCGCTTCTTCCTCGTGAGCAAGGTGACGGGCAAGCGCCACGAAGTCACCCAGAGCAAGCACGTCGTCGATCCTTCGCATCCGTCCTTCAACCCGCGCGCAGCGGCGGCGATGACGAGCGCGCACGACAAGCTCGAGTGCTACTCGTGCCACGCGTCGTGGAACGTCGACTTCTTCGGCTTCCACTTCGACCGCAACGAGCAGTTCACGCAGTTGGACCTGCTGTCGGGACGGCGCACGCCAGGCCGCGTGACGACGCAGGAGAAGGTCTTCGCGACGTTCCACCAGCTGCGCCTCGGCTACAACCACGAGGGCAAGATCGCGCCCTACATGGTGGGCTTCTCGACGATCGGCAGCTTCCACGACGAAGGCGGCGGCGCCTACGTGGACCAGGGCCTGCCGGTGTCCGCGCAAGGCCTGTCGGGCGTCACGCTCGTGCCGCACCAGACGCACACGACGCGCAGCGAGGCGCGCGACTGCGTCGAATGCCACCGCACCGGCGTCACGTGGGGCCTCGGGTCGACCAACTACCGCGTCGCGCGCGAATACGCGTTCGCGGTCGACGGCAGCCGCTTGCTCGTGCAGGCATTCGACAAGAAGCAGCCTGCGCGCAGCGCGCTCGTCGCCGAGTTGCCGCTGCCGTCGCCGCCGCGCGCGGTGGCGCTGCGCATGGACGCGGTGCGCGGGCAGGCCACGCACGCCTACGTCGCGTGCGACGACGGCGCGCTGCTGACCGTCGACGTATCGAACCCCGCGCTGCCCAAGATCGTGTCGAACGAGCCCGCGCTGCTCGCGCCGCGCCGCATGGTCGCGCAAGGCGACTTCCTGTTCGTCGCCGACGGGCCAGGTGGATTGCTGCCGTTCGACCTGCAGAAGCCCGACAAGCCGAAGCTCGCGGGCGCGATGCCGAGCGTCGACGCGCGCTCGCTCACCGTGCAGTGGCCGTGGCTCTACCTGGCCGACGGTCCCGGCGGCCTCGTCGTCGTCGACATCGCCGATCCGCAGAAGCCGCGCGCGCTGTCGCACGTCGACTGCAATGCGGAGTCGACGCGGCCCGACGACGCGACCGACGTGGCCGCGTTGTTCCAGTATTCGCGCACGAAGGCGAAGGACGAACTCGGCGAACGCCTCGACCGAACGCAGGCGCGCAGCCTCGTCGCCGTCGCGTGCGGCCTCGACGGCGTGCGCCTCGTCGACGTCAGCGAACCCAAGGCGCCACAACTGTTGCACGGCGACCTGCACAAGCGCGTGTTCCGCTTCGATCGCGGCGACATCCGCGGCGTGGCGTTCAACTCGCAGTTCGACCTCGGCAGCGAGGGCGGCGGCATCAGGAGCCGCGAACGCGACTACCTGTTCGTCTACGAGGAATACGGCCAGGACGACAACCGCCAGTATCGGCTGCGCGCGTTCGACGTCAGCGACGCGCTCGCGCCTGCTGCAGCGCCCGGCAACGGACTGCGCATCGGCCGCGCGCCGGGACGCCTGCAGGTCGTGCGCGCCTACAACGCGCCGTTCCTGCAGCAGTTCGTGCTCGCGGTCGGCTCCGGCGGCATGGCGACGCTCGCCGACGCGAGCAAGATGCCGACGGGCCTGCAGCCGCTCGCCGAAGTGCCCGGCGCATCCGGCGTGCGCGACCTCGTCGTCGAGGAGTTCGCGTTCGATCGCTTGCAGGACGAGCGCGGCCGTTGGGAGAAGGACATCAGCCACGAAGGCTGCCGCTACCTCACCGTCGACGAGATGAAGAAGGTGCTCCAAGCAAAGGTGCCGGTGCGCCGCGAGGCCGAGGGCCGCTACGGCACGATCGAGACGCCGAAGCCCGCGACGAAGAAGCCGACCACCGCGCCGCGCAACGGCAAGGAGAAGTCGAAGTGAAGCGCTCCGCCCATCCGCTGCTCTGCTGCGCTGTCGCTTCGCTGTTCGCGCTGCCTGTGCTGCGCGCGCAGGACGACACGAAGTTCCTCGACGAGGCGTTCGCGCGCATGGACGCGGACAAGGACGGCATCCTCGTGCGCGCCGAGTTCCCCGGCAGCGACCGGCAGTTCCTCGCGATCGACGCGGACAAGAACGGCAAGGCAACCAAGAAGGAGTTCGCGGCGAGCGAGGTCGGCAAGGGCCTCGTGCGCGCGCGCTACCGCAGCAAGGACGAGAACATTGAATGTTGCACCAACGGTCGGTAATGTTGAATTACAAGTACAAAGTAC
>CAZEQF010000271.1:0-5847 GCA_964514315.1 uncultured Singulisphaera sp. | reverse complement strand
ACGCGCGCGTGATGCACCCGTTGCCGCGCGTCGACGAGATCGACTACGACGTCGACGCGGATCCTCGATCAGTCTACTTCCGGCAAGCGGAACTCGGCGTGCCGATGCGCATGGCGTTGATGGCCTACCTGCTCGGTCGCATCGAGCTTCGTTCCACGCCGCGCGCCGAGCGCGCGACCACGCCTGGCATCGATTCGCGGAGCCCGCTGCGTTGCCGCAACGAGAAGTGCATCACGAACGGCGAAGGCGTTCGTTACCTCGAGCGCGACTTCCGCCTGCGTCAGGCGAAGGGTGAGGGGCCGAGCCTCGAGTGCGCCTACTGCGAGCGCGAGCTGGAGGTCCGGTTCCTGGGGCACCAGGGCGAGCGTTGGTGCGCGCCGTCCCGGACGGAGCTGCTGCAGCGGATCCCGATCGAGGAGCGGGCTTGGTTCGAGTCCGAAGAGCAGGCCCGGGCCCTTGGTTTTTCGGTCCGGGCGGAATCCTGAACGGACAGCGGGCTGGTCGGCGGGGGCGGCACGGCCCGCCCAGGCCGGGCGTCGAGGGGCTGGGTGAGCGAAAGCGCACCGTCCGAGGGTGGTCTTGCGCAGCGTCGCTCGGCGTCGGTTTTAGGCCCAGGCCTCAAGTGCCGATATCGACTGGGTTTGGAGAGGCTTGCAGCCTGTCCTCTCCTCGGCATGATTCTTGAACCCCTCGTTCGCCCCTCTTGCGGACTTCCGTGCCCTGCCAAGGAGTCCGCGATTCCCGATCCAACTCCTCAGCTTTCATGCTGCTTGTGACCGATTTCATCCGCACTCTGGCCCGCGGAGAAGCATTGCAACCAGCATCTGAACGCAGCTGCGCGCGCGGCTGCCCCAAGAACCCCACTTCCGTGCACAACATGGCAAGCATCAACAACGGCCGCAGTGCGGTCGGTGCCGCACTCCGTGCCTTTGGGCTCCTCTCGATCAGCGTCGCCATGGCGGGTTGCAGCGGCGGCGGTGGTGGCACCGTCGGTGGCGCTGGAACGGGCTCGACGACGGCGACGACGCAAGTGGACTCTGTCGAGTTCGGGCGACTCGCAGACGTCTATGGCATCCGCACGACGAGTGAGGGGCAGACTGTCGAGTTGGTGCAGAAGGACGTCCTGATCGGGCGCGACATCCGCGACGAACGCATCAGCGGCACTGCGTCGGAGAACAAGACCGACACGGAAGTGCGCTACGACTTCCTGAGCGCGGATCCGGACACGCTGCAGCCGCGCGTGTTCATCCCGCGCGAGATCGGCACGCCGCCCTTCCAGCAGCTGTTCGACGATCTGGATGCCGATGTGTCGCTCGTGACGCCGATGCTGTTCGGCCAGGCCAGTGCGGGCCGGCCCTACACGGTGGTGCCGCGCAACTCGGCGATCCGCCTGACCTTCTCGCGCCAGCTCAACGTCACGGATGATTTCTTCGTCGTGCGCGACGCCGATGGCCGCGTGACGGGCCTGCGCAACACGGAAGCCGTGCAATTGCTGCAGATTGCCGGCGACCCCTCGTTGCCGGGCAACTTCGTGCCGCTGCCGGTGCGCATCGTCGTCAAGGATCGCAGCCTGATCCTCGATCCCGTGCTGCTCGGCAGCGAAGGCCTCCAATACCAGACGCGCAACAACGCAGCCGGCCTCCCGCCGTCGCCTGACACCGTCGGCGCGAACATCCGCATTGCGCTCGCCCTCGAAGGCGCGCTGTCGGTTCCGGGCCTGCGTTCGGACCTTTACTCGGGCCTGAACAACTCGGGTCGCAACTCGATCGTTCGCGACTTCCGTTCGGGCAACAACGGCGATTCGAGCCCGGACCTCGCTCGCGGCTTCGTGCTCGACAACGAGCCGCCGCGCCTCGTCGGCGAACTGCCGATGTATCTCGAGCGCGTCGACCGCGTGAACACCGCGACGATGCGCGTCCGCATCTTCAAGGGCGGCATCGCGCACGAGATCGATCGAGGCGACGTCATCCGTTTCCTCGTGGACGGCGCGAGCGCCCCGGTCGGCACGGCAGAAGTCGTCGCCGACCCCGAGGGTGACCTCGGCCAGCCGGCCGTGCAGCACGTCGACGTCGCCGTGCGTTTCGTGCCAGGCCTCGAGGCCGTGGATCCGAGCAATCGCCCGGACTTCCCGCAGGACCCCGCCCAGCTGGACGCGTGGCTCCGGGCGAACGCGCCGCGCGCGCTGCTCGTCACCGAATACCAAGGTGGCCGCGTCGATGCGACGACGGGCGCTGTGGTCAAGGCAGGCGACGATCCGCGCTACTTCGGCCTGTTCACGCCGACGCCGTTGCCGCAGTTCGACGGCACTCCGAGCCAGCCGAACGAGAACATTTCGCCGTTCGCCGGCGCCGTCATCCGATTCACCAAGCCCGTCGACGTGGACGGCAGCGTGAAGTCGGCGGACACCTTCTACTTCGCGACGCGGAACCTCGTCGACCAGAACGAGATCGACCAGTTCATCGCGACCCGGCCTTGGCGTGTCGCGGATGCGACGGGCGCTCCGGCCGGCATCGGCATGGCGCCGTCGTCGTTCAAGCTCGCCAAGTTCCGCACGCCGCACTTGATCGGCTCGCGCGTGCTCGACGAGGACGGTTCGCAGACCACGTTGCGCCTGCAGCCGGCGCAGGGCTTCTACCTCGACGCGGCGATGCGTCAGGACGGTCCGCGTCCCTACTACCTGCACGTCATCGCGGGCGACCTGGGCATTCGCGACCTCGCGGGCAACCCGGTCGACCTCCAGACCAACGACCCGAACCGGGCTCGTGGCCTCGTGATTCCGTTCACGCTCGACACGCGTTCGGCCGCCGGCCGCCCGCAGTTCGAGGACAACCTCGCGGTCTACATCGTCCGCACGAACAACGACATCGACGAGGACGAGAACCCGTCGATCTACCTGCCGGAAGAAGTGCAGGGCAACGGCGCCACGCCGAATGCCCGCGCGACACCGCTGGCGGACGTGTTCGGCGCGTTCTCGCGCGTCGACGGCCGCATCGAGGGGCGTCCCACGTCGCGCTTGCGCCGCATCGCGGACGACATCAACCAGTCGCCCGTCGATCCGCAGAGCTCGATCCTGCGTTGGTGCCCGGAGCAGGCTGCGGGTGAGCAGCAGATCGCCAGCAACACGGCGACCGCGCCGCTGGGCCAGGGTCTGCAGAACCCGTTCAATCCCTACGGCTGCCGACTCCAGACTGTCTGGCGCGAAGTGGACCTGAGCCTGTCGCGCACGGACCCGTTCGACTTCAACCTCGACATCGAGCAGATGTATTGGGCCCCGTTCACGGGCTCGCCGATCGAGTTCGACGAATTCGACAAGGTGTCGCTGCGCCTCGGGCACAGCGAGCGTCGCCCGGAACCGTGCGTCGGCAACTTCGGCGCGCTGCCGACCTTCCCGGACTCGGGCCTCGTGCCGACGTTCGAGGACAACTACGTGCGCAACCTCCGTGCGAACACGGCGACTGCGCAAGTCGACACGCGCCCGGCGCCGCACAACGCGTTCACGAACACCCCGTCGAACCTTCGCATCGATGGCCAGCAGGTGGTGTTCGAGCCGAACGGCCGCAACCGCTACCTGCCGCTGCCGACGTTCAAGCGTCCCTACTTCGTCTACCGCGACGAGACGACGGTGGAGCAAGGCGGCACGTGCGGCATCGGTTCGGACGTGAACAACACGGCGATCAGCTTCTTGCCGTGGATCCTCTCGCCGTGGAATCACGGCGTCGCGCGCCGCGCGGTGCAGGACAACGGTGCCGCAGGGCCGATCACGTTCCTGAACGGGTTCTGGCACAGCGGCAACAACTACTTCATCCGCGTGGACACGACGCAGGACCGTTCGACGGAAGGCTTGCTGGGCAGCGTGGCGCTGCCGCTGCTCGCCGACTTCCTCGTCGAGTGTGACTCGTCGCAGCTGCCGGCTGGCAACGGCTACATCGCCTTCGGCCTCACGGGCTGGCAGACGTCGGTGGCGCTGCAGTCGAGCAACACGCCGAACTTCCGCATGTATTCGGCCGGCCGTCCGCCGTTCCCGAACCTCAACCCGATCTGCCGCGAGCCCACGGCCTCGCCCACGGGCCAAGGTGGCTACGCGCCGCCTCCGCCGCTGGGCGTCGGCGGCACGACGATCCCAGGCGACAACACCTTCTACTGGGTGATGATCGACTTCCTGAAGAGGGCGAGCGTCGTCACGAACGGCTTCATCGACCTCTACAACCCGCACCGCGTGCCGAACGGCTTCGCGGACTCGCGCCTCGGCCCGTACTTCACCAACCCGCAGAACGGCACGATCAGCGTCCCGTCGGGCATCCGGCCGCGCTTCCTCTACGAGTTCGATCCGCCTTCGACCTCGCTGCCTGGCGGCACGTCGGTGATCGCGCAGTTCCGTGCAGCTGGTCAGGTCGACAGCGATCCGTGGTACTGGCGCGAATGGGCGCAGGGCACTGGCCAGTCGGTCTACCCGGCGGCCTTCACGGCCCAGTTGCAGACCAACGCGACCAACTTCCCGTTGGACCCGTTCAAGGCCTGCGACGCCCACATCCGCAAGTTCGACGACCGCCAGTCTGCCGGCGTCGCGCGCAACTGGTGGACCTACTTCTACAACCGGACCGTCACGACCTACGTGCTCGATCCGAACCAGCTCTTCGACTCCGCCTTCTTGGCCCGCTTCAACGGTCCCAATGAGGGATTCACGCCGACGGACGTCCGTTACGTGAACTGGCGTTACCTGATGAGCAACAACATCGACGCGTCGCCACCGGTGTCTCCGGCGATCGACACGTTCGTCCTTTCCTACCGGTTCCAGCGCGGCCAATGACGCCCGCCGCGAGCTGATCCCGCCCTTCCCGCCGCTCAAAGTAGTCTTCTGCAACGTTCCGAGATCCTGCCAGTTGCCACTGGCTGGCAAGACCAAGTGCCATGAACCCACTCTCCAACCTGCGGACTTCGTTCCTCCTCGCTCTCGCTGCTTCCGCAGCGGCCTGCTCCGGCGGCTCGAGCGACACTGGCTCCGTGTCCTCCGGGACGTTCGACGTGGTGTCGACCGAACCGTTGAACGCTGGTCGGCTCTTCCTCAACGATCCGATCCGGTTCGACTTCTCGACGCCGATTGACATCCGCAGCGCCAACCTGGACTCGGTGAGCTTCTCGGTGCTCGACCTGAACAACAATCCGATCGCGGAGCAGCCCACGGGCCACTTCGAGATCGCGACGCGGCCGGGTGACGCGGCTCCGGGTCGCCGCCTGCTGTTCGTGCCGACGCTGCCGACGAACGACAACTACGACAACGGCGGCTTCCGCCCGGGTCGTAACTACCTCGTGCGTCTCGTCGGTGGCGACCGTCGCAACAACTCGGTTCTGTTGTCGACGACGGGCAAGGGCATCAGCAACCCGCAGACCTACCGGTTCACCACGGCGGACGGCACGACGCCGACGGAACTGTTCCGCAACGTGAAGGCGGGCGGCCCGCGCAAGACGGGTTTCGCGATCACTCCCGCTCCCGAGAACAACCTTGTCTCGCTGAACAAGTTCGGCTCCCCGCCTGTCGAGGTCCGTTTGACCTTCGACCAGGCCCTCAACCCGAACAGCGGCAACGTCCCGACGGCGCTCGACACGGACCCGCGCGTCCGCTCCAGCGTGAACCGCGGCCGAGTCTTCCTCGAGTACGACGACTACGTCACGGGCAACCCGATCGCCACGTGGATCCCGGCTGACGTCGAGCTCGAGAGCAACGGCCTCGCCGGCTCGACGGTCGTTCTGCGTCCGGTTGGCGTGCTGCCGAACAACGCCGTGGTCCGCGTCATCGTGGAGAGCACGATGGAGGACATCTCGGGCGAGTCCAACGTCGCGAACGCGGCC
>CAZEQF010000270.1:0-5883 GCA_964514315.1 uncultured Singulisphaera sp. | reverse complement strand
TCTGCAGCTTGAAGCGCGAGATGCCGGCCGCTTCCTCGAAGATCGCGCGGCGCGCTTCGGGGTTTGCGGACAACACCGCGTCGATGCGGCCCTGCTCCATCACGGAGTAGCCGCCGGTGCCGAGGCCCGTGTCGAGCAGCACGTCGCGCACGTCCTTGAGACGCACTTCGGTGCCGTTCAGCAGATAGGTCGACTCCTTCTCCAACGTGAGGCGGCGCGAGATGTCGATCTCGGTGCGGCCTTCGAGCTTCCCCTCGGGATCCTCGAACGTGATCGTCACCTCGGCCATGCCCATGGCCTCGCGGCCTTCGGCGCCCTTGAAGATGACGTCGGTCATCTCGGTGCCGCGCAGGCTCTTGGCGCGCTGGTCGCCGAGCACCCACTTGATGGCGTCGACGACGTTCGACTTGCCGCAGCCGTTGGGGCCGATGATGCCGGTGAGCCGCGAGTCGAACTCGAACTCGGTGCGGTCGGCGAACGACTTGAACCCGCGGGCGACGAGACGCTTGAGGCGCATGGATCAGTCCTTCGCCAGACGGTTGGAACCAGACGAACCCACCGGCGGCAGCGCCACCGGACCTTCGTTCACGATCGACAGGCCACGGCCGCCCAACGACAACATCGCGCGACGCAGCTCGCGTTCGCGCTGCGTCGACTCGAACGAAACCGCGGCGGCCGCGTGGCCATTGGCCACGAGCACACCCTGCACGGCTGCTGCGAGCTCTTGCGTCGAGAGCACCGGGGCGCCGTCGACGAGCACCTGCTCGCGTCGCGAGCGCAAGCCCGCGAGCACCGCAGTGGTCACATCGAGCGCGCGCCAATCCTCGTCGACGCCGACGCTCTTCAGCGCAAGGTGGATCGAGCGCGCGAGCTTCGTCGCGCGCAAGAACTCCATCCTGCCATCACGCTTCCGAACCAGATGCTCTGACCGCCGCTTCATCGTCTCCGCCCTCCCGTCGCTTCTCGAGCATCGGCTTCAGCTCCTCGAGGAACTGGCTCACGTCCTTGAACTCGCGATAGACCGACGCGAATCGGACGTATGCCACCTGATCGAGTTGCCGCAGCTCCTGCATGATGAGGCCGCCGATGACCTTGCTCGGCACCTCCTTGTCGAAGGCTTCCATGCACTGACGCTCGATGCGGTCCGAGACCACTTCGAGCGTTTCGAGGGAGATCGGCCGCTTCTCGCATGCACGGATCATCCCGCTGAGCACCTTCTGCCGGTCGAACGCGACGCGCTCGCCGTTCTTCTTCACCACGCGGAGCGGCGCCGTCTCGACGCGCTCGTAGGTGGTGTAGCGGCGACCGCAGTCCGCGCAGACGCGGCGCCGGCGGATGGCGAAGCCATCGGCGCTGGCGCGCGAGTCGATCACGCGGTCGTTGTCGGCCTTGCAGTAGGGACAGCGCATGGGCACCTGCTCGCGCCGGCGACCATGGCCTGGCTGACCCCAGGCGATTGGGCCGGGCGCGAAGGCGTCGACCTTAGCGACACCAGGAATGGTGTGTCAAAGCCCGATCCCCGCGAAACCTGCGCCATTTGCGGGTTTCCGTCGATTCCGCGTCATTTGCCGAGACAGAAGCGACCGTAGATGCGGTCGAGCAGATCGTCGACGCCGTGGGCTCCGTCCACTTCCTGGAGCCGACGCAGCGCCTCCTGGACGTCTTGGCTCACGAGTTCTGGCTCGGAGGAAGCCGCTGCCCGGCGCAGCCCGTCAGCGGCGGCAACGAGCGAATGGCGCACCGGCTCGCCCGCGTCGGCCGTCCCGGCGCGCACGTGCCGCTGCAAGAACGCGGAGAGTTCGGCAATGCCCTCGCCCGTCGCCGAGCTCACGAAGAACTCGGGGGCCGACGCAGCGAACGGCGCCGCGCGCCGCAGACCCTCGCGCACTGCATCGCGGACCTCCAAGGCGAGGTCGCGCTTCGTCCAGACCACCGCGAGGCAAGGCAAGCTCGTCGCGAGCGGCATCGGATCCGCAGCTGGGTCGACCACCACGATCGCACAGGCCGCACGGCCACCGACGCGGTCGCGCAACCGCAGCGCAGCCTGGTCCACTTCGCCGGCGTCGCGCAGATCGCCAGGCGCATCCCACAATGCGCCGCCGGACGGCAGCTCGACGCGCACGACGTCGCGCGTCGTGCCCCGGCTCGCATCCACGATCGTCGCGGCCCGGCCAGCGAGCGCGTTGCACAACGACGACTTGCCCGCGTTGCTCGCGCCGAGCAGCAACGCCTCGCCGCCGGCGACGGCCTGCGGCAACTCGGCCACGAGCGCATCGACCTCGCGCAACGCCGCCACCAGCGGCGAACGCCACGCGGCCTCTTCGACCTCGCCGGTCTCCCCCGCCTCGAAGTCGAGCCCAGCCTCGACGAGCGCGAGCGCGTCCTGCGCCAGGCCACGAACGCGCGCGACCGCAGCCGAAAGTCCGCCCGCGAGCCACGCGGCGCCGCGCGCGGCCTCGCGGACACTGGCGCCGTGCACGAGCATCAGCACGCCTTCGGCCTGCGCGAGGTCCATGCGCCCGTTCTGGCACGCGCGCGCAGTGAACTCGCCCGGCAACGCGCTCCGAAGTCCGATGCCGATGGCCGCCGTCATCTGCGCGCACACTTCGGCGACGAGCGCCGGGCTGCCGGGAAGATGCAGTTCGATGCAGTCTTCGCCGGTGTAGCTCTGCGGCCCCGGCATGCAGAGCGCGAATGCTTCGGCGCCGAATCCCGCGACCGTTACCTGCCCGTCGCACGAGCAGCGCGCGCGCGGCAACGAACGATGGAGCGCGGCCTCCGCCGCGGCGAAGGCCTGCGGACCCGAAAGGCGCAACACGGCGCGGACCGAGGAACCCGGGGCGCTCGCAGTGGCGAAGATCGTGTCGCCGAGCATCGCGGCTGCGTCAGGCGTTCAGGCCGGCAAGCCTGCCGGTGCCGAACGCCGCCTGGAAATTGAACCCGCCGATCGGGCCGTCGACGTCCAGGATCTCGCCGCAGAGGAACAGCCCCTTCTGCAATCGCGACTCCATGGTCTTCGGATCGACCTCGTCGAGCGAGATGCCGCCGCGCGTCACTTCCGCATGGTCGAAGCCGAGGCTGCGGGCACAGCGGATGCGCAGGTCCTTGACCGCGCGCACCAGCCGTTGTCGGGCGCCGCGATCGAGGTTCGCGAGCGTCGTGTCGGCGCAGCCGGCGATCGCGCACAGCGCCGACCGCACGCGCTCCGGCAACGACGCAGGCAGCAGCGAGGCCGCGTTGCGCTTGCCGTGGTAGCGCGCGGATTCGAGCCACTCGGCATCGAGTTGTTCCGGCGTCTTGGCCGGCGCGAAATCGAACCGCACGAAACCACCGTGGCGCTCCTCGATGTCGCCCGCGAGGTCCATCGGCGCCGGGCCCGAGAGCCCCTTGTGCGTGAACAGGATCGGTCGCGTGCGCCGGTTCACGACGCGCCCCTCGGCGTCGAGCGCGGCGATCTCGACGTCTTGCAGCACGATGCCCTGCAGTTCGCGGATCCACGGTTCGTCGACGGACAAGGGCGCGAGCGCAGGCACCGTCGTGGTCACCGTGTGGCCGAATGCGCGCGCAAACGCATACCCATCGCCGGTCGCGCCAGTCTTCGGGTAGCTGAGCCCACCCGTCGCGAGCACGACGCTCTGCGCGAGCCACTGGCCGCTCGGCGTCGACACGGCGAAGCGCTCGCCGACCCGAGCAATCGCGCGCACGGGCTCGTTCGTCCGCAGTCGCGCGCCCTTCACGCGGCAATCGAGCAACAGCGCCTCGAGCACGTCGCGGGCCTTCTGCGAGACCGGAAAGATCTTCTCCAGGTCCTCCTCGCGCAGAGGGACGCCGAGCGCCTGGAAGTGGTCGATCACGTCGACGGGGCGCAAACTGTGCAGCGCGTGCCGCAGGAATCGGCCGCGACGTTCGCCGTATTGCCGCTCCAGGTCCTTGCCGCTGCGCGTCGTCGTGACGTTGCAACGACCGCCGCCACTGATCAGGATCTTGAGTCCTGGGCGCTCGTTCTTTTCGAGCAGCGCAACGCTACGGCCGCGCGAAGCAGCAGCTGCAGCAGCGAAGAGGCCAGCGGCGCCGCCGCCGGCCACGACCACGTCAACCTCGAACGCGGTCATGCGCGAGGGGCGTGTGTCCGGGCGGCGTCAGGAAACCCCGAGCCGCCCGCGATGGGCCTCAGCCCTTCTTCTGCGCCGAAGCGTCGCCCGCTTCGGGCTCGGTGATCCGGAGGACGGGGCGGCTGCCCACAACCTCAGCGCGGTTGGCCAGGAAGCCCTTGCCGAGCTTCTTCTTCTTGAAGCGGTCGCGGGTCGGACCGCCGTTCTTGCGACGAGAGCGTGCCATGATGTGCCTTGCGTGATTCGGGGTTCCGCGCCGGGATCAGCGCTTGATCTTGATCTTGACGCTCTTCTGGAGCATCAGGTAGCCGTTGTTGTGGCCGGGGACCGCACCGCGCAGGTAGACGAGGTTGCGATCGGCATCGACCTTGATGACCTCGAGGTTCTGCACCGTGACGCGCTCGACGCCATAGTGACCAGCCATCTTCTTGCCCTTCGGCACACCCTTGCTGATCGAGTGCTGGCGACCCAGGCCGCCCGCGGTGCGGTGGCTCAGCGAGTTACCGTGCGAAGTGGGCTGGCGGTGGAAGTTCCAGCGCTTGATCGTGCCCGCCCAGCCGCGACCCTTGGTCGTGCCGACGACGTCGACGTTCGAAACGCCGTCGAGCAGGCTCGCCGTGACGTCCTCACCCGGCTTGACCGTCGGAGCATCGCCGAGGCGGAACTCGCGGACGAAGCGGCGCGTGGCGTCGAGGCCCGCCTTCTTCGCGTGGCCGAGCGCAGCCTTGCTGCTCGTGCGCGCGGGGCGCTCGTCGAAGCCGAGTTGCACGGCGTAGTAGCCGTCCGCAGCGCGTGCGCGCTCGTGGCGGCCGCTCTTCTTGCCGCGGTTGCCGGTGCTGGTGCGATGGCCTTCGGGGTGCTCCCCCGCGGCGACCATCTTGACCTGCAGGACGCGGCAGGGTCCGGCCTGCACCACCGTCACGGGGATGCAGGTGCCGTCGTCGCGGAAAATCTGGGTCATGCCCAGCTTCTTGCCAAGGATGCCAAGGGTCATCGATCGTGGTCGCGTGCGCGCAGTCTAGGAACGAAAGGGCCGAGCGTTATACGGATCGGCAACCCCGGACGCAACGGTCGTCCTGTGGAGAGTCTTGGACGATTTGCTCCGGCGACCTGAGATCGCCCCGAAAACCGTGGGCACCCAAGTGCTGCCGAATGGGCCCGGCGGGCCGAAAACGGCACTTTACCAGGGTTGGCACGCAGCCCAACCCCCGAGCGGACAGAAGGTCAGACGAGGTCCGAATACTTGTGCTTTCGGCTCACAAACGTGCTGTAGCCGACCAGCATGAAGACCACCGCCCAGGCCGCCGAGACGCCGAGGTGGCCCCAGAAGTCGCCGAAAACAAGCGCCTGCCCGCCCTCGACCACGGCGTCCGTCGCTCCGAGCGCCATGCGCTGCGACATCACGAGCGAGTAGGCAGGATTGCACGCGAACAGCAGGTCCGCCGTCTCCTGGCCGAGCTTCTCGACGACCGTCGACGGCACCCAGAACACGGGGCTCAGGAACATCCACACCATCGTGACGATGCCCCAGATGTGCCGGATGTCGCGGACGAACACGTAGAGGTTCGCGAGGAACAGGCCGATGCCCAGGATCATCGCGAACTGGATCAGCAGCACGACTGGCAGCATCAGCATGTTCCAGCTGAGCTGCATCGAGGCGACCTCGAGCCCGCAGATCGCGCAAATGGCCCAGGACACCCACACCACGGCTGCGCCGACCAGCCAGGTCGACATCGACACCAGCGTCACGGGAATCGGCAACACCTCGGAG
>CAZEQF010000269.1:0-5896 GCA_964514315.1 uncultured Singulisphaera sp. | reverse complement strand
GCGGCGAGATCGCGCTGCGCGTGATCCGCACCGCCCAGGAGATGGGCATCGAGACCGTCGCCGTGTTCAGCGACGCCGACCGCAACGCACTGCACGTGCGCCGCGCGTCGCATGCAGTGCACCTCGGAGGCAGCAAGCCGAGCGAGAGCTATCTCGACATCGGCAAGGTCATCGACGCGTGCAAGAAGTCCGGGGCCGATGCGGTGCATCCTGGCTACGGCTTCTTGAGCGAGAACGAGGACTTCGCGGCTGCCTGCAAGGACGCCGGCGTCGAGTTCCTCGGCCCGCCGCCCAAGGCCATCCTCGCGATGGGCGACAAGGTCGAGGCCCGCAAGATCGCATACAAGGCCGGCGTGCCGCTCGTCCCCGGTCTCCAAGAGGACATCGACGAGCCTCGTCTCGCAGCAGCCGCGCGCGACATCGGCTATCCGGTGATGCTCAAGGCCGCTGCCGGCGGCGGCGGCAAGGGCATCCGCATCGTGCGCGACGAGAAGGGGCTCGCCGAAGCGTTCTCGCTCGCGAGCGCCGAGGCGGTCAGCGCGTTCGGCGATGGCCGTGTCTACCTCGAGAAGTTCGTCACGCGCCCGCGCCACGTCGAGATCCAGGTCATGGCCGACAAGCTCGGCAACGTCGTGGCCTACGGCGAGCGCGAGTGCTCGGTGCAGCGACGCCACCAGAAGCTCGTCGAAGAGTCGCCGTGTCCCGTGCTCTCGCCGGAACTGCGCGCGGCGATGGAGAAGGCCGCGTGCGACCTCGCGCGCACCGTCGGCTACGTCGGCGCGGGCACCGTCGAGTTCCTGTGGTCGGAGGGCAAGTTCTACTTCCTGGAGATGAACACGCGTCTCCAGGTCGAGCACCCGGTCACGGAGATGCGCTTCGGCGTCGACCTCGTGAAGGAGCAGATCCGCGTCGGCGCAGGCCTGCCGCTCACGCCCCCTGGCTCGCCGCGCGGCCACGCGATCGAGGTCCGCATCAACGCGGAGGATCCGCAGACGTTCTTCCCCAGCCTCGGCAAGGTCACGCGGCTCAACGTGCCGGGCGGTCCTGGCGTGCGGCTCGATTCGGCGATGTATCGCGGGCTCGAAGTGACGCCGTTCTACGACTCGATGCTCGGCAAGCTCATCGTCCACGGCGAAGACCGTGCGCACGCGATCGCGCGCATGGAACGAGCGCTGCGCGAGCTTCGCATCGTCGGTGTCGCCACGTCGGCGCCGGTCGCGTTGCGCACGCTGCGCAGCGAGGAGTTCCGTTCGGGCGACTACGACACGGGCATCCTCGAGCGCGTTGCGAAGGGGCCGCCTGCGGATCGACGGGAACTCGCGATGCTGGCCGCTGCCGCGGCTCGGTTCCTCGGCGCCGAACGCGCAGGCGCCCAGTCGGCCGCCAGCGCCGCCGCGCATGCTGCGTCGGCTCCGCGTTGGGCCTTGCTCGGCCGCGCCGACAGCCATCGGAGGGCTTTCTGATGAAGTACTGGTGCAAGCTCGACGGCGAAGAACGCGAGTTCTCGTTCGTTCGCCGTGGCGACCGTCTCGTCTGCACGAGCGGGGATCGCGTCTACGACCTCGACCTCTCGCTGATCGGCGACGGCGCCTTGTTCTCGATGCTCGTCGACGGCAAGAGCTACGACGTGCTCGCGGATGTGCAGCGCGAACAGGTTGCGCTGCAGCTCGTCGGCGAACGCTTCGTCGTCCACGTCGAGGACGACCGCGAGCGCGCGGCGCATGCCGCCGCAGGCCACAAGGCCTCGGGCAAGCGCGAGCTCCGCGCTGCGATGCCGGGCATCGTGGTGGCCGTCAAGGTCAAGGAAGGCGACACGGTCCAGGAGGGCCAGACGCTCGCCGTGCTCGAAGCGATGAAGATGCAGAACCCGCTCGCCGCCGAGTCCGACGGCAAGGTCTCTCGCGTCCTGTGCAAGGTCGGCGAGGCGGTTGCCGGCGGCGCATTGCTGCTGGAGATGGAGTGACGGGCGCGCGCAGCGGCCGCTTCCTGATGGCAGTGGCGCTCGCGCTGGTTGCCTCGGCGTGCGGCTTCGGCTCCGTTGCGCAGAAGCCGTTCGACGGGCCTGCGCCGTCCTCGGTGCTCGTGTTGCCGCCGGTCGCTCGCCGCGAAGGGCTCGCGCTGGATGCGCGGGAGTTCGCGTTCGGCGCCGATCGCGCCATCGTCGCGCGTGGGTATCGCGCGCTCCCGCTCGGCGCCGGGTTCGATCTCGCGAAGCGTTGTGGCGTGCTCGACACCGTGGAACCCGAGCCCGATGCGCTCCGCCGGCTGCAGCAACAGGTCGGAGTCGATGCGGTGTTGCGGTTGGAAATCGACGCGTGGGAATCGGACGGCGCGGACCGCTTCTCGTCCGCGAATTGGGATCTCACGTGGCGCCTCCTGTCGACGGAGACCGGGGCCCAGATCTGGTCGCATCGCCTGCAGGGCCATTGGCAGAAGCCCTTCGACGCGCCGGACCTCATGAAGCGGGACAACGGGGAGCCCGAGGTCGCCGTGGGCGGCGGGGCGCGGCCGGAGGTGTTCCGCAGCGAGCGCGAACTGATCGCCGCGCTGCATCGTTCGGCGCTCGCGCGCATGCCGGAGAACGTTCGATGACCGCAACGCTGCGCTGCGAGTCGCTGCCCGGCCTGGTCGTGTTCGCGCTGGCCGCGGACTTCCCGCAACCTCTCGGCGCACTCGGCGCGATGCCGGTTCCGGTTGCTCCGCCGGACACCTCGCCGGAGTTGCGCACCGCAGTCCGCGACATGCTGCGCCAGAAGGGCTATCGGCCGACGGGCCGCGGCAAGCCTTCGTCGGAGTATCTCGCGACGGCATTGGCGGAAGGGCGTTGGCCGCAGATCAATGTCGCCGTCGATGCGGGCAACCATGCGTCGCTCGCTTCGGGTTTGCCGATCAGCGTCGTCGACCGCGACCTCCTGCGCGGCGCGCTGTCGGTGGCGAGTTGCGGCGAAGGCAAAGCATACGTCTTCAACGCAGGCGGGCAGACCATCGACCTCGCCGGGCTCGTGTGCCTGCACGACGAAGACGGGCCGTGCGCGAACGCCGTGAAGGACGCGCAGCGCACCAAGACGCGGCCGGAGACGACGCGCGTGCTTGCCGTGGTATGGGGGTGCGACGCCGGCATGCCGGGCCGCACGGAGCGCGCAGCTGCGGGGCTCGCTGAAGCCTTCACGCGAGCTGGCGCCGCGGTCGCGCGTGTCGAGACGGCGCAGGCCACCGCCTGAGCGGCGAACGGCCCGCGCGTCGGCGCTGCGCTACTTCTGCATCCACTGCGCCTGCTTCTCGCCCGCAGACTTGCGGTAGTCGGGCGCGAGGCGGGCCTTCAGGAACATGCTGTAGAGGCTGTGCACGAGCTCGTGCAGCGCGAGCCAGTTGGCGGCGCGGTCCGCCGTGCGATCGGCCTCGGATTCGCATTCCTCGGCGTCATCCGGCAGCTTCGCGCCGGACAGCCGCATCGTGGCGCCGTCGACCGTGACGGACCACTGGCGCGGCCCTTCCGCGAGGATCATGCGCGCGCGGCGCAGGCGGCGGCCTTGGCGAAGCGCGGTGCGCGCTTCTTCCGTCCGCGTCGGCAGGCCGTGGCGAAGGGTCTGCTCCGTCTCGTCGTCGCTGGGGGCGGCGAAGGTCAGGAAGTCGTCTAGCGCGACGCCGACGACGCGGCCACCAGGCAGATGGAACTCGCCGCCCTCGGTCTCCCAACGGAACCAGAGCCAGGTGAGGAACTCTTCGCCGAGGAAGCCGTGCGTCTCCGCGCCGCTCGGGGCGCGCTTCGGTTCGGTGGTCATGCGAGCGCCTCCGCGTCATCCATGTCTGCGTTCGCGTCCTGCCGTTGCTTGCCTTGGCCCTCACGGAACCAACGGATCGGCTCGGCGCGCTGCAGCGAGTGCTGCGTGTCGGCGTCGAAGCCGGCCCGGAAGCCCAGGCGCAGCGGGTCCGCCATCTCGAGCGGCAGCTGGAACGACTCGAAGAACAGCTTCTGGAACGTCTCAGACACCGTCTTGCTCGTGTTCAGCAGGACGATCGTCTTGCGGTCGTGGTAGAGCAGCGCGTCGACCATGTTGATGGCAGGCAGCACGCGCGGCAGCAGCTTGTCCATGAGGTCGTCCTTGAGCTCGCGGCGCTCCTTGGCGGAGAGCTTCTTGCCCTTGGCCTTCTCTGCGACGTCGCGGTGGATCTGCAGCCACTTCCGCGGCAGTTGCTTCTTGTCGATGCGGAAGCGGATCCACGTCGCGGCCCCCGCGTCCATGTCCTCGGGCGCGAACGAGTCGCCGGTCGGGTCGACGGCCGTGACCCAGCCAGCGGAGATCTCCTCGCTGGCGGCGTCTTCGATGGTGCGGAATCGGCGCTTGTTCAGCGCCTCGGCGAACGCCTCTTCGTCTGGACGCGGCAGCTTGCCGTCCCAGAAGAACAACACGGCGCCGCCGCTGCGGCGGATGCTCGGCATGGGGCCTCCCTAGGGTTGCAGATCAGGTTGCGCGGGCCTCGGCGGAGTGGGGACCCCGCCGAAAACGAAACCGCGGCCAGAGGCCGCGGCTGTCTGCGCAGTTTGGGCGGGAAGGGTTCCCGCCGCCAGTCTTCACTTCTTCGGGTTGCCGGTCGGAGCGATGTCCGTGTCGAGCTCGCGCTTCGGGCCCGCCTGCTGCGGCATGGCCGGGCGCAACGAGGCCGGCAGCTTCGTCATCGCGGCGTCGTCGCGGACGACGAGATCGACCTGGCCGGTGATCGCCTGGGCGCGGACCTTGTCCATGTCGCCCGGATCGCCGTGGTAGGGGATGAAGATCATGCGCGCGTCGACGACGTCGCCCGCGTCGGTGTCGGACTTGGTCATGCCGTCGATCGCGAGGATCGCGTAGCCCGTGGCGGCGCGGACGGGACCTGTCACCTTGCCCTTCTCGGTCGTGAAGGCCGCGCGTTCGACCTCGATGCCGAGCGGCGAATAGTGCGAGACCTGGATGCGGCCTTCCTGCGCCATGTTCGGGCCGCGCCCGTAGCGGTTCTGGACCTCGGTCCAGGCCTTGCCTTCGTCGAGTTCCTTCTTGGCGGCGTCGATCTGCTGCTTCGCCTCGACCTGCGACTCCTCGAACGAGCCGAGCACGGCCTCGAGGCGGACCAGTTCCATCGCGACGCGCTGCTCGCGGGTCGTGAGGTCGCCGGCGTCCTTGACCGTGCCGAGGAAGTCGACGAGCGGCTGGAAGTCGCTGCTGCGAATCGCGCGACCCTGGACGACCATGATCACGTCGCCCTGGTACTTCTCCTGCTCTTCCGACGTCATGCGACGCGCCGGCTGCGGCTTCTGCGGAATGGCTGGGGCGGGAGCTGCCGCCGTGCTCGTGCCGGCGTCGATCGCGCGCGGCGCGAAGGTGCGCTTCTGGAGACGGTCCTTGATCGGCGCAACGCCGAGTTCGGTGCGGGTCTGCGCGAACTGGATCTCAGCCTTCAGGCGTTCGATCTCCCGCTTGAGGTCGTCCAGCTTCTCGGCCGGCGACCGCGGCGGGGCGACCGGGGCCTCTTGTCCGCCGAGGCCCGGGAGGCCGCCGGGGAGTTGGGCCGGAAGGGCCGCTGCGAGGGCGAGGAAGAGGGCGGGCGCAGAGACTGCGCGCAGGAAGTCGTGACGAAGGACCATGGAATCGAAGAAAGGTTGCAGGACGGCGGCAATGAAACGGAGGGCGGCCAAGACGCGCAAGGGGCACGCGGGACTCCCCGGGACATGGCGAGATCTCGGCGTGCCTTCAGGGCGCAGTCGATGCTGCGCCCGCGACGGCCAGGCGGCTGCGGCGATCGTCGAAGAAGTCCGCGATCGAACTGACCAGCGGATCGAGGGCCAGCGCTGCGGAGTAGTGGCCGAGCGGCACCGAGACGCGGTGCGGGCGGCCGAGAGCCTCCCACAGAAGGTCCTGGT
>CAZEQF010000268.1:0-5904 GCA_964514315.1 uncultured Singulisphaera sp. | reverse complement strand
CGGTCGCCATGAAGACGATGCCGAACAGGAAGCCGCCGCAGAGCAGGTGCTCCCAGCAGGCCAGGGACAGCGGGCCGGTCGTCGCGCCCGACAGCGTGGTCAGGAGGAACGCGCTCGCCAGCAGGCCGAGCACGCCACCGACCATCGTACGCCAGCTGCCGACGCCGGTGATCACCAGCCACGCGGCGCCGAGCAGCACCGCGAGCTTGCTCATCTCGCCGGCGCTGCCGGGGATGTTGCCGAGGAACAGGTTCTCGTGGCTGTAGGCGCCGTTGCCGTAGGCCGCGAGCGCCTCGCTGGCGTTCGTCGTGGACGACTTGATGACCGCGAGCGCAGTCGGCGCCGAGTAGCCGTCGACGAGGAAGCCGGGGACGTTGGCAGGGCCGCCGTTGCCGGCCACCCACACCATGTCACCCGACATCTGCGCGGCGAACGCGAAGAACAGGAACGCGCGCACCAGCATCGCCGGGTTGAAGATGTTCATGCCCGTGCCGCCGAAGACCTCCTTGCCGAGGATCACGGACAGCGCGACGCCGATCGCCAGCTGCCACAGCGGGATCGACGCGGGGACGATCAGCGCGATGAGCATGCCGGAGACGAGGTAGCCCTCGCTGACCTCTTCCTTGCGGATCACCGAGAACGTCATCTCGATGCCGAGGCCGGCGCCGTAGCTGACGATCAGGATCGGCAGCATGCGCTGCAGGCCGAACACGACCTTGTCGAAGGCGGAGACCGCCGCGAGGTCCGGCGCGCCGAGGATCGACTGCAGCCAGCCCAGGACGTAGCCGTCCGCAGCCATCTTGCCGGACTTCATCACCGAGTCGATCGCCGCGAAGTGCTGCGCACCCGCGTTCCAGATCGCCCAGAGGAGACACGGCAACATCGCGAGGATGACCGTGTTCATCACGCGCTTCAGGTCCACGTAGTCGCGGACGTGCACGCGATTCTCAGGCTTCTTGCCGGCGCGGAAGTCCGGCGCGAACAAGAAGGTCTCGAACGCGTCGAACAGCGGCCACACCTTGTGCAGCTTGCTGCCGGGCTCGTGGTAGAGCGTCTTCTGCTTCTCGATCAGGTTGCGCAAGAACTGCACGGCTCAGCCCTCCCTCTCGTACATGTCCAGACCTTGGCGCACGATGGCGCCGACGTCGATCTTGCAGGGATCGACGAACGTGCACAGCGCGACGTCTTCCTCGGTCACTTCGAGCAGGCCGAGCTTGACGGCCTCTTCGATGTCGTTGGCCTGGATCGCGCGCACCAGGTAGCTCGGATAGATGTCCAGCGGCGTCACGCTCTCCCAGCTGCCGATGTTGACGATCGGGCGGTGGCCGCCGTTGAGGCGCGCGTCGAGCACGTATTCCTTCTTGGGGAACAGCCAGCTGAACACGCTGCGGCTCGCGCTGAGCTTGCCGAACTGCGGCAGCGCCCAACCGAAGAGGTCGCGCTTGCCGGTGCCCTCGGGCATCACGGTGACCGTGGCCGCGCGGAACGGCAGGTAGTCCGTCGGCGCGAGCGCGGCGCCGTTGAGCACCGTGCCGCCGAGGATGCGCACGTCGCCCTTCGGCGCTTCGCCGCCGAACACCGTCGTGAGCGGCGCGCCTTGGCGCACGCGGAAGTACTTGCGGGCCGGTGCGTCGCTGCCGCCGACGGCGACCACGCGCTTGCACGGATAGCGGCCCGTGCGCGCCCACTCGCCGATCATCGCGACGTCTTGCGCGCGCACGGCGATCGCCTTCTCCGACTGCTTGAGCGGACGGATGTGCGCGATGTGCGTGCCGACGAGGCCCGCGGGGTGCGGACCGGCGAACTCATGGACCTCGACGCCCTGCAGCGAACGGAGATCCGCGTTGTGCTCGCCACCGGCGCGCACCGACACGTAGACCTTGCCCTTCGTCAGGCACTTCAGCGCGTCGACGCCAGCCTGCAGATTGTCCTTCTGGCCGCGCGTCGCGAAGGCCGGATCGGCCGCAAGCGGCTCGGTGTCCATGCCGTTCACGAAGATCGCGACCGGATCGATGTCCTGCGTCGGCATCTTGCCGACCGGACGCTGCACGAGCAGCGGCCAGAGGCCGGCCGCCTGCATCGCGTCGACCATCTGCTCGCGCGTGGCGCTCTTCGGCGCCTTCGGCGATGCGAAGAACTCGTCCTTCGGATCGACCTTGATGACGACGCGCAGCAGGAAGCGGCGCGCGCCGAGCTCGACCTTCTCGACCGTGCCCGTGGCCGGCGAGCACCACGTGGTCTTGCGGTCGCGCTTGTCGAGGAACAGCGGCTGTCCCGTCGTGACGCGGGCGCCTTCCTTGACCAGGGCCTTGGGCTTGATGCCCGGGAACTCGGCAGTCTCGACGGCGACGAACTGCGGTTCGTTGGCGTCGACCAGCGCAAGTTCGGGCCGTCCGCTCAGGCGGACGTCGAAACCTCGACGGATCGTGTGGGTCGTCATCAGGGGGTCTTGGATCGAAGGGTCACGCGGGACGCGCGCTGCTCACGGGCAGGCGCGGCCGTGGTCCGAAGCGGGGCCATCCGCAGCCGTCCGGCCGCAGCGAGCGCAATTGCCGTCCTTGTTCATCCCCCCGCACGAGCCGGAGAGCCGCCGACCCGACATGGCCAACAGCACGATGGCCAGCACCGGGACGGAGAAAACAAGGATGGGCAACAGCAGGTTCGACACAGGTCCGCGCTCGGATTTTTCGAGCGAGCAGGTTAGCGAGCGAAGGTTCCGTTTCGAGGGGAAATACGGCGGGCCACGCGGGGCTGGATGCGCGCATCAAGGCGTTTTGATGCTGCCACCGTGCACGCCGGGCATGCGACTCGTCACGAGGTCCGCCCAACCCGCGAGCGTGTTGCAGTTCTGCAGCGACACGTCTTCGTCGCGGATCGCCACCCCGAACTGCCGCTCGACGAACTCGATCACCTCGACCACGCCCGCCGAGTCGACGATGCCCGACGTCACGAGCGGAGTGTCCGCCTCCAGCCCCTCTTCGCGGCCGTCGCGGAACCACTGCGCCACGAACGTGCGCAGTTCGGCGAGCGCCTTCTGGCGCGTGGGCTCGGGGGAGGCCGTCATCGGGGGCGAACATCATGCAAACGCGCCCGCCGACGGTCCACCCTCAGTTGCCGCAGGGCCGGGGACGCGCCCCCCTGAGGCTGGCGCCAGCGGCAGGGTTCGGGTCGAGTGCCGCCGTGGCAGAACCCGCCGACACTCCGCTCCCGCGCAAGCGAGGCCGCAGCTTTGCGCGCGGCGTCTTCTTGCTCGCGCTGCCGCCGCTGGCGATCGCGCTGCTGCCGTTCTGGTCCGACGCGCACTGGACCTTCGACCTTGCATCGCATTTCGCGCTGCCGTGCATGGCGGCGCTGCTCGGCGCGGCGGCGCTGATGCTGCTCTGCCTGCGCGTGCGCTCCGCCGTGCTGCTCGTCGCGGCGGCTTCCCTGCCCGCCTACGCGCTCGCGCCGCTGTATCTGCCGTCGGCAACGGGCGGCCTGCGCGCGGACAGCCCCCGCCTGCGCGTGGCGATCGCGAACGCCTACGTCGGCAACCGCTCGCCGCAGCGCCTTCGCGCGTGGATCGAGCAGGAGGACCCCGACGCATTCGCGGTGCTCGAATACACGACGGAGCACCAGCGAACGCTCGCGCCGCTGCACGGCCGCTATCCGCACCGCATGGAGGCCGTCGAAGAGAGCCCGTTCGGCATCGCGTTGTTCAGCAAGCTGCCGCTGCTCGAGCAACGGACGACGTCGCTCGGCGCGCCGTTCTCGACGGCGCTGTTCGCCGTCGTCGAGTGGAACGGCGCGCGACTCGCGCTGATGGCTGCGCACCCGCCGCCGCCGATCTCGCGGGACTACGCACGCATGCGCGACCAGGGACTCGCGCAACTCGTGGCCGAGGCCGCGCGCATGCCGCCGGATCGCATCCTGCTCGCGGACTGCAACGCCACGCGCTGGAGCAGGCCGCTGCGCGAAGCGATGGCGGTCCTCGGACTGCGCGATTCCGCGGAAGGCCTCGGCTTCCAAGGCTCGTGGCCCGCGCGCCTGCCGTGGCCCCTTCGCATCCCGATCGACCACGTGCTCGTCTCCGACGGCATTGCGGTCACGCGCCGCGAACTGGGGCCGGACGTCGGATCGGCCCACCTGCCCGTGGTTGCGGAGATCGCGATCGTCGATGGCCGGGCGCACGTTGCGCAGCCGCCGAGCCGTCGCTGATCGCAATCAGCCGCGTCCCCGCGGCATGGCCACGCGAGATGCGGCGATGCGCCGACTCGTCGCGTTCCACCGACGCGCGGAGTTCCATCGCTGCGCGGAGTTCCCCATCGCTGCGCGAATGCGACCGTCGCGAGGGAATGGCGGGAGTGCATGGGAATCGAACCCACCGGGAGCCACGCAAGGCGACCCCCCACAGGTTTTGAAGACCAGGCCGAACACCAGCTCGGATGCACTCCCGCGCGTGAGGCTCTGACCCGCGCAGCGTCGGAGGGTTGCGTGGCGCGGTCAAGCAAGCCGTCGCGCATCCGTGCGCCAGCGATCCAACTCCCACCACCCCTTTCCGTGCCCCGTCCCCCGTTGCCCTCTGCGCCCTCGTCCGGCAACATCCCCGCCCCAACATGCAAGTCTCCGCCCTCGAACTCCGCCCTGGAACCCTCGTCCGCTACGAAGGCCGCATGGCCACCGTGATCTGGTGGAACATCCTGCGCAACGACCGCCGCGCGTTCGTGCAGATGCAGATCAAGGACCTCGACACCGGTCGCATGACCGAACTCAAGGAGCACACCGACTCGAAGTGGGAAGTGCTCGACAAGGAAGAAGTCGACCTGACGCACTCGTATCGCGACGGCCAGGAAGAGGTCTTCTACAACGAGTCCGGCGAGGAAGTGCGCTGCGCGGTCGCGGCCGCCGAGGACGCGCTCTACTGGCCTTCGGAGAGCTACAAGGGCCTCTACGTCGACAACAAGCTCGTCGCCGTCTCGGCGCCGCGCTTCTCGATCCTCAAGATCACCGAGACCGCGCCCCCGATGAAGGGCGGTGGCTCGGGCCAGAAGGACGCGGTGCTCGAGAACGGCGCGAAGGTCAAGGTCGGCCTGCTCTGCGACGTCGGCGACAAGGTCCGCATCGAGACCGAGACGAAGGAGTTCCGCGAGCGCGTCACGGACTGATGCCATTGCGGCGCCACGGCGCCGCGCACTTCATGCTCGCATTCGTCGAAGAGCCGAACTGGCTGCTCCAGCTCGGCAGCATCATCCTTCTCGACCTGCTGCTCGCCGGCGACAACGCGATCGTGATCGCGATGGCCGTGCGCATCCTGCCGGAGAAGGAGCAACGGCTCGGCCGCATGTGGGGCACCTTCGGCGCAGTCGCGTTGCGCGTGCTGTTCCTGGCGCTTGCGTCGTGGCTGCTCGCGATCCCGTACCTGCGCGCCGCAGGCGGCGCCCTGCTGCTGTGGATCGCCTACAAGTTGCTCGCGCCGCAACAGCACGGGCCGGTCGAGGGCGGCGGCGAGGCCGACTCGGTGCGCGCAGGCCGCAACCTCCGCGACGCGATCCGCGTGATCATCCTCGCCGACGTGTCGATGAGCATCGACAACGTGCTCGCGGTGACGGGCGCGGCAGAGGGCCACCTCGGCATGGCAGCGCTCGGCATCGGCCTGTCGATCCCGATGGTCATCTGGGGCAGCGCGCTGCTGTCCAAGATCATGCAGAACCACCGTTGGATCGTGTGGTTCGGCGGCGGGATCCTCGGCCACGTGTCCGGCGTGCTGATCCTCGAAGAGCCCGAGTTCGCGAACTGGTTCGGCCATCCCGAGAAGCCGGGTTGGCATCCGATGCCGCTCGCGTTGTTCGCGGCGTTCACGGCCTACGGCGCATTCGGCCACCTGCTGACGAAGCGCCGTTCGGGCCACGCGGGGCACTGACGCGC
>CAZEQF010000267.1:3835-5906 GCA_964514315.1 uncultured Singulisphaera sp. | reverse complement strand
TCCGATGATGGACCAAGAAGTCCTCGTGCGGCTGTTCGGCCAGCTGCATCCCATGTTGTTGCACATGCCGATCGGACTTTGGTTCGGCGTCGTGGCGCTGGAGTTCGGTGGCGCGCTGCTCAGCCGATTCGGTCGCCGGGAGCAGCCGCAGGATCTTGTGCAGGTCCCGAGCGCAGTGCCTGCCGTCGGACAAACCCAGGCCGCAACCGAACGACGTGCGCCGAATCGCGCAACGCTTGCGACCCTCGCATGGATGGCCGCGTTGCTGGGCGCAGCGGCCGCAGGCAGCGGCTGGGTGCTCGGCACCTCGGGCTACCGAGAGGTCGCCAACACGATCGAACTGCACCGCTGGCTCGGCGTCGGCGCAGGCGCAATCGGCTTGCTCACCGCTGCATTTGCCGCGATGAAGAACCGCGAGCCGTTCCGGCTCATGCTCGTCGTGCAGTTCGCGGTGCTGATGGCTGCAGGCCACTTCGGCAGCGAACTCACGCACGGCAAGGACTGGCTGCTGGAGCCGTTCCAAACGAAGGCGGAGGCGACGCCGGACGCGACCAAGGCGGACACGAAGGCGAACGAGCCTGCTCCGACGCCGGACGCGAACGCGAACGCTGCGCAGAACCCCGAGCCCGCGACGAAGCCCGAGGCGGAGCCAGCCAAGCCAGCCGTCCCGCACGACCCGAAGCCGTTGTTCCCGCCGATCGAGGAACTGCCGCCGAGTTTGCGAACCAACTCCGTCGCGCCGACGGCGAAGCCCCCCGCGGCACCTGCACCAGCGACCCAGCCTGTGCAGCAGGAGAACCAACCGGCGCAGCGTGAGGCCCAGCCTGCGCAGCAAGAAGCCCAGCCTGCGCAACAGGAGGCACAGCCTGCGCAGCGTGAAGCCCAGCCTGTGCAGCAGCAGCAGCAACCGTCGTCGTCCGCCACCGTCTCGTTCCGCGCGCAGATCGATCCGATCCTCAAGACCTACTGCGTGTCGTGCCATGGCGCGGCGAAGAAGAAGGGCGGGCTCCGTCTGCACGAACCCGATGCGATCGAGCAGGGCGGCGACAACGGCGCAGTGCTCAGCAAGGGCAAGCCCGCGGACAGCCCGATGTATGCATTCGTCGCGCTGCCGCTCTACGACGACAAGCACATGCCGCCGGAGGGCAAGAAGCAGCCGACCGCGGCCGAAGTCGCGCTGCTGCGCGCGTGGATCGAACAGGGCGCGACGTTCGACGGAACCGATGCGACGCCGAAGGCCACAGAGCCGCAAGCTCCCGCCGAGAACGCGCAACCGCAGCAGCCCTCGCAGCCCGTCCCTGCAAAGGAGGACGCACACGGCGACACGACGCCGACGGCAACCAGCGCCCCTTCGCTTCCGGCATCGCCGTGGACCGAAGGCGCGGACGCCGCGGTGCGCGCGCTGCACGACCGACAGGTCCACGCCGCGCGCATCGCGCAAGGCTCCGACGACCTCTGGATCGACTTCGGCGCCATCGCGACGACCGCGACCGACGAGCAGATCGCGCAGTTGCTGACGCCGCTGCAGCCGTGGATCGCCGACCTCTCGGTCGCGCGCACGGGAGCCTCGAAGGCGACGCTCGCCGCATGCGCGGCGATGCCGCGATTGCGCCGGCTGGACCTGCGCAGCACGAAGGCAACCACCGAGGACCTGCAACCGCTGCGCGCGCACGCGACGCTCTCGGAGCTCGTCCTCGCGGACACGGCGGTCGACGACGCGTGCGTCGAGACGCTGCTCGCGTTGCCGAAGCTGTCGAAGGTCTACGTCTGGAACAGCAAGCTCGGCGAGCGCGGCATCGCGCGGCTGTGCCTGCGCCAAGGCCTTCGCGTCGACGACGGAACTTCGTTGCCGGCAGCGAAGACCGAAGCGCCGGAGGCTCCCGCGAAGCCCGACACTGCGGGCGCAACGGCGCCGAAGCCGCGCAACACGACGTGCCCCGTCAGCGGCAGCCCGGTCGACGCGCGCTTCTCCGTGTTGCACGAAGGCCGCGCGATCGGCTTCTGCTGCCCGAACTGCCCGAAGACGTTCTGGCTGGAGCCGGCGAAGTATCCCGTCGCCGATCGCTGATCG
>CAZEQF010000267.1:0-3735 GCA_964514315.1 uncultured Singulisphaera sp. | reverse complement strand
CGATCCCTCAGCGAAGGCCGCGCACGCGCAACGCGCGCTGCAACTGCGGCAGCAAACGCTCGGACTCCTGGCGTCGCGCTTTGCGATCGAGGCCGAGGCCGCGCAAGAAGCGAAGCCGATCCACGCGGGAACACGCAGCGCCGATCCGTTGCTTGTGGCGCGCGAGGTAGCGCGCCATGCGCACGAGCATCGCGTCCTTCGCCGCGATGGGCAGCGGCTTCTCGAACGTCGCGCGGTCCAGATCGACGAGCGCGGCGCGGACCTTGTCGCCCTTGCGCACGACGAGCACGTTGTCGGGATGCAGGTCGCGATGCACGAGGCCGGCCTCGAACGCGAGGCGCACGGTGACGGCTGCGGCTTCGATCGCCCACCGACGAGCCTGCGCGTCGGACTGGCAGAACGCCGGCAGCGGCATCGCGCCGTCGAGCCGTTCGGTCAAGAGGCGCAATCGCCAGAACGTGCGGCCACGGCGCGCGAGCGCGGCGAGCGGCGTGACGGTCGGCACGCCTTCGCGGCGCAGCCGTTCGATCGCGGCGAGTTCGTCGCACACGCGGCTCGGGCCCGGGTAGCGGTCGCCGAGCAGCTTCCGCAGCGCGCCGCCGCGCTGGAACGGCCGCGCCACTGCGACGAGGCCCATCGGCAACATCAGCAGTCCCACGCCGCCGCGGCCCTTCGCGCCGTCGAACGGCGCGACGTCCGCCCACAACGCATCCGTGCCGAGTCCCGCGAGGTCCTCGCGAACCCACGCCACTTCGCGGCGCGAGCGCACTTCGACGAATCCCGCCGGCACGGTCATGCACGAGTCGTAGGCACCGACTGCCGCGCGCGCAAGCGATGCCATCGCGGTCGGGCAGCAAGCGGGACCGCACCTTGGCCCAGCCACCGCGAACGCGGGCACGGCCGACCGGCGAAGGCATGCGATGCAACCTGCGCGGAAGCCAGCCGCGCAGATGGCGACGCGCGAGTTCCCTGTTCCCACGTCCCGCTCCTGCCGCCAAGATCCTGCGCCGATGACGTCCGCCGCCTCGCCAGGAACGAGCCCAGCCGCTGCGCAACCGCGCGCGCTGCGGCACGGCGCGCATGTGCTCATGGTGCGGCTCTCGGCGCTCGGCGACGTGCTGTTCGCGCTGGAGACGGTGTCCGCGCTCGCGACGGCGCGACCCGACGTTCGCATCGACTTCCTCGTCGAGGACCGGTTTGCATCGCTGCTGCAGGGCCACCCGCAAATCGCCGCGCTGCACGTCTTCCCGCGCAAGAAGAAGTGGCTGGTGCCCGCTGCGTTGCTGCGCTTGCGCAAAACGCGCTACGACGCGGTCCTCGACCTGCACGGCATCCAGAAGAGCGCGATCCACGTGCTGCTCAGCAAGGCCGACCGCAAGCTCGGCTATGCGGCTCCCGGCTCGCGCGAAGGCAGCGCGTTCGCCTACCGCGAACGCGTCGCGGTACCGACGCCGCTGCCCCACCGCGCCGACCTCGGCTACCTGCTGCTCGAACGTCTCGGCGTCCGCGCGCCACGCACGCGCCCCGAGCTGCCGTTCACCGAACCGCCGGCGCGCCTGTTCCACGGATTGCCGCGGCCGTTGGTGTTGCTGCATCCGGGCACGTCTGCGTTCGCGGAGTTCAAGCGCTGGCCGGTCGAGCGCTTCGCGGAGCTCGCGCAGCGCCTCGCCACGCGCGGACTCGGCGTGGCCGTCAGCTACGGGCCTGGAGAACAGGAACTCGCGGCGCCGATCCTCGCGCACGAGCCGCGCGCGCGCGCGGTCGACGGCGGCGCGCTGTCGCTGCGCGGACTCGCGGGCGCGATGCGCCGCGTCGACTGCGTGGTCGCCGCGGACACCGGCCCGCTGCACATCGCCGCGGCGATGGGCGCGCATTGCGTCGCGTTGTTCGGCCCGAAGGACCCCGCGCGCTACGGGCCGCGTTCGTTCGACGACGTCGGCCACGAAGTCCTGTTCCACGACGTGCCGTGCCGTCCATGCACGTTGCGCGACTGCGTCACGCCCCAGTGCGTGCTCGGCCTCACGGTCGACCGCGTCGAGCAAGCGGTGCTGCGCCTGCTGCAGAGGAAGAAGGCATGAGCCCGATCCCGACCACGGTCATCCGGCACCAGAAGGAGAAGATCAGCAAGTGCTCGCTGCGGTTCCTGCACGAGCGCCCGGAGATGACCTTCTTGCGCAACAAGCCCGGCTTCGCATTCGACGCGACGGGCTTCACGCTGCTCGCGGTCGACGCAGAGCCGCTGTCGGTCGCCGACGCAGGACGGCCGCTGCTGCTGCTCGACTCGACGTGGCGCTGGCTGCCGCAGTTGCTCGCGTGCGTGAAGGGCGAACCCGTGCGCCGCTCGATCCCGGGCGATGTGCGCACCGCGTATCCGCGCGTGAGCAAGGTGTTCGACGACCCGCAACAGGGGCTCGCTTCGATCGAAGCGCTCTACCTCGCGCGCAAGCACCTCGGCGACGACGATCCTTCGTTGCTCGACGGCTACCACTGGAAGGACGACTTCCTGCGGAGCCTGCAGCAGGGCTGACGTTCGGCCCGTTGGCGCGCGAGCGACAGCAATGCTCGCTGCGCGGCAGATGGTGCGCAGCGACTCCGCTGCCGACTCGGTAGATTCGGCGCCCTTCGCGACGTCGACGGCAGCAAGAATCGCTGCGAACGCTTCGACGCGAAGCCACTCCACCATCACGCCGCCATGCCGCATCCCGACGACCTCGCCAACCACTCCGACGCGCTGCGAGCCGCGCGGATCCGCGACGCGCATTCTCGCTACTGGCAGAGCAACCGACGCATCGTGCTGTGCCTGTTGTTCGCGTGGGCCGTGCTCGGGCTCGGATGCGGCGTGCTCTTCGCCGAGCCGCTCAACACGTTCTCGATCGGCGGTTGCCCGCTGGGCTTCTGGTTCGCGCAGCAAGGCTCCATCGTCGGCTTCGTGCTCGTCATCCTGCTCTACGCGACGTTGATGGCGCCGCTCGACCGACGGCACCGCCGCGAAGTCGCGGAGATCGAGGCGCAGACCGCGGAGACCGCGCCATGACGCTGCGCATGTGGACGCTGTGGATGGTCGGCGCGACGTTCGCGCTCTACCTGTGGATCGCGTGGCGCGCGCGCGTGCGCGACACGAAGGGCTTCTACGTCGCGGGCCGCGGCGTTCCGTCGATCTACAACGGCATGGCGACGGCGGCCGACTGGATGTCGGCGGCGTCGTTCCTGTCGATGGCCGGGATGATCTCGTTCCTCGGCTACGCGGGCGGCGTCTACCTGATGGGCTGGACCGGCGGCTTCGTCCTGCTGTCGCTGCTGCTCGCGCCGTACCTGCGCAAGTTCGGCCACTACACGGTGCCGGACTTCGTCGGCGACCGATTCGAGTCCAAGCTCGCGCGCCTCTGCGCCGTGTTCTGCGCGCTGTTCATCAGCTTCACCTACGTCGCGGGCCAGATGCGCGGCGTCGGCATCGTGTTCGCGCGCTTCCTCGAAGTCGACGTCGACGTCGGCGTGGCGATGGGCATGGCGATCGTGTTCGTCTACAGCACGCTCGGCGGCATGAAGGGCATCACGTGGACGCAGGTCGCGCAGTATTGGGTGCTGATCACCGCGTTCTTGGTGCCGGCGATCGCGATTAGCATCCAACTCACGGGCAGCAGCATTCCGTCCGTTGGGCTGTGCAGCGACCTTCAGTCCGAAGGCATGCCGCTGCTCGCGAAGCTCGACCAGGTGCAGAAGGACCTCGGGTTCCTG
>CAZEQF010000266.1:0-5928 GCA_964514315.1 uncultured Singulisphaera sp. | reverse complement strand
CATCATGATGGCGCTCATCACGACGATCTTCGGCCTCTCGGTCGCAATGCCCGTCGGCGTCGCCTTCTTCATCCTCCGCAACCGCGTCGTCCGCATGTCGACGGAAGTCAACGCGATCGCCGAAGACCTCTTCGAGCGCTTCCGCAAGGACAAGTGACCGAACCTCTGACCCTCTCGCCCGTTCTTCGGGCAAGGAGCTGAGTGATGTCCGACCTCCAAAAGGCAGCGCAGCAGACAGCCGACATGGACATGACGCCCATGATCGACTGCGTCTTCTTGTTGATGATCTTCTTCGTGTTGATCATCGACTTGAGCCAGACCAACCTCGAAGACCTGATCCTGCCGAAGGCGGAGTATCAGGAGCCCGACGACTCTCCGCCGGAGAACCGTCCCGTGATCAACCTGCTGCAGAGCGGCGCGGTCTACTACAAGGGCAAGATGCAGTATGACCCGGCCGTCCACGGCAACGACTACTCGGGCATCCTCAAGATGCTCAAGCTGATCAAGCAGACGGGCAAGCTGAAGATGAAGACGGAGAACCTCGGGGGCCGCGACGTCGAACTCGTGGACGAACCCGTGTTGCTCCGCGCCGACAAGTGGACCGAGTGGCACTACGTCGGCGAAGTGATGAAGCAGTGCAGCATGCCCGAGGCTGCATTCTGGAAGATCGAGCTCGCCATGTCCGAGAAGGACAAGGAAGAAGCGATTCTCAAGGCGAGGAAGTAGAGGCAACCATGAGCGACCTTCTCGCAGCAGCCCAGGAAGAGGCGAAGCCCGACATGACCCCCATGATCGACTGCGTCTTCCTGATGATCATCTTCTTCATCTGCATCGAGTTCAAAACGCTGGAAGCGAAGCTCCCGGCGTATCTGCCCAAGGACAAGGGCAGCAGCTCGGCAAAGGTGGAGCCTCAGGAGCAGCTCTCGGTCGGCGTCTACGTCGAGAACAAGGGTGCCCAGTTGTTCCCCGGCGGCGGCGGCCCTGGCCTCGTGAACACCGAGACCAAGCGCCCCTACCGCTACGCGCTGCAGGGCCACACGATCCGCTGGATGGTCGGCCCGACGCCGGTCACCAACCGCGAAGACCTGCTGACGCAGCTCCAGCGCATCTACAACAACAAGGACACGTGGCAAGAGGACAAGGACAAGCCCGGCTACAAGAAGCCGATGCCAGTCGTCATCGAGCCGCACCCGGGCACCTACTACGACGATGCGGCCAAGACCGCGGACGTCGTCAAGAAGGCCGGGTTCACGGAGATCAACTTCGGCGGTGGCCTCGGCCCGCAGCCCGGCAAGAAGTGATCGAGACAGCCGCGGGCTAGCCCGCCGCGCGCATGCGACCCTGCCCCACCTCGCGGTGCGGCAGGGTCGCTGCGTTTCGGGAGGATCGGTAGCGCGTCGAAGATGCGACGATGCTCAGGCCCAGTGCTCAGCTCGGCGCACGAAGGCCGCGCGAGAGACGGTGCGCAGCAGCGCATTTTCGCGGCACGGAACGGGGCAAGTGGACTTGGCCTGACCATGACGATCATGCCAATCGAGCTCGTCATCGAGGCGCGGTTGGCATTGCTGTTCCGTGGCCCCAGATCGCGACCGAAGACGCGTTCTTCGCGCGCAGAATCCGCTGGAAACATCGCATTCCTTGGCTAGCTTCTCGCCACTTCGTCGGCGTTTCGGCTGCAGCCGTTGCGTCGCCGTAGCCCTGGCACTCCCCCGCGGACCGACCTCCCGCTGCACCCCCTCTCGCAGCGCCACGAGTTCGGCACCGACGGCAAGGAGACCCGTCCCAAACCCTTGTGGGTGCTCGCACCCCACAAGCACTGAGCGTGAACCGATGGCCCTCGAACATCCGCGCCTTCTCGCCGCATCTCTGACCGCCGCCCTCGCTGGCGCTTCGTGCTCGACCTCGAGCGAAACCACGAACACGGATCCGACTTCGGATCCGCAGACGCCGGTCGCGGACACCACTGCAACGCAGCAGGATCCGCAGCAGGGTGGCTCGAACCTCGACCAGCAGCGCCGCGCAGCGCTCGTGGCGAAGTATCTCGAAGTCGGCGAGCGCCTCCGCCTCGATGGCAAGCTCGACGCCGCGTTGCACGAGTTGCTGAAGGCGAAGGATCTGCAGCCCGAGAACGAAAAGGTTCTCAGCATGATCGCGGCGGTCCAGGCCGAGCGCGGCGTGCCGGTTGGCGGCGCAGTCGACTTCCACAGCGAGCAGATGGCGCAGCAGAACATCGCCGACGAGCGCTCCCGCGCACTCGTGACGGAGAAGCTGCAGCGCGCCCGCGAGCTGATGTCGAGCCAGGACTACGCCGGCGCGGTCAACGAACTCAACCACGCGAAGGTGATCACGAGCACGCGCGACCAGGTGGACTGGAAGGGCATGCAGCAGGACGTTGCGGGCCTCCTGAGCGACGCCGAGCAGAAGCTCACCGAGCAGACGCGCGAGCAACAGAGCGCGTTCAACGACCAACTCTCGCGCCGCCTCGCTGAAGAGCGCCGCCAGAGCGAAGCCCGCCGCCGCGCGCGCCTCGACCTCTTCCTGCAGCAGGCGCAAGTCGCGTTCGAAGCGCGTCAGTTCCGCCGCGCCCAGGAGCTCGCGCTGAAGGCGCTCGAAGCCGATCCGACCAGCGCTGTCGCGCAGGAAATGGTCCACGTCACCACGAAGGCGGCGCGCGACCAGATGTCGGAGGACTACTACACGGCGAAGGCGCGCGAGATCCGCTCGCTGCTGGAGAGCCGCGAAGAGCTGAAGGTCCCCTACACCAAGGTCCTGTCGATGGACTCGGCGACGTGGGATCGCGCCCAGAAGCGCGCCGGCACGGTTGCGAGCCAGACGGAGATGGATCCGCAGGATGCGGCCCTCTGGGAGGTCGTCCGCACGGCCCCGGTCGGCAAGCTCAGCTACACGGCCGAGACGGGCGACTACTCGGAGGTCGTCAAGAACCTCCAGCTCGTCACCAACGTGTCGATCATCATCACGCCGACGGGCAAGGAAGTGATCGACAGCGAGAGCCTCAAGATGGAGATCGAGCTCGTCAACTCGGTCACCCTCGAGAACTTCCTGAACCTGATGGTCCAGAAGTCGACGAACCTCGCGTGGACGGTTCGCAACGGCGTGGTCGTCATCGGCAACAAGTCCGATGCCTCGGGCACGATCCAGAGCGAGGTCTACAACGTGAAGGACCTCGTCTTCAAGCGCACGCAGTTCCTGCCGCCGCGCATCCGTGACATCCCGGGCAGCGAGGGCTCGACGTCCGAGGACACGCCGCGCGCCGGCGGTGAGGGCGACGACAAGGTCTCGTTCATCGAGATCGCGGACCTCGTCACCAACATCCAGGACGCCACGGACCCGGCCTACTGGGGCAGCGAAGGCGTCGGCATCACGCCGGAAGACACTGGCTACCTGATCGTCAAGGCCAGCCCGACCATGCAGAAGCAGGTCGCGAGCAGGCTCGCCGACATGCGCCGCTTCGCGACGCCGGTCGTCACGATCGACAGCAAGTTCCTCACGATCACGCGCAACTTCCTCCAGGAAGTCGGCGTCGACTTCCGCGGCCTCGGCGGCTCCGGCAACAAGGGCACGACCGCGACCCTCGACGACGTCACGAACGGCCTCGACGACAACGCGTCGCGCGGCAATGACAACGGCGGCACGGGCGACCCTGCGGCCAACCCGGTCTCGGGCGCGTTCTTCAACGACGGCGGCGACGGCGACGTGCGCGCCACGACGGAGAACTTCTTCACGACCGGCCTCGGCCAGGCGCTGACGCCGAACGGCGGCTTCACGGCGAGCTGGGCCTACCTCGGCGACACGCAGCTGCAGATGATCCTGCGCGCGGTCGAGAAGCAGGAGGACGCCGAAGTCGTCAACAGCCAGTATCTGTCGGTGCTGGACAAGGAACGCGGCCACGTGGCCGTCATCAACCAGACGTCCTACGTCCGCGACTTCGACGTCGAAGTGGCGCAGGCGTCGTTCATCGCCGACCCGAAGGTCGACGTCATCCAGGACGGCATCGTCCTCGACGTCCAGCCGGTCATCCAGCAGGACCGCAAGTACATCATCCTCAACCTGAACCCGACGATCGCGGAACTCAGCCGCCCGATCCCGACGTTCACGACCTCGCTGGCAGGCTCGACGCTGCCGGTGACGCTGCAGCTGCCGAACCTCCGCGTCACGAGCTTCGCGACGACGGTGCGCGTGCCGGACGGCGGCACGGTTCTGCTCGGCGGCCTGCGTCAGGTCCTCACGCGTGAGCGCCGCGCCGAAGTGCCGCTCTTCTCGCGCCTCCCGCTGATCTCCTTCTTCTTCAAGCAAGAGGGCGCAGCCGACGAGAACCGCAGCCTGATGGTCATGGTCCGCGCCTGGATCACGGACATCCGCGAGAACGAAGGCAAGTGACCGATCGCGGGTGAGGAGCTCCAGGCTCCTGCACCCTCCCCACCGGCCGCCGCCGCAGCGAACCTGCGACGGCGGCCGGTTTGCATTCCGGCAAGACCACAACAGCCGCGCGAGCCACGAGGCTTGTCGCACGCGCAGCGAACGGCCTACATTCCAACGCCCCGGCCCAACCGCGACCCCACTCCGTCCGTGCACAAACCCCTCGACGCGATCTTCTTCGACATCGACGACACGCTGTTCTCCACCACCGTGTTCGCGGACAAGGCCCGCAGGGCGGCCGTGGATGCGATGGTCCGCGCCGGCCTGCGCACGGACCGCAACACGGCATTGCGCGAACTGGAGGAGGTTCTGGCCGAGTTCACGAGCAACTACGGCAACCACTTCGACAAGGTGATCGACCGCCTGCCCGCGGAGGCGAGCCAGGGCGTCAACAAGGCCGTCATCGTCGCCGCCGGCGTCGTGGCCTACCACGACACGAAGTGGCGCGAGCTGCAGGTCCACGACGACGTCTACGAAGTGCTGAAGTGGCTCGCGGGCACCCAGCTCATCCGCGGCATCATCTCGGCCGGCATCACGATCAAGCAGGCGGAGAAGCTCGTGCGGCTGCAGCTCGTCGAGTTCGTCACGCCGTCCGCAGTGTTCTTCACCGACCAGATCGGCTTCAGCAAGGCGAACCCGAAGCTCTATCGCCGCATCCTGCAGCGCCTGCGCCTCGACCCGAGCCGCTGCCTCTACGTCGGCGACCACCCGACCCACGACATCGATCCGTGCAACCACGAGGGCTGGCACACGGTGCGCGTGCGCCGCTCCGGCAAGCACGCCAACGAGAACGGCGCGACGAACGCGCACTGGGAGATCCGGGACTTCTTCGAGCTGCAGGCGATCCTGCGCCGCGAGTTCGGGATCGAGTGAAACGAAGCGAGGCGGCCCGACTCCCGTCGGATCCGCCTCGTCGTGTTCGCGATCGCGAGACGCTGGGCTACTTCAGCTTCTCCCAGAACTCCTCGGGCATGTCGTGCGCGATCTTCAGCGCGCCGTTCGCGCCGCCGTAGATCGGCTCTTCGATGCGGATCACCTTGCCGCCGCCGAGCTGCTCCTTCATCGCCTTCTCGATCGCGGTGTCGAGGCCCTTGATCATCGAGCCGCCGCCTGCGAGCAAGACGCGGTTCTTGAGGCGCGTCTGGAACTCGGGGTCGAACGTCGCGACGAGCTTGCGCACGCCCTCGACGATCGGCGCGATCAGCACCGAGCACGCCTTGCGGATCTGGTCGGTCAGGTCGAACGGCGTCGGCTTGCCGTCAACCGGCAGCTCCACGATGACTCGCTCGGCGGACTCGCCGAGGAACGAGTGGCGCTCCTTGATCTCCTTGACCATCACTTCGCTGAACTGCGCGCCGGGGCAGGTCTCGCGGATCAGTCGCGCGAGCTCTGCGTCGACCGCGTCGCCAGCGATGTCGTACATCACCTGGTCGCTGTCCTCGGGCATCGTGCCGTGCATGCGGCAGAGGTCTGTCGTGCCGGCGCCGATGT
>CAZEQF010000265.1:0-5933 GCA_964514315.1 uncultured Singulisphaera sp. | reverse complement strand
GCTGAACGCACTGAGGCGCCGGAAGGTGCGCTCTGTGGCAGCGGCCAGGCGATCTCCTGCGCGCCGCTGAAGACGCCGTAGCTCTTCGTGCCCGTGACCGGCAACGCGATGTTGTTGACGATGTAGAGCACGGCGATCGTGATCACCGTCGAGATGTAGAACCAGATGCTGACGTAGAGGTTCTTCTCGTTGCGGATCGCGAGCGTCCAGAAGAAGTTGATCGCGAACGCGACCCACACGAGCGCGACCGCGATGTCGAGGAACCACTCGAGCTCCGCGTATTCCTTGCTCTGCGTGATGCCGAACGGCAGCGTCAGCGCGGCGCCGAGGATGATGAGCTGCCAGCCCCAGAAGTGGACGTTGCTGAGCAGGTCGCTCGCCATGCGCGTCTTCAACAGGCGCTGCGAGCTGTGGTAGACGCCCGCGAACATCATGTTGCCGACCAGCGCGAAGATCACCGCGTTGGTGTGCAACGGGCGGATGCGGCTGAAGGTCAGGAACGGCAGGTCGAAGTTGAGCGCGGGCCAGCTCAACTGCAGCGCGCAGAGCAGTCCGACGAGCAGGCCGATGAGGCCCCACGTGACGGACGCCCACACGAACCCGCGGACGACGCCGTCGTCATAGACGACGGTCTTGGTCTCGGTCATTGCGGACGAACTCATGATCCAATCTCCGATCCAGGGATGACGGTCTCGCTCTTCGCGTCCGCGGACTTGCCGCAGTCGTCTTCGAGCGGAAGCAGGCACATGCGGTCCCCCTCGTGGCAGTCGCCCTGCCGCGCGGAGACCACGAACAGCACGATCGAGCCCGCGACGAGCAGGAGGCTGCAGAACATGAGGAACGGGACGATGCTCATGCCTTTGCCTTCTTGCCGTCGAGCCGGACGCTCGTGTGCACGATGAGGAACAGGGAACTCAGCGGCATCAGCACGGCGCAGACGACCGGCGTGATGAGTCCGCAGAACGCGAGCACGACCGTCGTCGCGTTGTAGAGCAACGCGAGCGCGAGGTTGTGCCTGGTGACCTTGCGGTAGCGGTCGGCGGTGCGCAGCACGGCGGACACCGCGCCGGCCTCCGCCGAACGGAAGAAGAAGTCCGCGCGGTGCGGCAACACGGGCCGGTCCATCGCCGGCGTGCCGGCGACGAACGCTTCCGCGAACGCGGGCGCGTCGTTGATGCCGTCGCCGACCATCATCGTGTCGTCGTCGTCGAGCGCGGCGACGAACGCTGCCTTCTGCTTGGGCGACATCTCGCCGTGCGCGTTCTCCGAATCGACGCCGAGCAGCCCTGCGGCGAGCGCGACGCGGTCCTTGCGGTCGCCGGACAGGATGTGCACGTCGAGCCCGCGCGCGCGCAGCGCCGCGATCTCCTCGCGCGCGCCGCTGCGGAAGTCTTCTTCGAGCTCGAAGCGCGCGAGGACCTCGCCGTCCTTGCTGAACACGCATTCGCGGCCGCTCGCAGACACGGAATCGACGCCTGCGAACGCCGGGCTGCCGAGCCGCAGCGTCGCGCCGTCGCGCATCGCGACGAGCCCGCCGCCGGGCACTTCCTCGACCTCGAGGTCGCTGCAGAAGCGCGTGCCACCGCCGCCTTCGCCGTCGCCAGCGAGCGCCTGCAGCACCGCCTGGCTCGCCCTGTGGTTGCTCGACGCAGCCATCGTCGCGATCTCGTTGCGCCACACGGCCCCGGGCTCTTGCAGAGCCCGCGCGCGCAGGCCGCCGTGCGTGACCGTTCCCGTCTTGTCGAAGACGACCTTCTGCACGCGTGCGAGCTTGTCGAGCAGCGCGCGCGTGCGCACGAACACGCCGCGCTTGCGCAGCTGCGCGATCGCGAGGTGGAACGCGAGCGGCGCCGCGAGTCCGAATGCGCACGGGCACGTGATGACGAGCAGCGACACCGCGACGGGCAACGCGCGCGACGGGTCGATCTGCGCCCACACGACCGCGGCGATCGCAGCCAGCGCGAGCACGCTCGTCGCATAGGCGCGCGCCAGCTTGCGCCAGAAACGGACGCGGCCGTTCGGGTCTTCGCGGTCGGCGGGCGGCTCGGCGAGCAGTTGCGCGAGGCCCGACTCCATGTAGTCGGCCTCCGCGCACATGCGCACCGCGCGGCGGCCCGCGAGGAATGCGCCAGCCGGCACCGACTCACCCACTGCGAACGCGCGCGGCTCGGACTCGCCGTTGATCCAGTCGAGCGAGCAGCTCGCGGCCGCGCGCACGGAACAACGAACGGGCACGAGGTCGCCGGGCGCGAGCACGAGTTCGTCGCCCTTCTTCACCTGCGCGACCGGGACCTTCTGCACGTCGCCGCCGAGGAGCCTGCGCACGCGCAAGTGCTCGGCGCCGTCGTCGGCGAGGACCTGGTCGCGCGAGCGTTGCAGCGTCCGCTGCTGGACGAACCTGCCGCCCAGCATCAAGAACGTGAACATCGCGACCGTGTCGTAGTAGATCGGCGCGCCCGTGAACTGGCCGTGGATCGAGCCCGCGTAGGCGAGCAGCAAGCCGACGGAGATCGGCACGTCCATATGGACCATGCCCGCGCGCAACCCGGCGATCGCAGAGCGGAAGAACACGGGCCCGCCGACGACGACGCTGCCCGTCGCCAACACGAGCGAGACCCACGCGACGATCGCGTCGAGCCGAGGATCCGCCTCGGACAAGCCCGCATACTGCGCGACCGCGAGGATCATCGCGTTCATCGCGAGCGCCGCGCAGATGCCGAGCCGCAACAACAACGACGTGTCGCGTTGCACGCGCCGCGTCGCAGGCGCCATCGGGTAGCCGAGCCGCGCCGCGCGGTCGAGGAAGTGCGCGGCCGTTCCCTTCTTCGGGTCGTAGACCATCGTCGCGCGGCCCATCGAGGCGTCGACGCGCAACGCCTTGCCGCCGTCCTGCCGCTTCCACAGTTCCTGGAGCAGCCACACGCACGCGGCACAGCGGATGCCTTGCACGTCGAGCGTGAGGCAGACGCTCCCGTCCGCCTGCGCGCCCTTCTGTTCGTGGTCGGGCAACCAATCGAGGGATGCGGCGCGCGGCGTTGCGCCGACTGCGCCCAGCTGCTTGCCGCCGAGTTCGTAGAACTGTTGCAGGCCTTCTTGCTGCAGGAGCCCCGCGACCGCTTCGCATCCTGCGCAGCAGAACGACGAGCTACGCCGTTCGTCCGGCACGACCAAGCCGCAGTGCGTACACCGCGCAGGTCCGTTCTTCGCAGCGCTCGCAGGGACGTTCGAAATCCGGCCCTGCGCGGTACGTTCCACCATGGTCACGGCAGAAAGGCGCATGACCCGGCAATGTCTCTAGCATTCGATAGTTTCGTTTTCGGCGCGGCCAACTCGGTCCACTGCGCATGCATGTGCGGCCCGTTGGCTCTCGCCTTCGGCGGCGGCCGCAGCGGCGTCGTCACCTACCAACTCGGACGGGCCGCGTCCTACGCACTCGTCGGGGTCGTGCTCGGTGCAACAGGCAAGGCGCTCGGCAGCGAGTCGTTCGGCGTGCCTGCCGCGACGACCGCATACGTGCTCGCAGCCGGGCTCGTGCTGCTCGCGCTCGTCGGCGAACGCGGCGCGATGAAGATCCCGTTCTTGTCGCAACTGCTCGGCAAGGCGACTGCGAAGGGCCGCGTGCTGCCACCGTCGCTGCGCGCGTTGCTGCTCGGCGCGCTCACGCCGCTGTTGCCGTGCGGCCTGTTGTGGTCCGCGTGCGCGGGTGCCGCAGTCGCGGGCTCCGCGGCCGCGGGCGCAGAGGTGATGGCGGGGTTCGCGCTCGGCGCCGTGCCGCTGCTCGTGCTCGCGCAGGCCAACGCGCCGTCGCTCGCCAGACGACTTTCCCCCACCGCGCTGCTCGTCGTGCAACGCGGCGCGATGTTGCTCGCGGCCGCGCTGCTCGTGTGGCGCGGCATGCAGGCGTCTTCTGGCGGCTGCTGTTCCTGACCGAAGAAGACCCTGATGCAACTCCGCATCCTCAGCTGGAACGTGCACAAGTGCACCGGCGGCATCGACCGCCGCTACGACCCGCAGCGCACCGCCGCGCTCGCGGCGAGCGCCGAGCCGGACCTGCTGCTGCTGCAAGAGGTCGCGGAGAACGGCGCGTGGTATCGCGGCGAGCGGCAAGTCGACGTGCTCGGCGACCTGCTCGGGATGCCGCACCGCGCCTACTTCGTCAACGTGCGCTTCGGCCCGCGCCGCGGCCACTACGGCAACGCGGTGCTGAGCCGCCATCCGATCGTGCACGCCGCCAACATCGACCTCACGCAGCCCGGCAAGAAGGCGCGCTCGGTGTTGCATGCGGAGCTCCGGCTCCCGCTCGGCGACAGCCACACGCGCACGCTGCACGCGTTCAACCTCCACCTCGGACTCGGCGAACGCGAACGCCGCCGCCAGCTCGTGCAGTTCTTGGCGGCGCATCCGTTCTCGCACATGCGGCGCAGCACGCCCGTCGTCGTCGCCGGCGACTTCAACGACGTCTACGGCACGATCGGCAAGACGCTGCTGGAGCCCAACGGATTCGTCGGACCGCGCGAGCCGCTGCGCACGTTCCCGGCCTACGCGCCGTTGCGCGCGCTCGACGGCGTCTACGTGCGCGGCGACATCGAGGTCGAGGAGCTGAAGCGCGTCGTGAACGCGCCGGCCAAGACCGCGTCGGACCACCTCGCGCTGCTGGCCCGCGTGCGCGTGCACGGCTGACCGGATCGGACGGCCGATGCGGCGGATGCCGCTGCCGACAGGTGCGCGCCGCGCGCTGGCCACCTATCGTGCTCGCCCCACAAGAAGGCCAGGACCCCGCGCATGCTCGATCGCACGCCTCTCCGTCTGTTGTTCGCCGCGCTCGTCGCGAGCCCGTTCCTCTTCGCCCAGGACCAGAAGCCGCAAGGCGCCGCCGATGCCACCGAGCCCGTGCGGCACGTCATCGAAGACGGCCAGGTGCAGAGCGCCGAAGCCTTCGGCGACAAGAAGGCATGGATCCGCGAATGGCTGTTCGTCGAGACGCCGTTCGACACCGACGGCGACGGCAAGAAGGACCGCATGCACGTCGACGTCACGCGCCCCGCGCAGACGAAGGACGGCGCGTTCAAGGTCCCGGTCGTCTACGAGACGAGCCCCTACTTCGCGGGCACCGGCCCGATGGACACGAGCTACTACTGGGACGCCAAGCACGAACTCGGCGCCGTGCCGCCCGCGCGCCAGAAGATGGCGCCGATCGGCTTCGGCAAGAAGCCGGGCATGATCGCGCAGAACGATCCGCTCGTGTCGCGCTGGCTGCCGCGCGGCGTCGCGGTCGTGCACTCGTGCTCGCCGGGCACGGGCTTCAGCCAAGGTTGCCCCACGATCGGCGGCGACAACGAGGCCGAGGCGCCGAAGGCCGTCATCGACTGGCTCAACGGCCGCGCGAAGGGCTACACGACGCTCGACGGCAAGGACGAGGTCGTGGCCGACTGGTGCACCGGCAAGGTCGCGATGATCGGCACGTCCTACAACGGCACGCTGCCGCTCGCGGCCGCGACGACCGGCGTCGACGGCCTCGTCGCGATCTGCCCCGTGGCGCCCGCGACGTCGTGGTACATGTACTACCGCAGCAACGGCCTCGTGCGTCACCCGGGCGGCTACCTCGGCGAGGACGTCGACGTGCTCTACGACTTCGTCGCGAGCGGCGACCCGAAGAAGCGCGACTGGTGCATCGAGAACGTGCGCAACGGCGACCTGCAGAAGAACCAGGACCGCATCACCGGCGACTACAGCGACTGGTGGAAGGCGCGCGACTACACGCAGAAGCTCGACAACGTGAAGGCCGCGGTGCTGATGGCGCACGGCTGGAACGACTGGAACGTGATGCCCGAGCAGAGCGTCACGGTCTACGCGTCGCTGAAGAAGCGCGGCGTGCCGACGATCGCCTACTTCCACCAGAACGCGCACGGCGGCGACCCGCCCTTCGCGCTCGT
>CAZEQF010000264.1:0-5985 GCA_964514315.1 uncultured Singulisphaera sp. | reverse complement strand
GCCCGCCTTCTTCAAGAACCCGCGCACGCACGCCGTGTGCGCGTCGGCGCCGTCGTGGCTCGCGCACATCACGGCGATCTCCGCCGCCGTCAGGCCGAACTTCTGGTCGAGGCCGCGCTCGAGGAACGGCAGGGCCTGGAACGGTTTCGTCGCGGAGCGGCAGATCACGGCGGCCTTCGGCGCGCCCAGGGAGAGAAGCAGGTCCGAGCCGTGCCAGACGGCGACGGAACCTCGGTGCCAGGACTCGACGCGGCCGCTGCGGCTCACGGTCGTGAGCAGCGCGCCCTCGGCGAACGGGAAACTCGGCATCTTCAAGCCGTGTCGTTATAACGCCCCGCCGCTGCGCGCGCCGACCGGCGTCCGCACACGATCCCATGGACCTCATCGAAGTCGAGCTCGCCCGCGTCGTCATCCAGCAGAAGGGCGAGCAGCAGTACATCCACCTGCGCGAGATCGGCGGCGCCCAGCGCTCGTTCCCGATCGTGATCGGCTTCCACGAGATCGAGGAGATCAACCGCAAGCTCAACGGCGTGCAGGCGCCGCGCCCGCTGACGCACGATCTCGTCGGCCGGCTGGTCAAGGAACTCGGCTGGCGCATCACGCGCGTCGTCGTCACCGAACTCAGCGAGGGCACGTTCTTCGCCAACCTCGTGCTGCTGCCCGCGGACCCCGCGGCGAGCAAGGCGGCCGAATACGAACGCCACGTGGACTGCCGGCCGTCCGACGCGATCGCGCTCGCCGTGCAGACCGGAGCGCGCATGTTCGTCGCGCGCGACGTGCTCGACGTGGTGGCGCCGGGCGCCGGTCCCGCGTAGCGTCCCCGCCGGCTGCAGCCCGCGATGCGGGCCGGACCTCGCGGTGGGGTGGCAGAGTGGCCGAATGCGGCGGTTTTGAAAACCGCTGTCGACGCAAGTCGACCGGGGGTTCGAATCCCTCCCTCACCGCCAATTCATCGCCCCGTTGCGGGGCCTTCGTGCGCCCGCGACAGTCAGCGCATGGAAACCGTCGTCGTCCTGAACCAGGACCAGATGGGCCACGGCGACCGCGCGCTGGGCCAGAAGATCCTCGGCACCTTCTTCAAGAAGTCGATCCGCCTGTCCGGCTTCACGTCGATCGTGTTCTTCAACTCGGGCGTGAAGCTCGTCGCCGCGGACTCGCCAGTGCTTGCCGAGCTGCGCGCGCTCGAAGAGCGCGGCATCGACCTCGTGCCGTGCGGCACCTGCCTGCAGCACTTCGGCGTCACGCCGGCCGTCGGCAAGGTGTCGGACATGGACACGATCCTCTCGGAGCTCGACCGCGCGAAGAAGGTCATCACGCTGTGACACGCAGCCGCATCGCTTTCGCCAACGTGCGCTTGCGCATTCCCTGCGGCGCGGTGTTGTAGTCGCCCAGCGATGCCACGTTTGCGCCATCTGTTGCCGCTGTCCTGCGCCGCGATCGCGGCCGCCTGCGCGAGCTACGAGCCGCGGCCTGTGGACCTGGCCGCGCACGCATTGGATTACGGCGAACGGCTGCCGGACCTCGACGCCATTCGCGCCTTCGCGAGCGCGCACGGGACCGAGGTCGCCGGCAACGCGCTCACCAGGACCGAGGCGCGCATGCTGGCGCTGTGGTTCCACCCCGGCTTGCAGCGCGCGCGCGCGGCAGCGGGCGTCGCCAGCGCGATCGCCGACAACTCCGGCTACTGGCCCGACCCCACGATCCAGGGCAGCGCCGCGAACAAGCTCGGCAACCAGAACCCGTGGCTCGTCACGAGCGCGATCGGCCTCACCGTTCCGCTCTCGGGCCAGTTCGGCCTGCAGGCGCAGCTTGCGGACGAACGGCACGGCAGCGCGCGGCTGCATGCGCTCGTGCGCGAAGTGGAAGTGCGCGACGGACTCGACGCGGACTGGGTGCGTTGGAGCGCGCTCGTGCTGCGCACCAGTTCGCTGCGGCAACTGTGCGAGAAGCTCGCGGAGCTCGACCGCATCGGCGCGCGACTGCTCGCGTCGAACCAGCTCTCGCGACCCGAGGCGCGCCTGTTCGCGCTGGAGCTCGCGTCGCGACGCGCCGAGCTCGCGGCAGCGGAAGCAGAGACCGCCGTCGCGTTGTCGCGCCTCCACGAGGCGCTCGGCCTGCCGCCCGGCAGCAGCGTTCCGCTCCAGCCAGAACTCGACGTCGCATCGCGCGCGCCCGAGGCGATGGACACGGGCACGATCGCCGTCGGCCCGCGGCTCGTCGCGGCGCACCGCGCGCACACGGAGGCGGAGCGCCAGCTCGAGCTCGCGATCAGCCGTCAGTGGCCGACGCTGTCGTTGTTCCCAGGCTGGGAGGAAGAAGACGCAGTGCAGCGCCCGGCGCTCGGGTTCTCCGTTCCGATCCCGCTGTGGAACCGCAACCGGCTCGCGATCGCAGAGGCGACGGCGCAGCGCGATGCCGCCGAGTCGGAGCTGCGCGCCGCGTTCGAAGAGGCCGCGCAGGAACGTTCGCGCGCAGCGACGATGCGCGCGGCTGCGTCCGAGCGCAGGCGGCTGCTCGCCTCCGAGCTCGTGCCGTCGTGCCGCAGCCAGCTCGAAGACGCGACGCGGCTCGCCGAACTCGGCGAACTCGACCCGCTGCTCCTGCTCGACGCGGTGACGCGGCTCTACGAGGCGCACCGCGACGCGCTGCTCGCGACCGTCGACGAAGCCTCGGCGACGGCGCAAGAGAACTCGTTCTACTGGCCGGAAGACTGCGACCCGAATGCAGCGGGCGCAGCCACTCCGCGCGAGGAATCCCGATGACGCAGAGATCCAAGGACGCGGCCCACGACGGCGCCGCCCGCTTCCATCGCCGCGCGACACGTTCGCTGTGGCTCACGGCCTTCGCGCTGTGCTCGCTCGCGGCTTGCGAGAAGGCGTCGCAGGACGACGCCCACGACCACGCGGGCGAGACCGCGGAAGCCCCGACCAATCGCATCGCGGCGCCGGCGCTCGTGCGCGCGAACCTCGGCATCCAGTTCGCCCCCGTCCAACGCCGGCGCGTCGCCGCGACGCTGCGCCTGCCCGGACGGTTCGAGTCGTTGCCGCAGGGACGACAGGAATACCGGACCCCCATCGCCGGCCGCGTGATGGTCAAGGTCGCGCCGATGCAGCAAGTCGCGCAAGGCGACGTGCTCTACGAACTCGACGCGCCCGAGTGGCGCGCGGCGCAACGCCGCATGCAGGACCTCGTCACGAACCAGGGCGTCACCAGCGCCCGGCTCGAAGCCATGACGCCGCTGCTGATCGCGCACGAATCGCACGAGAAGAGCCTGCTCGAAGCGCAGACCGTGTTGCGCGCGCGCATCGAGCAACTCGAAGCAACGCAGCGCGAAGTCGGCGGACAGGCCGAGCAGACCACGAGCGCGCGGCTCTCGCTCGCGCAGGTCAACGCGCAGCTCGCGGAAGCCGCGGAGAAGCACGCAAACCTGCGCGCGACCTTGGCCGAGCTCCGCGCCGAACTCGACGCCGCGCAACAGCGCATGGCGTTCGAGCTCGACGCAGCCACCGCGATCACCGGCCTGCAGCGAGACGCCTTGCTCGCGATGGACGGCGGCGAGCCGCGCTGGCGCAGCATGCGCGCGATCGAGGTGCGGGCGCGGATCGCCGGCGTCGCCGACCGGTTGCCCGCGGCCAACGGCGCGTGGGTCGAAGCATCGGGCCTCCTGGCCGAAGTCGTCGACGTGTCGCAGATGCGCTTCGTCGCGCACGGGTTGCAGAGCGACTTGCCGAGACTGCAGGACGGACTCGTCGCGCACATCGTGCCAGTCGGTTCCGCCGGCGGAGCCGCGACCGCGGGCTCGCTGCGCATCGGCATCACCGCCGACGCGCACCAACGATCGATCGACCTCTACGTCGAACTGCCGACGCCGCCGTCGTGGGCCCGGCCCGAGGTCGCGGCGTTCGTCGAGATCGAGACGAAGGGCGGAGCCGCCGACGAGCTCGCCATCCCGTCGCGCGCGGTGCTCCAGGACGGCCTGCAGAAGGTGATCTTCCGCCGCGCCAAGGACGACCCGGATGTCGTGATCCGCATGGAGGCAGACCTCGGCGTCGACGACGGCCGTTGGATCGAAGTGAAGAGCGGGCTCGCGGACGGCGACGAGATCGTCGTCGACGGAGCCTACGAACTCGTGCTCGCGACGAGCGGCAGCCAGCAGAAGGGCGGCCACTTCCACGCGGACGGCACGTTCCACGCAGAAGAAGACCACTAGCGGATCGCGCATGTTCCAACGGCTCATCGCAGCTTCGCTGGCGCAGCCCTTCACGGCGTTGCTGATCGCGGCGCTGGTCGTCGCCTTCGCATCGTGGCAGCTGCCGCGCATGCCGTTCGACGTGTTCCCCGAGTTGAACGCGCCGACCGTCGTCGTGCTCAGCGAAGCGCCCGGCCTCGCCGCCGACGAAGTCGAGCAGACGGTCACGTTCCCGATCGAGAGCGCGTGCGCGGGCCTTCCCGGCGTGCGCCGCGTGCGCAGCAGCAGCGCGATCGGCCTCTCGATCGCATGGGTCGAGTTCGACTGGGGCGCCGACATCTACCGCGCGCGCACGCTGGTCGCCGAGAAGCTCGCGGCCGTGCGCGACGTGCTGCCGAAGGACGCGCACGCGGAGATCACGCCGATCACTTCGATCACCGGCGAGATCATGCTGCTCGCGCTGTCGTCGCCAGACGGCACGCGCACGCCGATGGAGATGCGCGCCTACGCCGAGTTCGAACTGCGCAACCAGCTGCTCGCGGTGCCCGGCGTCGCGCAAGTCGTCGCGATCGGCGGCGACCTGCCCGAATACCAGGTGGCCGTGCGCCAGGAGAGCCTGCGCAGCTTCGACCTCACGGTGAAGGACGTCGTCGACGCGGCGCGGCTCGCGCACAGCACCGCGGGCGCGGGCTACCTCCCGGACTTCGGCGGACGCGAGATCCCGATCCGGCAGGCTGCGCGCGTGCGCGACGTCGAGGACATCGCGCGAACGCTCGTGCGCGTGCGCGACGGCGCGCCGATCTCGATCGGCGACGTCGCCGACGTGACGCTCGGCGCCGCGCAGAAGCGCGGCACCGCGGCAGCCGACGGCCGCAGCGCGGTCGTGCTGTCGGTGCAGAAGTCGCCCGGCACGAACACGTTGATGCTGACCGCGGCGATCGACCAGAAGCTCGATGATGCCGCGACGTCGATGCCCGGCGGCATGAAGCTCGACCGCCACGTGATGCGGCAGTCGGACTTCATCGACCTGTCGCTCGACAACCTCACCGGCGTGTTGCGCGACGCAGCCCTGTTCGTCGCCATCGTGCTCGTGCTGTTCCTGCTCGACGTGCGCACGACGTTCCTCACGCTGACGGCGTTGCCGCTGTCGCTGGCGGTTGCGCTGCTCGCGCTGTGGGCGCTCGGCATGTCGATCAACGTGATGACGCTCGGCGGCCTCGCGGTCGCGATCGGCGGCCTCGTCGACGACGCGATCATCGACGTCGAGAACGTGTTCCGTCGCCTGCGCGAGAACGCGTCGCTGCCGGACGGCCTGCGCCGCCCAGCAGCCGGCGTCGTGCTGTCGGCCAGCAACGAGATCCGCCAGCCGATGGTGTTCGCCACGCTGCTGATCGTGATGGTGTTCGTGCCGCTGCTGTTCTTGCAGGGCATCGAAGGCCGCTTCTTCCGCCCGCTCGGCGTCGCCTACATCGTCTCGACGCTCGCGTCGCTGCTCGTCGCGCTGACCGTGACGCCGGCCTTGTGCAGGCTGTTGCTCGCCAAGGTGAAGGCCCGCTCGCAGCACGGCGAACACGACAGCCCGTTCACGCGCTGGATCCTGCGCCGCTACGAGCCGTCGTTGGCGCGCGCGCTCGCCAACCGGCGCGGAGTGCTCGCCGGCGCGACGATCGCGACGGTCGGCAGCCTGTGGCTCGGCTCCACGTTCGGGACGAGCTTCCTGCCCGGGTTCCACGAAGGCACGTTCACCGTGTCGTTGATGGCGCCGCCCGGCACCTCGCTGCGCGAGAGCGACCGGC
>CAZEQF010000263.1:0-6030 GCA_964514315.1 uncultured Singulisphaera sp. | reverse complement strand
GGTCGACATGCAGCAGTCGCCGGTCGTGATCGACCAGATGATTGCGAGCGCGCTGGTCGCGATCGTTGCTTCGGAACTGTTCGACGAGTCGTTCCTCGCGGCGTTGGACGCGGGACAGAAGGCGTCCGCGGCGTCCGCCGTTGCGCGGCTGGAATCGCGCTGTGTGCGCGGGTTCCGCGGCCAAGGCGACGTCTTGTTGGTGGCGAACTCGTTGAAGCGGTCCGCTGCCTCGGCCTCGCCCGAGCTGGAGTCCGAGGTCCCGGAGCGGGAGCTCACGAGTTGGCGCTACGGCTGGTCGAAACGCTGGGCGATGGCCGACGGCGTGATGTTGCTGGTCGACATCTGTATGCAGCTCGACAGGGAGGCCGACCTGACCTGGACGCCTCGTCAGGAGCTCCTCGATGCGCAGCGACAGCGGATCCGTCTGAGTTCCAACCCGGCGCTGGGGGTGTGGGAGGAGACCATCTCGGGCTGCGAGCGTACGGCCCGCATCGCGCTGGCGCACGTCCGGTTGCTGCACGCGGCGCTGCGACTGTCGATGGGTGAGTCCGTCGAGTCGATCCAGGACCCGCTCGGCGACGGGCCGTTTGCGGTCGTGCGCGACGGCGCGTCGGTCCGCGTGTCCTCGAACGGCGGCACGAAGTTGCACCCGCTCTCGCGCACAGCCCAGGTCCGCTGAGCCTGCGCCTGCCCGCGCGCGTTCCTGCTGCGTGCGCGGAGCCCTGTCCGGGGCTAACGTCGGCGCGATGAACGAAGCCGTCCTGCGCGCCACGATCGAAGAGAGCATCGCCACGAAGCAGCGTCTGCTGCAGCACTGCCTGCCCAGCATCCGGGCGCTGTGCGAACGCGCGATCGCGACGTTGCAGAGTGGTGGCAAGGTCATGCTGTGCGGCAACGGCGGTTCGTCGTGCGACGCCTCGCATGCCGCGGGCGAGCTGGTCGGCTGGTTCGAGAAGAAGCAGCGCCGCGCCTATGCGGCGATCGCGTTGGGCCACCAGACGCCGGCGTTGACGGCGATCGGCAACGACGCGGGCTACGAGCACGTGTTCGCGCGCGAAGTGCAGGCCATCGGCAAGCCCGGCGACCTGCTGATCGGGATCACGACGAGCGGCGGCAGCAAGAACGTCGTGCTCGCGATGCAGATGGCGAAGCAGATGGGCATCGCCACCGCCGTGCTCTGCGGCGAGAAGCGCGGGGCCGCGGTCGAACTCGCCGACGTCGCCGTCCAGGTGCCTTCGACGAACACCGCGCGCATCCAGGAGAGCCATCTCGTCGTCGTGCACATGATGTGCGCCGCGGTCGAAGAGGCGTTGCCCGCATGAAGGCTCCGCTGTGGCTCGTTTGCGTTGCGTTGTCGCTGCCGCTGTGCGCGCAGGGCGACGCGGGCAAGGGCGCTGGCGGCGATGCTGGCCGCGATGCTGGCAACGGCAGTGGATCTGCCAACGGGGCCGGCGAGGGCGTTGCCGCGCCGCGCGCCGCCGACCGCACCGCGGCCGACAAGCCGATCCGGTTCTCGCAGTTCCCGGTTGCTGACGAGGCGCCGCTCGACGTCGACAAGGCCGTTGCGCGCGCCGTCGAGCAGATCCTGAAGATGCCCGAGGGCGACGGCGACCAGTGGCCCTACGAAGGCGTCTACCGCGAAGACCGCGGCCTGTTGCCGGTCGGATATCGCGTCGGCGGGACCTCGATCGTGTGTCTCGGCTTGCTTGCGGCGAAAGGCTACGCGCAGGACGAGGCGCGCAAGGCCGCGGTGAGCAAGGGCGTCGGCTTCGTGCTGAAGACGCTCGACGAGCCGCGCATGCAGCTCGACTTCGTCGGCGGCTACGACGTGCGCGGTTGGGGCCACATCTACGCGCTGCAGTTGTTCTTGAGCCTCGCGGACGCGAGAGCGGTCACGGCTGCGCACGCCGAAGCCGTTGCGAAGAAGACCAAGTGGCTCGTCGACGCGTTGTGCAAGTCCGAGATCCCGCAGGCCGGCGGTTGGAACTACTCGCGCCGCGCCGGCTACGAGAGCCCGCGCAACCCCGCGTCGACGTTCATGACGGCTCCCGCGCTGCAGGCTCTGTTCCATGCGAAGGCAAGCGGCTACGCGGTCGACGAGGGCGTGCTCGATCGAGCGCTCGCTTCGTTGGAACGCGCGCGCAGCGGCCCCGGCGCCTACGGCTACGGCGCGCCGCGCCGCAGCCAGAACGAAGTGCCCGAAGAGAAGCTCACGATGATGGACAAGGTCGGCAGCAGCGCGTCGCGCGTGGCGCTGGTCGAGACCACGTTGATGCTTGCGGGCCGCGGCGACGCCCAGCGCCTTCGTCGCGCGATCGACTGGTTCTTCGCGCACTGGGACGACCTCGCGGTGCGCAAGAGCGCGATCGGCACGCACATCCCGCCCTACGGGATCGCGCCCTACTACTTCCTGTTCGGCCACGTCTACTGCGCGCAGGCGATCGAGATGCTGCCCGACGGCGAGGACAAGGATGCGTTGCGCACCAAGATGCGCGCGTTCCTCGCGCGTTCGATCGACTACGACGGGACGTGGAACGACCGCCAGTTCGAGCGCTCGGCGGGCTACGGCACGGCGATGGCGATCCTCGCGCTGCGCATGCCACATCTGCCGAAGCCCGCTCCGCGCTCCATGGAGCTGTTGAAGGGCGCTGGCCTCGACGCGAAGTCGCCCGACTTCGGCAAGGGACCGCCGCGCCGCGCGTCAGGTCGCCCGGTGCACCATCTGCGGGCTGGCCTGGTCCGTCGGCATCACGACGATCGAGTCGATGTTGACGTGCGCCGGACGGTTTGCCGCCCACAGCACGCATTCGGCGACGTCCTCTGCGTGAAGCGGCCGCGTGCCGGCGTAGACGGCGTCGGCGCGCTTCTCGTCGCCGCGGAAGCGCACGATCGAGAACTCGGTCTCGACCATGCCGGGGTCGACGCTCGTCACGCGAACGTTGTGGCCGAGCGTCTCCATGCGGATCGCTTCGCAGATCGGCTGCAGCGCGCGCTTGCTGCCGCAGTAGACGCCGCCGCCGACGTAGGCCTTGTGGCCGGCGATCGAGCCGATCACGACGATGTGGCCGGTCTTGCGCGCGACCATCTGCGGCAGCGCGAGGCGCGTGACCTCGAGCAGGCCGAGCACGTTCGTCTCGATCATCTCGCGCCACGCTTCGCCGGTCCCTTCGGCGATCTTCTCGACGCCGCGCGCGAGGCCGGCGTTGTTGACGAGCACATCGATGGGGCCGTTCTTCGCGACCGCAGCCTGCAGGAACGCGGCGACGCTCTGCTTGTCGGTGACGTCGAGTTCGCTGCAGAACGCGGTCTTGCTCACGTCGCGCAGGCGTTCGTGGCGGCGCGCGCCGAGCGACAGGCGGTCGCCCTGGGCTTCGAATGCGCGGGCGCAGGCTGCGCCGATGCCGGAGCTCGCGCCGGTGATGACGACGTGGCGGTTCATCGCCGCAGGATAGCGGCGCGGCTCAACGCTTGAACAGCAGCAACGCGATCTGCACGAACTGCTCGACGAGCGCGAGCACGGCGATCGCGAACACGACGCGTTGCACGGCGGCGGAGCCGCGGTTCACCGTCCATTTGCTCGCGAGGAAGCTGCCGGTCGCGGTGCCGACGGCGAGGCTCACTGCGGGGCCCCAAGCGATCACCGGCGGTTGCGACTCGAACAGCATCGGCGCGAGCACGAAGCCGGTGAGGCTCGCGATCGACGACGTGATGACGACGACCGACTTCGCGACGTTCGCCTGGACGAAGTCCTTGCTGTAGCTCGTCAGCAACACGAGCGCGCACAGGAAGCCGGTGCCGATCTGCGCGAAGCCCATGTGCACTCCGATCAGGAAGCAGCCGGGCGCGCCGATCCACTCGCGAACCGAGGCGTCCTGCGGCCGCTTCTTGGCGCGGTTCTGCTGCACGAGCAACGAGAGCAGCACGACTGCGAGGTAGACGCGGAACAGCAGGTCCGGCGCCTTCAACGCCAGCAGGTTGCCCGCGAACGCGCCCGGGATCGCGAACAGCGCGAGCCGCCACGCGCGCGCGGGAGCCTTCACGCCAGCACGCAGGAAGCCGAGCCATGCGAACAGTCCGACGCCGATCGCGCCGAGTCGCGTGGTGGGGTTGGCCATCCAGAGCGGCAGGCCGCACGCGTATTGGAACGACCACAGCGCGAACACGCCGGCTCCTCCGGCGATGTTGTTGATGAAGCCCATGGCGACGCCGGCGAATGTCGTGATCAGGATCGCGGCGAGGTCCATGGGGGCGAAGGTTTGACCTCAGCGCGCGCGCGGAGGCAAGGGCGCCTGCAGGCCATCGCGGCGTGCGTCGTCGCGCACGAGCGCGAACAACGCGACGAGCGCGAGCAGTGAAGTCGTGCTCGCGAGCAGCATCGCGTGCGATGCGGAGGACTCGTCCCACGTCCAGCCGACTGCGATCGGCGCGACGAACGCCGCGAGTCCCTGCACCGCGTGGTAGACGCCGTAGGCCGAGCCTCGGCGGTCCTTGCCGGCGAGATCCGCGACGTAGCCACGTTCTGCGCCGTCGGCGAACGCTGCATGCAGGCCGTGCGCCGCGAACAGCGGCCACATCCACGCGAGCGAGTCGGCGACTGCGAATGCGGCGAGCACGAGCGTCTGCGCCACGAGCCCCCATGCGATCACGCGCCTTCTGCCGAGTCGGTCCGAAAGCGCGCCCATCTTCGCCGCGAGTCCCGAGCGAACGACATGAAGCAGGGCCCAGAGCAGCGGCAGTTGCGTTGCGCTCGCGCCGAGTTCGCTCGCGCGCGCGAGCAAGAACAGGTCGATGCCTGCGCCGAACGCGGCGAGCGCGACGACGACGAGGAACGGCAACAGCCTGCGCGCGTCGCCGCCGTTGCCGTTGCGCGCGGCCATCGGATCGCGCGGCGTCTCCTTCACGAACACGGCGATCGCGACGACTCCGAGCAAGCCGGGCGCGAGCGCCCATGCGAACACTTCGCGTTCGGTGAGTCCGAGCGCCAGGAGCGCGAACGCTGCGAGCGATCCGGCCAGCGCGCCTGCGTGGTCGAGCGCGCGCACGAGCCCGAACGCGCGGCCGCGCGCGTGCGGGGCCACGGCGTCCGCGAGCAATGCGTCGCGCGGCGCTTGCCGCAGCCCCTTGCCCACGCGATCCGCGGTGCGCACCGCGACGGCGGCCCACGGCGAGGCGACGACGGCGTAGAGCGGGCGGAGCACGGCCGACAGCGAGTAGCCGAACAGGATCCAAGGGCGCCGCCGCGCCTGCCGGTCCGAGATCCAGCCGCTGCACAATTTGAGCCCCGCGACGACGAAGTCGCTGAGTCCCTGCAGCACTCCCAGCGCGAGGTGCGACCCGCCGAGCGACGCGAGGAAGGTCGGCAGCAGCGGCACGATCATCTCGCCCGCGACGTCGGTGCAGAACGACACGGCGCCGAGCGCGAGCACGACCGGCGGCAAGGCGTCGCTCGGGGCGCCGTGGTCACGTTCGCCCGATGGCAGCGCGCTCACAGGGCGGTCCTCGGCGTGATTTGCTGCAGGCTTCGCCGGTCCGTTGCCGATACGCGGCTCATGCGTCGTTTCGTCGCCGTGTCTTCGTGCTCCGTTCTCGCGCTCGCCCTGGCCGCGTGCACCGCCGCCACGGAGTCCGCGAACGCGCCCTCCGTCGCTTCCGCGCAAGCGGGCTTCGGCATCGACTGCCCTTGCTGCTTCACGATCGTGGAATGCATGCGCAACGGCGTGGGGGTCGAATGCGACGAGGTGCAGACGATGCGCTGTGAACGTTGCTGCGAGCAGCTGACGTTCACGAAGGGCGAAGGCGGCCAGTTGTTCGTCGCGACGAAGCGCGCGCCGTCGCCGATGCCGGTGCAGGTCTGCATGCCGATGCCGCCGCGCTGAGCGCAGCGGTCATCGCGTTGCGCGCGCCGGGCGAAGACGCGCGCAACCGAGGATCAAAGGCCGGGAAGCAATCGGCTTCCCAGGTTCTCAGCCGAGCAGATGCTTGACGATCTCGCGCTCGGCGCAGAGTTCGTCGGTGGAGACCTTCGCCATC
>CAZEQF010000262.1:0-6051 GCA_964514315.1 uncultured Singulisphaera sp. | reverse complement strand
AGAGCACCACGCACTCGATCTCCTCGCCCTTCTTCACGACCTCGCTCGGGTGCGTGATCTTGCGAGTCCAGCTCATGTCCGTGATGTGCAGCAGACCGTCGATGCCTTCCTGCAGCTCGATGAACGCGCCGTAGTTGGTGAGGTTGCGCACCTTGCCGCGGATGACCGTGCCGGGCGGGTAGTGCTCGGCGACCATGTCCCACGGGTTCACCTCGGTCTGCTTCATGCCGAGGCTGATCGTCTGCTTCTCGGTGTCGATCTCGAGCACGACGACCTCGAGCTTGTCGCCCTGCTTGACGACTTCGCTCGGGTGGTTGACGCGCTTCGTCCACGACATCTCGGAGATGTGCACGAGGCCTTCGACGCCGTCCTCGAGCTTGACGAACGCGCCGTAGCTCATGAGGTTGACGACTTCGCCCGTGACGCGCGTGCCGACAGGGTACTTGTCGGTGATGTTCTCCCACGGCGAAGCGGACTTCTGCTTCATGCCGAGAGCGATGCGCTCGCGCTCGCGGTCCACCTTGAGGACCTTGACCTCGATCTCGTCGTCGAGCTTGACCATCTCCGACGGATGGTTCACGCGGCCCCACGACATGTCGGTGATGTGCAGCAGGCCGTCGATGCCGCCGAGGTCGACGAACACGCCGAAGTCGGCGATGTTCTTGACGACGCCCATGCGGACCTGGCCCTCTTCGAGCTCGGCCAGCAGCTGCGCCTTCTTCGTCTCGCGCTCCTCTTCGATGAGCTTGCGGCGCGAGATGACGATGTTCATGCGCTCTTCGTCGATCTTGATGATGCGCGCTTCGATGTCCTTGCCGATCCAGTCGCCGATGTCACCCGCGCGGCGGATGTTGACCTGGCTGGCAGGCAGGAAGACCGGCACGCCGATGTCGACGAGCAGGCCGCCCTTGATCTTGCGAAGGACGATGCCCTTGACGTCATCACCCTCCTTGTGGGTCTTGATGATGTTCTCCCAACCGCGGATGCGGTCGGCCTTGCGCTTGCTCAGCGTGATCGAGCCTTCGGAGTCCTCGATGGACTCGACGAGGCACTCGATCTCCGCGCCGACCTGCACGGACTCAGGGTCACCGAATTCCTCGAGCGGAATGCGGCCTTCGGCCTTGTAGCTGACATCGACGACGACGTGGCCGTCCGCGAGCACGCGAACGATCTTGCCCTTGACGATCTTGTTCGGCGCGAGGTCGCTGACCGTCTTGCCGATTGCGAGATCGAGGTCCGCCAGCGTCGTGCTGCCGAACGCTTCCGAAGTGAGCCTCGAGAGCTCCTCCTCGGACATCATGAATTTCTTGACGAGTTGCTTGCCGTGCATCAAACGAAATGGGGTTGGGGAACGAAAAAACAGGTTTGCGAAGAGCCGGTGGCCGCCGCGTCGACGCGGTAGCCCCGGTGCCACACATTCACGCCGTGCAGGACGCCCGCACGGCGGCTTTGCGAGGACAGGACGTGGATCACGACCTGCTTCCCGCAGAAGTTTGGGATTCGACCGGGATGGATCCCGGTCCGTTGCCGACCTGAGCCTCGACGACCTCCGAGGCCACGCGCGCATTTGCGAGCCGCGCCACTTCGCGGCGCAGCGCGTCGACGCCACCTGGCGCGAGCACGCGGTCCTTCGACCACGCCTCGCCCACGCGGACGACGCACTTCCTCGGCCTCGGGAACAGCACGCCGCGCGGATACGCGGCAAAGGCTCCGTCGATCCCGATCGGCAGCACCGAGCAACCGGTGCGGCGCACCAGGAACTCGACGCCCGAACGGAACGGCGCGACGCTTCCGTCCTTGCTGCGCGTGCCCTCGGGGAACATCGCGACGCACGCGCCCTTCTGGAGCGCATCGGACAAGAAACGCAGCACGTCCTTCGACGGCGCATTGCGGTCGATGAGGCCCACGCCCACCTTGCGCATCCACCAACGCAGGGGCGGGAACTTCCCGAGGCCCTTCTGCGCGAGGTAGAGCACCGGCCGCGGCAAGCCGCAGCCGAGCAAAGGCGGATCGAGGTAGCTCGCGTGGTTGCCCACGAGCAGCAGCGGCCCGTCGAGCGGCGTGTTCTTCACGCCTTCGATGCGCAATCGCAGCCACACGCGCGCCCACACGCGCAACAACCACTTCGAGAAGCTGTAGACCGCGGCGCTGTAGCCATCCGGGGTCGGGGACGCGGACGCGTCGTTCACGACGGATCGACGGCTCATGCGCGAGCCGCCGTGTCCGCCGCGCGAACGAGATCGAGAATGCGCTGCACGACCGCTTCGGTGGTCATCGACGTGGAGTCCACGAGCTGCGCCGATGGATCATGGCGCAGCGGCGCGTCCTCGCGCGTCGAGTCGAAGAGGTCCCGCGCCTCGATCTCCGCGAGCACGGTTTCGAACGCGACCTCGCGGCCGCGCTTGCGGAAGTCCTCACAACGACGCCGCGCACGCTCGTGCGCCGTCGCCGTCAGATACACCTTCCACTTCGCGTTGGGGAACACGGCCGTCGTCATGTCGCGGCCTTCGGCCACGATCGGCGACGCCGCTGCGACGTCGCGCTGCATGCGCTTCATCTCGGCGCGCACGAACGGCAACGCCGCGACCGCGGACACGCGCGACTCCACGTCGGGAGTGCGCAGCGACTCGGTCACGTCGAGTCCGTTCACGAGCACGCGCCCAGTCGGCGGCATCTCGAGCCGCATGCCTGCGAGCGCAGCCTGCATCCGCGGTCCCTTCTCGTGAGAGTCGGAACCGGTCGGGTCCGGCGCGCAGCCGTGGTCGAGGAAGTGCCGCGTCACTGCCCGGAACATCGCGCCCGTGTCGAGGTGCCGGAATCCAAGGCGATGCGCCACCGCTTTTGCGATGGTGCTCTTGCCAGCGCCGGACGGGCCGTCGATGGCGACGACGTCGACCGGCGCCGACGATGGATCTCGACCGGCGGAACTCACAGGTGGGCGGAAGTGGGGCGGAGAGTCATACTCAAGTCGGCACGGATTGAGAAAGAACAGCTTCCGGCCGGCCTGATCGGGTCTGCAGAAAGGGCCGCAGAGGATAGCCATCGCGTGACAAAGGTGGCAACCGCCCGGGGCAGATTGCGGCCCGGGGCGACCCGCTGCGGATGGAGCTCCCGCCCCCGCCCCGCCTCAGGGAGTGATGGAACGAATGGCTTTTCCTGCCCGCCGCCCGCCCCCAAGCCGTGACCCGGCATCGGTTTGTCCCCGGGAACATGCTCCCGATCGCCGCCCGAAAGCCCCGGCGCCCGCAAGTCCTGGCCGCAGCAGCCCTGGCCAGGCGCAGGCGGCGACGGCGAGCCATTCGTTCCATCAGTGCCAGTCCCATCCGTGCCCGTTCCATCAGCACCCTGGAAGGGCCCGGGGCTCGGTCGGGATCGGAACGCCACCGCGGTCGACGTAGGCCAGCCCCTCGCCCGCATGCAGGCACACCCCCGCATCGTCGAAGGCGGGCAACACGCGGTACGAGCCGCCTGCGACGGTGCCCATCGCGAGCCGATGGATGTGGCCGAACACGAGCAAGTCCACGCCGGTCGCGAGCGCCGCCGCGAGCGCCTCGCGCGTCGGCAGGAACCGGCTCTGGTCCCCCGCCTGGATCACCATGCGGCTCTTCGCGCGCGCACGGCGCGCGGCCGCCTCGGCAAGCGCGAGCGGCAGGCTGCGCGCGAACGCCTTCACGAACGGCCGCCGCAGCCACGCCTTCGCGCGCTGGTAGGGAAGATCGCGGACACACAACTCGTCGCCGTGCAGCAGCAATGCCTTCGCGCCGCCGAGCACGGTGCGGATGCCGCCGGGGACGAGCACGCAGCCCGTGGCATCGGTCCACTCGCGGCCGACGAGGAAGTCGCGGTTGCCGTGCAACAAAGCGACGGACGCGCCTTGCCGCGCGCAGTCCGCGAACAATCCCGCCACCTCGCGGCAGACGCCGGCGCGCAACTGCTTCGGCGTGACGTAGGAATCGAACAAGTCGCCGAGCACGAACACGCGGCTCTTGCTGCGGCCGGCGCGCGCGAGCACGTCGGCGAGCCATGCGACGACCGGCGAGCCGCCGTGTGGCACGTGCAAGTCGGACAGCACGAACGCATCGCGGCCGCCGCCCTCGACGTCGTGGATCGCGGTGCCGAGCGCCCGTTCCGAAGTCGCGCGGATCGAGAAGGTCATCGACGCACCTCGACGAACAAGCCGGCGTAGACGTCGAGGTCGGCTTCGATCTCCGTGCCGGAGCCGAGTTCGGCGCCGCCGAGCGACAGCACGCGAACCGTCTGCGGGAACAGCAACCGAACGCGGCGCGGGCCCTTCTGCCCGAGTTGCGCGAGCACGTCGGGCGCATCGAGCGCATCGAGGCGCACCGCGAGGATGCGGCGATCGCCGCCCGCGGCGTCGAGCCACGTTCGCTGCACGCATGTCGGCAGCCCTTCGCCGCGCACTTCGACCATCGCGCCGAGTTGCAGCGCCTGCATCGCTTGACGGACGCGACGACGCAGATCGGACGCGACGTCGACCGAAGCCGGATCGAGCCGCACGCCCGCGTAGACGCAGACCGGAAGGTTGAGGCAGACCGCGCGGCCGCGCCGATGGCGCTGCTCGACGTAGACCGCATCGGTGCCGCTGCGTTCGGAGATCTTCGCGCGCAGTCCGCGGTCCACGGCGCCGATGCGGCCCGCGCGCATGCGGCCCTCGCGGACGCCGAGGTCGTCGAGCCGAAGGCTGCGCTTCTCGATGCCGAACAGCGCGTCGAGCCCGCCCGACTCGCGCAGCCGCAAGCGTTCGTCGTAGAGCGCCGGCGAATGGTCGGCGACGAGCGCGCCGCCTTGCTGCACATAGGCCGCGATCGCGCGGCAGGCGCGGTCCGACAGCGCGATCGTCGCCGGCAGCACGAGCAGCTTGGGGTTCTCCTGCAGCAGTCGCGTCGGCAGCTCGTCTTCGCTGACGAACTGCGGCGTCACGCCGACGTCGCCGAGCAGCTTGAGCCAGCCGCGCCGCGCCGCGGCGCTGGTGCTGTGCGTGATCTCGTGCGACGACAGGCGCCGCACCCAAGTCATGCCGTCGGCCTCGGAGTCGAGCATCCACCACGCGCGAACCGATGCGCGCGACTCGCACATCCACACCGAATGCGCCTTCACGGCAGCGCCCGCGCACGCATCGAGCACGGGACGCGCCGCCTGCATCGCCCGCCGCAGCGCGAGCCCCGCGTCGTTCGGAACGCCGTCGGCGGACAGCACGTGTGCGTCGTTCCACACCACCGTGCCGGAATCGCCGCGCTGCGCGGCCTCGCACAACCGCGCGAGCAGCAGGTTGGAAGTCGAAGCATCGACTTCGAGCGGCACCATCAACGTCGACCACCGCTGCGCACGCGGCGCGGCGCTTCGTGCGAGGTCGACTGCGCCGCCGAGGTCGTAGGCCTCGACGAGCGTCGAGCCCGACAGCAGGCGGAAGTAGTCGTGGCCGCCGAACGCGAGCGGAGCCTGCACGCCGGTCAGCCCGACCGGCGCATCGCCGGCGCCGCGCGCAGCATCCTGCGCGAGGCGACGCACGGCGTTCGCGAAGCCCATGTCGACGAACTCGAGCCAGTCCGAGAACGGCTCGAGCCGCGCCGGCAACAGCACGCCGCCGAGTTCGCGTCGCCGCACCTGGTCCGTGGTGAGCGGCGACACGACGTCGAAGCTCTCGAAGTGCGTCCCCCACGCTTCGTTGAGCGCCTCGATCGTGCCGTGGCGCGCGCGCGCGAACACGCGGAACGCATCGATGCAGCGCGCGCATCGGCAGACGTCGAGCGGATTGCAGTGGCGCGTGCTCGACGCCTCGTCGGCGAGCGCCACGAAGCGAAGCCCAGGGCCGGCGAGCCGCGTCACCGCGGCGGTTGCGCGCGCGCCGAGTTCGGCGAGCTTCGCCTCGTCGCGCAAGCACTGCGGTCGCACGAGCGCATCGGCGTCGCGCGTCTTCTCGTAGGCGTCCGCGATCGGCTTCCACTCCGCGTCGCGCAGCTCGAGGAAGCCCTTGCCGATCGGTTGGTCGTCGGTGTGGCCTTCGACGCGGATCTTGCGGCCCGAGAGCTG
>CAZEQF010000261.1:0-6072 GCA_964514315.1 uncultured Singulisphaera sp. | reverse complement strand
AGGACGCGACGGAGAAGGCGATGCTGATCCGCGTGTTCGGCAGCGCGAAGCTCGCAGGCAGCAAGGACGCCGTCGCCGCCGCCGCCGCCGACCCGAAGGCCACGACGCAAGTGCGCTACGAAGCGGTGCGCGCGCTCACGGCCTTCGGCGACAAGGGCTTGGGCAAGATCTTGCAGCCGCTGCTCGCCGACTCGGACCCGCTCGTGCGCATGGCGGTCGCCGACGCGATCGGCAAGCTCGAGCTCGACGATCTCGGTCCTGCGCTCGTGCCGTTGCTGAAGGACTCGGAGTGGCAGGTGCAGGCCGCGGCGGTCTCGGCGTGCGCCGCAGTGCGCCCGCAGGCGGCGGTGCAGTCGCTGATCGACCTGCTGCGCCAGAAGGGTCGACTGCAGACCGAGTGCGCCGAGGCGCTGTTCAAGGTCACGGGCTTCGAGTTCGGACTCGACGCGGACCGCTGGCAGGAGCAGTGGACCAAGCTCATGGCGATCGAGGGCTGGCGCATCCCGACGCGCGAGGAGCTCGCGAAGAAGGCCGAGAGCCGCAAGAAGTACAACGAGATCTACGGGCAGAAGGAGGCGGGCCTGCCGTCGTTCGCCGGCATCCCGACGACGTCGACGAACGTGCTGTTCATCATCGACGTGTCCGGCTCGATGGACGACCTCGTCGTCGAGCGCGAGAAGTTCCAGGGCTACGCCGACAGCCGCAAGTTCACCGTCGTGCGCGAGCAGTTGCTCAGTGCGCTCGACTCGCTGACCGAGAACACGAACTTCAACATCGTGAAGTTCGCGAGCGACCTGACGCCGTGGAAGCCCAAGCTCGTGCCCGCGAACATCGTCAATCGCGAGGCCGCGAAGGCGTGGGCGAAGCAGCTCAAGCCGATCGGCGGCACCGAGGACCAGAACCTCGCGGCTGCAGGCCTCGGCGGCCTCGCCGACCTCGACGGCGGCAAGACGAACACGTTGAAGGCAGTGCTGTATCCGTTCGGCGTCGATCCCGAGAACCCGCCGAAGGCCGCGATCACCGGCGGCGACAAGGTCTCGATCAAGAACAAGCTCGACACCGTCTACTTCCTGTCCGACGGCCGCCCTTCGGTCGGCAAGATCATCGACACGCGCGAGATCATCAAGGAAGTGGCGCGCTACAACGAAGCGTTCCGCATCGTGTTCCACACGATCGCGATCGGCGAGTTCCAGAAGGAGTTCCTGCGCGACCTCGCCGTGCAGAACGGCGGCGTGTTCATCGACCTGGGCCGCTGATGTTGTTGCCGCGCAGCAGTCCGCGCGGCCGCAGCCATAGCGTGACGGCGGTCAGCACCGCGCCCACGCCGCCGCACAGGAACATCGCGAGCGGCAGCCCCTGCGCCTGCTGGACGGCGAACAGCGCCTGGTTCACAGGCGAGTAGCACAGCCTGCCGCCGAGCGACAGCACGGACCACACCGTCGAGCGCGCCTCGGGCTGGATGCGGTGGTTGACGAACTCCTGCACGAGCGCCCAGTGCATGCCGAAGGGGATCTGCTGCAGGAAGAACATCGCCACGCCGACCCACGCGAAGACGCGCGCCGTCTCGGGGCGTTCGAGCGCAGCCGTCGCGGACCACGCCATCGCGAGCATGCTGAAGCACAGCATCAGCGGCATGCCCCAGAACAGCACGCGGCGGCCGAATCGTTCGACGAGCCACGGCACCTTGCGGCTCAACGGCGCGGCGGCGAGGTTGAGCAGCGCGTAGAGGCAGCCGACGAACAGCGGCGACGCGAACATCGGCTCGGCCTTCGACTCGGTGTCGAGGAAGACCTGGTAGTTGTGGAACGGGTAGCGCAGCAGCGCGAACAGCACGACCCAGTAGACGAGCAGCCAGCGCACTTCGCGCAGCCACAGGTCGGCGACCGCCTGCTTCGCGAATCCGCGCCAGTCGCGCGTGCGCTGCACGGCCATCGGCGAGAGCTTCGCGGCGCACAGCGCGGCGCAGACGCACAACAGCGCGGTCGGCAGCAGCGTCGCCGCGTGCGCGTAGCCGCTTTCGTCGGCGAACGCCCAGGCGATGCCGCCGCCGATCAAGAACGATGCGCCCGTGCCGTAGAGCCGCAGCGAGTGGATGCGCGACTCCTCTTGCAGGTAGCGGTGCTGCGCGTCGTGCCGCCGCAGCAGTTCGTAGAGCATCGTCGACGGCGGCCCCGAGAGGATCGAATGGCCGATGCCCATCAGCGCTTCGCCGACGCAGAAGCCGGCGAGCGTGCGCCACGACCAGATCACCAGGAAGCCTGCGGCCAGCACGAGCGGCCCGATCACGAGCATCGCGCGCTGGCCGAGCCGGTCCGCGAGCACGCTCGTCGGCACGTCGCAGACGAACATCGCGACGTAGTAGACGGTGATGACCGAGCCGTAGCCGGTGAGGTCGAGGCCGTGCGCCTGGAAGAACAGGAACAGGAACGGCACGCAGACGAACGGGTAGGTCAGCAGCGCGTAGGCGCGGAGCCAGCGGAGTTCGCGGTCGAGTGCGGGCACGGGCGCGCCACGTTCGCCGCTTTCGTCCCGTGAAGGAAGCAGCAAGGCGCGCGGCGGTTGCTTTCGCGACGGCGCGTCTGCAACCTTGCGCGCCGCATGGGTCCACTGCACGACTTCCGCAGCGACACGATGACGGCGCCGACCGCCGCGATGCGTCGCGCGATGGCCGAGGCCCGCGTCGGCGACGACGTGTGGGGGGAGGATCCGACGGTGCGCGAGCTCGAAGAACTCGGCGCCGCGATGCTCGGCAAGGAACGCGCGCTGTTCGTTCCGTCGGGGACGATGGCCAACCAGATCGCGATCCACGTGCACTGTCGCCCCGGCGACGAAGTGGTGTGCGAGGAGCGCAGCCACGTCTACTGGTACGAAGGCGGCGCGATCGCGCGCTTCTCGGGAACGCAGGTGCGGCCGTTGCCGTCGGCCGACGGCTTCTTGCAGCCGGCGCAGTTCGCGGGCGCGGTGCGCGCCGACGATCCGCACTACCCGCGCACGCGGCTCCTCGTCGTCGAGAACACGCACAACATGGCGGGCGGCCGCGTCGGCACGCCGGACCGGCTGCGCCAGCTCGCGTGCGTCGCGCAAGAACGCAACGTGCTCGTCCACTGCGACGGCGCGCGCCTTGCGAACGCGGCGGTCGCGCTGTCCGTGCCGCTCGCAGAACTCACCGCGCCGTGCGACACCGTCACGCTGTGCCTGAGCAAGGGCCTCGGCGCGCCGGTGGGCTCGCTCGTCGCCGGCGACGAAGCGTTCCGCAAGGAGGCCGTGCGCGTGCGCAAGGCGTTCGGCGGCGGCATGCGGCAGTCGGGCGTGCTCGCGGCGGCAGGCCTCATCGCGCTGCGCGAAGGCCCGGCGCTGCTGGCGCACGACCATCGCCGCGCCAAGACACTGGCGCACGGGCTCGCGGCCCTGCCGTGCCTCCTCGTCGATCCGTCCGTCGTCGAGACCAACATCGTCATGGTCGACGTCCGCGGCTGCGAGGCGCAGGCGCTTGTCGACTTCCTGAAGTCCCGGTCCGTGCTGTGCGCGAAGACCGGGCCTTCGCGGATCCGGTTCGTCACGCACCGCGACGTCGCGGACGAAGGCGTCCACGCGTGCTTGTCCGCGTGCGCCGAGTTCGTGGAACGCCAACTCCGCTGAAGCTGAACCTCCCTTCCTACCGATCAGGCATCCCCGTGAGCATCTTCAAGGCATACGACATCCGCGGCACCTACCCTGACCAGATCGACGAGCGCATCGCGCGCAAGATCGGCCAGGCGCTCGTGCTGTTCCTCAACGCCAAGCGGCTCGTCGTCGGGCGCGACATGCGCACGATGGCGCCGTCGGTCCAGGACGCGATCATCGAAGGCATCCTCGCGCAGGGCTGCGACGTGGTGGACATCGGCCTCGCGTCGACGCCGATGGGCTACTACGCGATCGGCAAGATCCCGTGCGACGGCGGCCTCGTCGTCACCGCGTCGCACAATCCGAAGCAGTACATCGGCTTCAAGCTGTGCCGCAAGGAAGCGCGACCGATGTCGGGCGACACGGGCATCAAGGATGTTGAAGCGAGAAGCTCGTCCGCGGGCCGGAGATCGCGCCCGCTGCGAAGGCCGGCAAGCGCGACCACGTCGACGTGAAGGCCGAGTTCGTGCAGCACATCGCCAACTTCGCGAAGGGCATCACGCCGATGACGATCGTCGTCGACTACGCGAACGGCATGGGCGCCAACGAGTCGCCGGCGATCTTCTCGAAGATCCCAGGCCTCAAGGTCGTGCCGCTCTACGAGCAGCTCGACGGCACGTTCCCGAACCACGAAGCGAACCCGCTCAAGGAGTCGAACCTCGACGACCTGCGCGCGGCGGTGAAGAAGCACAAGGCTCCGCTCGGCCTCGCGTTCGACGGCGACGCGGACCGTTGCGCGTTCGTTGACGAAGAGGGCCGCACGGTCCACGCCGACCTCATCACCGTGATGCTCGCGCGCGGCATGCTGCAGCGGCACCCGGGCAAGGGCATCATCTACGACCTGCGCAGCAGCAAGGTCGTGGCCGAAGAGATCCTCAAGCTCGGCGGCCGTCCGGTGCGCGAGCGCGTCGGCCACTCCTTCATGAAGGAGACGATGCGCCGCACGGACTGCATCGGCGGCGGCGAGCTGTCGGGCCACTTCTACTTCGCCGAGAACTACTACACCGACTGTGGCGTGCTGGCGGCGATCCTCGTGATGAACCAGCTCAGCCAGGAGAAGCGTTCGCTGAAGGCCGCGGCGGACGAGCTGCGTCGCTACCACCCGACCGGCGAGATCAACTTCAAGGTCGCCGACAAGGAGGCGATGATGAAGGCGGTCGAGAAGAAGTATGCGGCGGGCGTGATCGACCACCTCGACGGCGTGACGGTCACGTTCAAGGACTGGTGGGTGAACGTGCGCCCGAGCAACACCGAGCCCTTCCTGCGCATGTGCCTCGAGGCCGACACGAAGCAGCTCATGGAGCAGAAGAAGGCCGAACTCATCGCGCTGCTCGGCGAGCCCGCCGACCACTGATCGGGCCGAGGCCTCGGAACGCCTGGTCGCGCCAGCCGCGACCGGGGTCTCCTGGGCGGTGGGGCGGGCCGAAGGGGGCCGCCCACGAGGGCGCCAGGACGCGTCCCCGCACCCGCGGACGGGGCTTTCGCCGCGGCGAGCGACGCACGCTGCCGGGACCCGGGAAAGTCGCTCTCTCGGCCGCCCGGCCCGCGGGCCGAAAGGTCGTGCACACCAAACGATTTTCCAGCGGAACATGCCTTCCCGAGCCACTAGTCTCCTCGCCCCAGTTGTGACCCCTTCCACGACTTCTGCGGCAGCCGAAGCGATGACCAACCAGACTGTTCCGAAGACCGCCAAGCTCACCCTCGGGGACCAGGAGATGGACCTGCCCGTGATGGTCGGGAGCGAAGGCGAGGTAGCAATCGACATCCGTCAGCTCCGCGCCAAGACCGGCGCGATCACGTATGACCCGGGCCTCGGCAACACGGGCGCGTGCCAGAGCAAGATCACCTTCCTCGACGGAGAGTTGGGCATCCTGCGTTACGCGGGCTACCCGATCGAAGAGCTCGCGCAGAAGAGCAACTTCGTCGAAGTGATGTGGCTCTTGCTGCACCAGGAGCTGCCGACGAGCGCGCAACTCGAGCAGTTCACGCACGACGTGACGCATCACACGATGCTGCACGAGAACCTGCGGCAGCTGTTCAGCAGCTTCCCCAAGGCCGGCCATCCGATGGCCGTGTGCGCAGCGACGGTCGGCGCGCTGTCGACCTTCTACCAGAACGCATCGGCCAACACGCCCGCGCAGAACTGGATCGACGCGATCCGCCTGCTCGCGAAGATGCCGACGATCGCTGCCTACAGCTACAAGCACAGCATCGGGCAGCCGTTCATGTATCCGCGGAACGACTTGTCGTACTCCGCGAACCTGCTGCACATGATGTTCGCGACGCCGTGCGAGAAGTACGAGCCGAACCCCGTCATGGCGCGCGCGCTCGACCTGTTGCTGATCCTGCACGCGGACCACGAGCAGAACTGCTCGACGAGCACGGTGCGCACGGTCGGCAGCTCGGGCG
>CAZEQF010000260.1:0-6144 GCA_964514315.1 uncultured Singulisphaera sp. | reverse complement strand
GCGGCGCGCAGCAGGCTCTCCTGATTCCAGAAAGAGCGCGCGCGCCGCGTCGCGATCAGGCCTTCTGCAGGTTCTTGTTCGCGAAGTCCCAGTTCACCAGCTTCTCGAGGAAGGTCTTGATGTAGTCGGGACGGCGGTTGCGGAAGTCGATGTAGTACGCGTGCTCCCAGACGTCCATCGTCAGGAGCGGCGTGGCGCCCGTCGTGAGCGGCGTCTCGGCGTTCGGCGTCTTGGTGATCTCGAGCTTGCCGTTCTTGAGCGACAGCCACGCCCAGCCACTGCCGAACTGCGTCGTGCCGGCCTGCGTGAACGCCTCGACGAACTTCTCGTAGCTGCCGAAGTCCGCGTCGATCTTCTGCGCGATCGCGCCGGTCGGCTTGCCGCCGCCGTTCGGCTTCATCGAGTGCCAGTAGAACGTGTGGTTCCAGACCTGCGCGGCGTTGTTGAAGACACCGGCCTTGTCCGCCTTGCCCGCCGTGAGCTTGACGATCTCTTCGAGCGACTTGCTCTCGAGGTCGGTGCCCTTGATCAGGTTGTTGAGGTTGGTGACGTAGGCGTTGTGGTGCTTGCCGTGATGGAACGACAGCGTCTCGGCCGTGATGTGGGGAGCCAGCGCATCGCTGGCGTAGGGCAACGGGGGAAGTTCGTGAGCCATGGGAATTCGATCCGGTTGACGCCGCGGGCGGGGTTCGTGGCCGCGGCGCGACAAGGGAGGCGGGCAGGATAGGTCCGGCACGGAGGTGCGCCAGACATTCCGCCGCCGCGGCGCGCCGTTCGTCGGACCGCGGCGGACCGATGCGCCCCGCATGCAGCCGCGCGTTGCAGAACGCCCGGACGCGGGCCACCTTCTGCGCATGACCAACGGCGCAGCCGCAGGATTCCAGAAGCTCGTCGACGTCGTTGCACGCCTTCGAGGCGAAGGCGGCTGCCCTTGGGACCGGAAGCAGACGCCGCAGAGCATGGCGCCGACGTTGCTCGAGGAGGCCTACGAGTCCGTCGACGCGCTGCGCCGCGGCGACGTTCGCGAGTCCGCCGAAGAACTCGGCGACGTGCTCGTCAACGTCGCGATGGTCGCGCAGATGTTCGCGGAGGGCGGCGGGCCGGGCCTCGACGCGATCGCGAGCGCCGCTGCCGACAAGCTCGTGCGTCGCCACCCCCACGTCTTCGGCGACGCACGCGACGACGCGCAACATGCGGCGTTCGCAGGCTGGGAGCAGCGGAAGCGCGAGGAGCGGCAGGCGCAGGGCAGCGCGGCCGGCGTGCTCGACGGCGTGCCCGCGGCGATGGCTGCGCTGCTGCGCGCCTACCGCATCGGCCAGAAGGCGGCGAAGGTCGGCTTCGACTGGCCGGACCGCAGGGGCCCGCGCGAGAAGATCGACGAAGAGCTGCGCGAACTCGACGAGGCGGCCGCGAGCGGCGACGTCGCGGCGATGCGCGACGAACTCGGCGACGTGCTGTTCAGCGTCTGCAACCTCGCGCGCCACCTCGGGGTCGAGCCCGAGACGGCGCTGCGCGGCACCGTCGACAAGTTCGTCGCGCGCTTCCAGTTCGTGGAGCGCGAACTCGGCCCCGCACTCGAACGGCGCACGCTCGACGAGATGGAGGCGAGCTGGCTGCGCGCGAAGTCCGCGCTGCGCGGGCAGGACGCCACGGGCCGTTCCGCCGGGAAGCCGCCGTCGGAATGACGTCGGAATGACGACGGCATGACGGCGGAAGTCCGTCAACGGGAGCGCCGAGGCGCACGCAGGAGGGCCAAAGCCGTCCCTTCGGACGCAAACGAAGACCGAACCGCGGCGCGATCTGCTGGGCAATCCGCCTTTTCGCAGGCTGTGCGCAGAAAGTTCGCTGGCTGCCCGCGCAACTCGCGCTGCATGGCACGCGGCTCGCTAGAGGAGGCGCGTGGATTGAATGCATGGGGCCTGTGCCCGGTGGCAGGGAACGCCTCGGCGAGTGTGCGCTCGCCGAGGCCTTTTTCTTTCTGGCCCCTGCTGCGCGAACGGATCCTCGCGCCTCGGCCAGCCCCGTTCAGCGCAGCGCCGCTGCCGCTGCCGCGTAGTCGGGCTCGTTCGCGAGCTCGGGCACGAGCTGGCTGTGCAACACGACGCCGTTGCCGTCGAGCACGACGACCGCGCGCGCGAACAGGCCCGCGAGCGGGCCGTCGGCGATCGTGAGGCCGTAGTCCGCGCCGAAGTCCGGGCCACGGAACGCGCTGACCGCATGCACCTTGTCGATGCCCTCTGCGGCGCAGAAGCGCTTGTGCGCGAACGGCAGGTCCTTCGAGACGCACAGCACGACCGCGTCGGGATACTCGGCCGCGTTCTTGTGGAACGTGCGCACCGACGTCGCGCAGGTGCCGGTGTCGATGCTCGGGAAGATGTTGAGCACGACCTTCTTGCCGACGAGATCCTGGCTCGTCACGGTCGAGAGGTCGGTCTTGACGAGCGCGAAGGCGGGCGCCTTTTCGCCCTTCTGCGGAAGGTTGCCGACGGTGCGGATCGGGTTGCCCTTGAACGTGATGGTCGCCATGAGGCCGGGCACCATAGCCAGCCGCGCCGCGATGCGAAGGCCTGACCCGCCCAGGGCCTCGTCGCTACGATGGCGCGATGCCTCCGCGTGCGGAAGTCACCCCCCGCTTGCTGCAGCGCGTCTGCTACGACCTGCTCGCGCGCGGGCCGACGGACGCGGAACGGCGCAGCTACCTCGGCGCCGACGTCGCGACGCTCGTCGAACGCATCTTGCGTTCGCGCGAGGCGATGACCGAGTGGTTCGAGGAGCAGTTGTTCTACTTCCTGCTGCTCGATCGCTTCCGTCCAGGCGGCGAATCGATCGAACGCATTCCCGCGCGCCTGCAGAAGGGCGAACTCGACGCGCGCTCGGCGATCGCCGAGATCCTGCTGTCGACGGGGTTCTCGCTGCGCAACCCGGGCAACGACACGTTCGTGACCGTCGCGCTCGAGCAGTGCCTCGGCTACCGCGTGCAGGACAAGGCGACGCTGCCGATCCTCGAAGCAGGCAAGAAGGCCTACGACGGCAAGAAAGCGAAGTTCCTCGGCGCCGAAGCGAGTTCGCAGAGCGATGTGGTGAAGGCGGTGCTCGCGCACGTCGACTTCACGCGCGCATTGCTCGAACGCCACCGCGTGCGGCTGCTCGGCGAAGGCCTGCCGAAGGACGCGCCCGAGGTCTCGCGCGTGCACCAGGACATGGCGCAGTTCTTCGTCGTGCTCGGCGAGTGGATCACGTCCGCCGACTACGCCGCGGCGCTGTCCACACGACGCCGCAAGAGCGAGCGGCAGTTCTTGCGCGGCATCTACAACGACCTGCTCGGCCGCGCGCCGAGCCTCGACGAACTGCGCAACCTGCGCAACGCGATGACGGCGATGGCCGATCCGGCGCCGCTGCGTTCGGTGCTCGCGAAGGTCATCCTCGACAGCCCGAACTGCAAGCTGCCGGAACGCGCACAAGGCGAGGATGCGGCGTTCGTCGACGGCTGCTTCCTGCGCTACCTCGCGCGCGAGCCGCAGGAGAAGGAGCGCGCGGCGTTCGTCGGCGCGATGACGCAGAAGGGCGCGTCGCCGCAGCAGATCGTGCGCGCGATCGTCGGCAGCCTCGAATACCAGACCTACTGAACGGACGCAGCATCGCTGGAGAGCAGCGCGCAGCGCAGCAAGCAAACACCGAGGAGCGCGATGCCGCAGCCCCGGAAACGACGCCGCCGCGGCCGACTGCGAGGTCGACGCGCGGCGGCGCGCGGAAGGAGCCTGCGGCGATGCCGCAGCGACTCACTTCGCCTTGCGGTAGATGTCCTGGATCGACGCCAGCAGCTTGATCGCTTCGGCCTTCGGACGCTGGAACGCGTTGCGGCCGAGGATCGAGCCGAAGCCACCGCCGTCGGCGATGCCCTGGATCTCCTTCAAGACCTCGTCGGTGCCCTTCGCCTCGCCGCCGCTGAAGATCACGATGCGGCGCCCGCCGAACGAGCTCTGCACGACGTGGCGCACGCGCTCCGCGAGCGTGCTGATCTGGATCTTCTCGGACTCGTAGACCTTCTTGGCCGCGTCCTGCTCGAGGTGCTCCGTCGGCGGCTTGACCTTGATGATGTGCGCGCCGAGCTGGGCCGCGACGTGCGCCGCGTAGGCGCAGACGTCCATCGCCGTCTCGCCCTGCTTCGACAGGCCTTCGCCGCGCGGATAGCTCCACACGACGACGACGAGGCCGGCTTGCTTGGCTTCCTCGGTGAGCTGGCGCAGCTGCTCGTACATGCCGTTGCGCAGGCTGCTGCCCGGATAGATCGTGAAGCCGATGCCCGCGCAACCGAGGCGCAGGGCTTCCTTCACCGAGCCCGTCAACGCCGGCAGCGGGTTCTTGTTGCTGTAGAGCGAGTCGCTGTTGTTGAGCTTGAGGATCAGCGGCATGCGGCCCGCGAACGTGCGCGCGCCGGCCTCGATGAAGCCCAGCGGCGCCGCGTAGGCGTTGCAGCCCGACGCGACGGCGAGCTCGAAGTGGTAGAGCGGGTCGTAGCCAGCCGGGTTCTTGGCGAACGAACGCGCGGGGCCGTGCTCGAAGCCCTGGTCCACCGGCAGGATCACGAACTTGCCCGTCCCGGCGAGGTTGCCGGTGTTCATCATCCAGTGCAGGTTCTTCAGCACACCGGGGTTGTCGGACTCGTACCAGCTGAGGATCTCGGCGACGCGGGACGACATGGGCACTCGCTCTTCTTCGGGTCTTGGATGGGAAAGCGGCTGTCTGCGGACGCGCCGCGGCAGCCGGGAAAGTTGGCGGGCGATTGTGAGGAGCCCCCCACGCGATGCAAGGGTGCGCAGTGCGGAAGCCCGCAGCGGCGGTCCGGAAACGAACGCGGAGGGCCCGACGAGTCGGGTCCTCCGCGTGTTGCAGCGTGGGCTCAGGCCCGCCGCGCGATCACTTCAGGGTGAGGTCGCGCGCGGCGCTGCCGGTCGTGAACTCCCAGACGAAGACCAGCGGATCCGCGCCGCCGATCTGCAGCTTCACGCGAGCCTGGTAGGTCTTGTTCTTGTCGAGAGCTTCCTTCGGCAGGCAGAAGATCACGTCGCGCAGGTCGAGCTTCTTGTTGAGCGGGACCTTGGGGGTGTGCACCCAGATCGGCACCGGCTCGGGCTTGCAGCGCTCGGTCCAGCCCTTCCACAACGCGCCGTCCGCCTGCGGATGCACGAAGTGCTGCGTCGGCGGCTTGCCGCCCTTGCGCGACTCGTAGAGCTCGATGCTGCTGTCGGCGACCTGCAGCGCGAGCTGGCTCTGCAGCTGCAGGCTGATCGGGTAGCCGCACTTCGTGACGTCCTGCTGGTCCTCCGGCTGGTCCGCGAGCGGGTTGGGGTTCTCCGGCGCCGGGAAGCTGGTCGGGATGCCGACCGCGCCCGGAGCAGGCCACAGGATGAAGCGCGGCGCCGTCGCCGGGTCGTAGGGCTCGGCGAGCGAGTGCATGTCGAGCACCGCGACCGAGAAGTCGTTGGCCGACAGGAACGCGTAGCCAAGTCGCTTGATGTTGGGTTCCAGCATCGGGAAGCGGTGGTACGGCGTGCCGACCCACAGGTCGACCGTGTCGCGCGCGAACTCGGCGCCGCGCGCCGCGTTGCTCGTGACGATGTTGCCGCCGCCCGCGAGCTGGCCGCGGCGCGTGAAGTCCTCGTGCGCCGGGTCCTCTTCGTGGATCTCTGGGCCGGGCTTCTCCGCGAGCTCGCGGTGGTTGTTGACGTAGCTCGCGTGCGCGTCGCACGCGAACGACGACTCGGCGTCCATCTCGCACACGCTGAGCGGACCGAGCGTGCCCTTGCGCATGTCGCCGCCCTCGGACCACGTGTAGGCCATCGGCTGCGCGCGGATCTCGTTGACGCGCTCCACCGCCGCGAGTTCGACGGCGCTCGGACGCTCCGGCAGCTGCGGCGGGCCGTAGCCCGTGCCGAACGCCACGCCCGAATCACCGCGCGCCCATTCGCGCCACTCGGCGTCGACGATGGCCGCGGACTTGCCGAAGACCTTCGTGACGATCGCGTCGACGTCTTCGAGCGTCGGGATCTTCTTGTCCGCGTCGGGCAACGAAGTGAAGAACTCGAGCCACTTGTCCGGGTAGGCCGCGAACGCCCACGTCATGAAGCTCCACGTCTTCAGGCG
>CAZEQF010000259.1:0-6206 GCA_964514315.1 uncultured Singulisphaera sp. | reverse complement strand
TGCCGCTGCGCGAACGAGATGTGCCGCTGCGCGAACGAGATGTGCCGCTGCGCGAGCTGGCCTTGACGCTGCGCGCGCGTGGCTGCGCATGATCCTCGCGGTCGCCGTTCCCTACGGCCCGCGCACGGGGCGCATCCGAACAGAACGCGCTGCGCCCGCCGTTGCGCAAGGCTGCTGACCTCGGCACGCTCGCGCCATGGAATCGCACGAGCCATCGTCGGACAGCGCGCCGGTTGCCGACGTCGTCGAGGCAGCGCCCGCGTCGCAGCGGCTCGAGCGCCGCGTCGTCCTCTACTGGTGGATGACCGACGTCGCGCGCGCCGCGACGATGGCGGCAGGGCTCGTGTTCGGCGCGAGCCACATGCGCGGCGAACTCGAGCTGCCTCCCTGGGCCGAACACGTGGCGATGGGCTTCGGCGCGTTCTTGCTGGCGTCGGCGCTCGTCGCGCCGCCGTGGCTCTACTCCACGTGGCGGTTCGCAGTCGATGCGCGATTGCTGTCGATGCGGCACGGCATGTTGTTCGTCGAAGACCGCCGCATCCCGGTCCCGCGCATGCAGCACGTCGACATCGTGCGCGGCCCGATCGAGCGGCTGTTCGGGCTCGCGACGCTCGTCGTGTTCACCGCGGGCAACGAGGGTTCTGCGTTCCGCGTCCCGGGCTTGTCGAAGGCGCGCGCCGAGGCGATGCGCGACGGCATCCTGCGCGCGCGAGGCCGCGATGTCGTCTGATCCGGAGTCGATGCCGGAGCAGGCCGACGAGGTCCTGCTGCAAGGCAACCTGCACCCGGCAGTGTTGCTCTTGCGGCTGCTCGAGGGCATCCGGCAGTCGGTGTTCCCGCTGCTGCTCGGCGTCGCCGTGGACCGCGTGTTCCTGGCGCTCGCGGGCGCCATGTTCTTGCTCAACGTCGGCCACGGCCTGCTGCGCTACCTCACGTTCCACTACACGCTGACGCGCAGCGAGCTGCGCACGCGCGAAGGCGTGCTGTCGCGGCAAGAGCGACGGATCCCGATCGACCGCATCCAGGACCTCGGCTTCGAGTCGACGATCCTGCGCCGCGCGCTGTCGTTGTGCGTCGTGCGCGTCGAGACCGCGAGCGGCCAGGGCGTCGAAGCGATCCTCGATTCGCTCGCGCGCAGCGATGCCGAGCAACTGCGCGAGACGTTGCTGTCGCTGCGCGCGCCTGCGCCGCAGCCCGGCTCGCCGGATCCTGCGCACGGCGCGGCCGCGTCGCCTGCGGTCGCCGCGGCGCCGGAGCCGGAGTGGACGGTGTTCACGGCCGAGTCCGGCCTGCTGCTGCTGCGCGGGTTCACGGACCTGCGCTTCGGCGCGATGGCGGTCGCGGCCTACGGCGCCTACGAAGTCGCCGACCAGCTCGGACTGCTCACGCGCCTGCAGGGCGCGGGCTCGTCGTTCGAACAGTGGCTGCGCGGCTTCCCGATCGCGATCGTCGCGCTCGTGCTCGCGGGCCTCGTGTTCGCCGTGCTCGCGTTCTCGGCGGTCACCGCGGCGCTGGGCAACGTGCTCGCGTTCCACGGATTCCGGCTCACGCTGCGCGCCGACGCGCTGTCGTGTCGCTTCGGCCTGCTGACCACGCGCCAGAAGACGCTGCCGCGCGAACGCATCCAGCGCGTGCGCGTCGAGCAGACGTGGCTGCGGCGGCTGCTCTCGGTCGCGGTGGTGCGCGCGGATTCGGCGGGAGCCGGGCGCGGCGTCGACGACGAAGCTCCGGGCGGGTTCGACGTGATCGTCCCGCTCGCGCCGTTGCCGCGCATCGAAGCGCTGCTGCCCGCGGCCTTGCCGGGCCTCGAACGCGCCGTGCCCGAACGCCGCCGCGTGAGCCGCAAACTCGTCGTGCGCATGGCGGCGCGCGGCGCGATCGAGTCGGTCGTCCTGCTCGCCGTGTTGTCGGTCCAGTTCGGCGGAACGGCCTGGTTCGCGCTGCTCTGGCTGCCGTTCGCGTGGCTCATCGGCCGGCTCACCTGGCAGGGGCTGTCGTTCTCGCTGTCCCCGGACCACCTGTCGATCACTTCGGGCGTGCTCGGCAGCTACCGCGTGCTCGTGCCGACCGCGAAGGTGCAGGCCGTGTCGCTGCGCCGCGGGCCGCTGCAGCGCGCGCTCGGCCTCGCCGAAGTCGCGGTGTTCGTGGCCGGCGGTCCGCCGACGCGCATTCCCGACCTCGACGTGCGCGATGCGCGCGCCATGCTGGACGAACTTGCCGCGGTCGCGGCGCGCGCCGCGAGGCGGGATTGGCACGATCCCGCTGTTTGAATCCGGGGGGTGCCTGCGTAGGGTAGGCCAGTTCCTAGCCCCTCTGCGTCCGTCCTGCGTAACTGCCCCGGCCACGCGCCATAAGTGCCGAGGGCATGCCGTTCCGGACGGCGCAGCCCGCCTCTAACCCGTAACCCGCGGCCGCTCGCACCGGCCGATTTGCTGCATGGCTCAATTCGTGCTCGAGATCCTCGACGGGGATCGCGCCGGAGACGTCCTGGACCTCGCGGAAGGAACGCTCCGCATCGGCAGGAAGCCCGGCAACGACCTCGTCCTCGCGGACGAGAAGACGTCCGGCGTGCACGCGGAGGTCGTCTTCGACGCCGGCCGCTATGTGCTGCGCGACCTGGGCTCGACGAACGGCACGACGATGGACGGCCGTCGCGTGACCGAGGTCGTGCTCGGGTCCGGCGACACGTTCACGATCGGCCGCGTGCGCCTGCGCTTCCGTGGCGCGGACGAGGCTCCTGCTGCGGCCGCGAGCGACATGGCGGTCGGCACGATCGACGCCGCGCGCCTGCAGGCGGCGAAGGGCAAGGGCCGCTCGCTGACGACGGTGGGTCTGGTGCTCGTGTTGGCCCTCGCAGGCGGCGCGTGGTTCTGGACCAATTCGCAGGGCGCGGCCGCAGGCGGCGACGGCGAAGGCGGCGCGCGCGGACCGCGCGCGATCGTGCAGGTCGCCGGCAATCGCATCGACGGCGCGGCCGCCGCGTGCGAAGCCGACACCGGCTGGAACCTGCGCGTCGCAGGCTCCGGGTTCCAGGCTGCGTCCTCGGCGCACACGGGCCAGGGCTCGCTGGAAGCGCAGCGCTCGCAAGAAGGCCAGGACTTCGCGGTGGCGGCGACCTCGGGCGAGATCAAGGTGCTCGCGGGCCGCTCGCTCGTCGCCGCGGCGCACCTGCGCACGTTCGGCAACGCGCGCGCCGCGGTGCGCGTGTCGTTCTGGACTGCGGGCAACGAGTCGCCGTTCCGCTTCCGCACCGGTTCGCCGCTCGCGGCGCACGACGGTTGGCAGAAGGTCGAAGTCGCGGTTGCGGTGCCTTCGGGCGCGGACCGCTGCAGCATCGAGGTGGTGGCGTTGTTGCCCGACGAGTCGAGCCGCGCGCAGTGCGACGACGTCGCGCTGACCGAAGGCGGCGACAGCAAGCCGATCGAAGCGAAGGTCGGCGAGAGCGGTTCGGTCATCGGCGCCGGCCAGAGCGTCGCGGTCCGTTCGACGGACAACGACTCGCCCGCGTCGCTGCTCTGGCTCGCGCCCGCCGAGGTCGCGCCGGAGTTCCGCAACCTCGCGCAGGCCGATCTCCTCGCGTTGTCCGACGTCGGCGGCTCGGTTGCGATCGAGACCGACGAGAACGGCGCGCAGTTCACCGTCAGCGGTTGCGCCGCGGTCGAACTCGGATTCCCGCAAGAGAGCGGTTCGGGCGTCGTCGCCGACTCGGGCTCGGGATTCGCGAGCGTCGAGAGCGCGTGGTCGACGAACGCGCAACGCGTGTTGCTCGGCGACCGCGCGACGCGCTGCATGCTCGCGACCAAGGAGCCCGTCGCGGTCCAAGGCCGCGCGCACAACGGTTCCTACCGGCTCACGGTCGCAGCTTCCGCGTTCCGTATGCAGCTCGGCTTCCGCCAGGAACGCCAGGACGCGCGCGAACGGCTGCGCGCGGCCGAGGCGCTCGCGGCTGCAGGCGATGCGGGCAAGGCGATCGCCGCCGTGCGCGATGCGCTCGCCGCGGTGCCGCACGACGCGGAGACCGCGTCGTTGCTCGTCGCGCGTCGCGCCGAGTGGCAGCAAGCCGCGCAGGACCGCCTGCAGGCGCTCGCCGTCGACCTCGACGAGGCGGAGTTCTTCGACACGCGCGGCGGGTTCCAGCGCGTGATCACGGGCATCGATCGCTTGCTGCAGACCTACGGCGCGGACGGCCTGCCCGATGCGCAAGGCACGCAGACGATGCGCGCGCGCGCGGCCCAGCGCCTCGCGCAACTCGACGGCCAGCGCGCGCAGGACATGCGGCTGCGGCTGGAACTGATGGCGAAGGCCTTCGACGAGGCCAAGCAGCCGGGGTTGGCGAACCTCGTCCGCGACTACGTGACGCAGCGCTTTACCAAGCAGGAGTGACCATGGCAGGCGTCGCGATCGACATCGGCGGGCACAGCATCAAGTCCATCTCGGTGAAGGCCGGCAAGCACGGCGTGCAGGTGCTCGGCTTCGCCGCCGTCCCGACCGAAGAGGGGGCTGCGGCCCTGCGGCCGGGCGGCAAGCCGCCGAAGGGCGCGGTCTGCGGCCTCTCGGGCCGCGACATGAACCTGCGCTACAGCCAGGTTCCGCCGACTCCGGACTGGCAGCTGAAGAACCTCATGGACCTGGAGATCCAGGACCTCGCGCAGCAGTCGGGCGGGTCGCTGTCCGCCGACTACAACCTGCTGCCGACGCTCGACGCGGAGTCCGGCGTCGACACGGTGCTGCTCGCGCTCGCGCGCGACGAGGCCCTGGAGCGCATGACCGGCATCGTCGCGGAGGCGCAAGGCAGCGTCGCCGCGTTCACGCCGAACTGCATCGCGCTCTACAACGCCTACCTCAAGTGCGGCCCGGTGGAGGAAGACGTCGTCGTCTGCCTCGCGAACATCGGCCACGAGACGATCGACCTCGCCCTCGTGAAGGGCACCGACCTGCTGTTCGCGCGCAATCTCAGCGGCGGCGGCAAGGTGCTCGACGACGCGATCGCCGCCGCGTTCAACGTCGCGCCGCGCAAGGCCGAGACGTTGAAGCGCGACTTGCTCGACCTCGACCCGAAGAGCCGCGGCAACTTCGCGTCGGGCCAGGCCGAGAAGGTCACGATGGCGGCAGGCGGCGCGGCCAACGCGATCGTCGCCGCGATCCAGAGCTCGGTCGCGTTCTGCAAGGCGCAGACGAAGATCGCCGACCTGCAACTCGACAAGGTGCTGCTGTGCGGCGGCAGCGCGCGCTTGCGCGGCCTGCGCGGCATGCTGCGCGAGGCGTTGCGTTGCCCGGTCGAGATGTTCGACCCGTTCGAGAACCTCGACCTCTCGGCGCTGCCTGCCGGCGACGCCGAGCAGTTGCAGGCGATGCGCAGCGAGGCGGTGGTGGCGCTCGGCCTCGCGGTCGCAAGCGTCGATCCGACGCTCTACTCGCTCGAGATCCTGCCCGCCGCGGTGCAGAAGCGCCGTCGCTTCACGCAGCGCACGGTGTTCAACATCGCCGCCGGCGCGATCGGCGCCGTGCTCTTGTTCGCCTACGCGAAGGAGCAGAAGGCCGCGATGGAGTCCGCATCGACTGCGCGCCGCACCGTCGCGCGCGCCTACACGCAGATCCAGGACGTCGACAAGCAGGCGCAGGACCTCGTCGCGAAGAACCTCGAAGACCGCGCCGTCGTCGACCACCTCGCGTCGCAAGCGGTGCCGCTGCACGGCGCGCTGCGCGTGATGCGCGCGGTGACCTCGACCTTGCCGCCGCAGTTGTGGCTCACGAAGGTCGGCATCGAGATGCGCGGCGCGGGCGCCGCCGACAAGAAGCCAGTCGTCGAGATCAAGGGCCGCGGCAAGGAGCTCGACGGCGCGAACGTCAGCAACGTGCTGCTGGAGTTCTCGCAGCAACTGAAGAAGAACCCGCTCCTCGTCGAGGCGGGCGCCGTGCCGCAGCTGACGTTGCCGTCGAGCGGCGACAGCACGGTCGAGTTCACGTTCACGATCGAGTTCGGGGGGAAGAGCTGATGGACGTCGGTTCCTTCGTGCAGGAGAACAAGCGCTGGCTGCTCGGCTGCGCCACGGGCCTCGTGGTGTTCTTCGTCGCGCGCAGCATCGTCGGGTCGATCTACGATCCGGGTCCCGATCGCCGCGCCGCGCGCGGCGTCGTGCAGAACGCGCAGACGTCCGAGGTCTACGACCGCAGCGGCCTCTCCGCCGCGATCGCGGAGCAGGACG
>CAZEQF010000258.1:0-6250 GCA_964514315.1 uncultured Singulisphaera sp. | reverse complement strand
CGATCGCGCCCGAGACGACGATCTGCTCCGGCTCGTTGACGTTGGCGATCTCGCAGATGCCCGCGTCGACCTTGGCGACCAGTTCCTTCACTTCGTCGAGGCCCATCTTGCGCAGCACGACCATGCCGCCCGTGCCCACGGGCACCGCGGACTGCATGCGCTTTGCGCGTTCGCGCACGAGCCGCACCGCGTCCGCGAAGTCGAATGCGCCCGCGGCGCAGAGCGCCGAGTACTCGCCGAGGCTGTGGCCGGCCGCGAGGTCGGGCTTCTGGCCCAGCGCGGCGAACGCCGCCATCGCGACGGTCAACGTCGCGGGCTGCGTGTTGGTCGTGAGCGCGAGCGCGTCCTCAGGACCTTCGAAGCAAGTCTTGGAGATCGACTCGCCCAGGGCTTCGTCTGCCTTGGCGAACACCTCGCGTGCCTGCGGAAACCGCTCGGCGAGATCCTTGCCCATGCCCGCGAACTGCGAGCCTTGACCGGTGAAGAGGAATGCGCGCTTCATGGGGCGCAGATTCCAGCACAGCCCGCGGGTCGATCAAGCTCGGAGAGGGCCTTTCCCGCGGCCCGCGCGCCGCGTTCAGCGACGCGACTTCTTCGACTTCTTGCCGGACTCGTTCTCGCCTTGCGGCGCGGTCTCGCCCTGCGGCGCCGCGTTCGCGCCGAGCACTTCGCACGCGCGCTTCCACGCGTCGAACTGGTCGACGAACTTCTGCTCGGCCGCGGACGGCCTGGCGCCGACCACGGCGAAGCGGCGCGCGATCTCGTCGCGGCGCACCGCGTTCCAACCCTGCGCGGGCGGATACTGCTGCAGCAGCGAGTACATGCTCTGCAGCTCCTGCCCGACGCCTTGCTTGTCCTCGCCTTCGGCGGTCGCGCCTTGCTTGCCCGGCTTGGCCTTGGCCTTCGTCGCGGGCTCGGAAGTCTCCGCAGCAGGCTCCATCGGAGCCGTCTCGGCCACCGCCGGCGTCTCCTGCGGGACCTCTTCCTGGCCCAGCTGCTTCAGCAACGCCTTGCGCTTCTGCTCCTCGTCCGACTTGACCTTGCGCTCGTAGGCCGCGAGCTCCGCGGTCGAGAGGCGTGCATTGATGCGGTACTCGGCCATGTCCGAGAACGCGAGGAAGACGTAGTTGCGCTTGCCGTTGTAGGTGTAGATGCGCACGCCGGCGCCGTCGTCATTGGCCTCGGCGGAGACGAAGCGCATGCCGTCGATGCGCTCGACGACGAAGCCGTCCTTGACGATGCCCTGCACGCGGTTGCCGTTCTTGAGGCGGACCGTCACGCGCACATGGCTGCGGAACGTCTTGCCGTCGGTGACCTTCTCGCGCATCGACGCGACCTCGCGGTCGAGCACGGGATTCGCCGTCGCTGCATCGTTCGCGTTCGCTGCAGGCTTCGCCTCGGCTGCAGGAGCAGGCTGTTGCGTCGCTGGCTGCTGTTGCGTCACCGCTGGCTTCTGCGTTGCCGTCGAGGGCTTCTGCTGCGCCTGCGCCGTGGCGCAGAGGGCCAAGAGGACGAGGGCAAACGTCGAAGCGATGCGGGCGTGCATGCGTCCGCTATCGGCAAATCAGGGCGTGCCGCTGAGGTCGCTCTGGCCAAGGCCACGGCAGCGATCTCGCTCCGGGACGGCGCGCGGCGCATCGCCGCATTCTTCGACACCCGGCACGCGGCCGGGGTCCTCGACTCTGGGGGCGCCCCGCAGGCTCAGGCCTGCGCGGGCTGCCGGCTCACAGCCCCTCGGGCTGCGGGGTCACAGCCCGTTGGGCTGCGGCATCACAGCCCGTTGGGCTGCGGCATCACAGCCCGTCGGGCTGCAGGTTCACAGCCCCTCGGGCTGCCGAATCACAGCGTCGGGAGCTGCTCGGTCTGCTCCTCGTCCGGGACGAGGTCGATCAGGCCACGCTTCATTTCCTCGTGGGCGATCTTGATGAAGTTGCGCTCGCGGGTCTCGAACAGGGGCTTCTGGCCGCGGACCAGCTCGCGGACGCGCTTCTGCAGCAGGGTGGTGAGCCGGAACGAACCGGCGACCTGCTTGACCAACTCCTGCGGGAGGCTCTGTTCCATCGACGGATTCCGTTCTCGGCGGGCGGTTCGGGCGGAAAGGGCGGAGGAAGGTAGCGGGGTGGTCGGGGGGATGCAACAGGGGTCGCACCTCGGCCCATCCGCCCAGGCCGGGCCTCCGGCCCCCACCACGCGTGGGTCAGCGGCCGCGGTTGCTCGGGCCGACCAGCGGCGCCTTGGCCTGGACCGAAATCGTAGCCTCCTCGGCGCCCGACTCGCCCACGCCCTTCGCCGTGACCTCGAACACCACCTCGGCGCCGGCGCGGAACGACTCCACCGGGACGCTGACGACGACGGGGATCCGTTGGTCCTGGAGGCTGTCGATCTGCAGCTCCCGCTGCGCGATCGTGACCTCGCCGCCCGGCGTCGAGCCGGACACCGTGAACACCGCGCGCGTCGGCAGCTTGTTGACGACGTGGAGCTGGATCAGGTTGCGGACGCGGCCGTCCTCGAGCACGAACGCGGCGCCAGGCGGTCGGATCACGTTCGCCTCGAACGGCGCGCGGCGCGTCACGGAACGCGCGAACACGAAGCAGCCGAGCAAGAACAGGAACGCGTAGACGAACACGCGCGGGCGCCAGAACTTGCGCTGCCCGGTCTCGAAGCCGCGCTGCGTGTCGTAGCGCACGAGGCCCTTCGGCTTGCCGACCTTCGCCATCACGTCGTCGCACGCGTCGATGCAGTTGGCGCAGCCGACGCATTCCATCTGCGTGCCGTTGCGGATGTCGATGCCGGTCGGACAGACCGACACGCAACGGAAGCAGTCGATGCAATCGCCTGCGCCTTCCGTTCCCGCCGGGCCGCGCGGCTCGCCGCGCTTGCTGTCGTAGCCGACGAGCTTGGTGTCAGGGTCGTAGAGCGCGCCCTGAAGTCGGCCATACGGACACACGACGATGCACGTCTGCTCGCGGAACCACGTGAAGTTGACGAACACGATGCCCGTCAACACGGCGACGAACACGAACGCGGTCAGGTGCTCGCCCGGCGCATGCTGCATCGCGTCGCAGACTTCGCGCACCGGCATGAAGTAGCCGAGCAGCGAGTGCGTGATCAGCAGCGAGATCGCGAAGAACACGAACAGCTTGAGCCCGCGGCGCAGCGCCTTCGGCAAACCCATCGGCGCGGCGTCGAGGCGCGCACGCGACGCGGCGTTGCCTTCGATCCAGCGTTCGATGCGACGGAAGACGCCTTCGAGGAACACGGTCTGCGGGCACGCGTAGCCGCACCACAGTCGCCCCCACAACGCGGCGACGACGAACAACGTGAAGCCGAGCCCGGAGATGAAGAAGAACGCGAGCCAGAAGTCCTGCGCGTTGAACGTCTGGCCGAGCAGGTAGAAGTGGCGGCGCTGGATGTCGATCAGGATCGCCGGCTTGCCGCCGATCTCGACCCACGGCATCGCGAGGTAGAACCCGATGAGCAGGTACCAGAGCCCGTGTTTGCGGTTCTGGTAGCGACCGCTGCAGTCCGCGGGATGGATCGCGTTGCGCGAGCCGTCGGCGTTGACGCTGAGCAGCGTGTCGAGGTCGGGACGGCGCGCGCGGCCCTTCCCCTTCTGGACCACCGGGCGGGAGACTGCGTCAACGCCGGCATTCGGCCGCGGCGCGTCGGTTGGGTTCGGGTTCATGCTGCGATCTGGGAACGCGCGCCGCGGCGGCGCTGTTTCGCGGGCGCAGAAGCGGCGCCACCGACCATCGTCTGCCGCGTGGCAGGGACCGTCGTCCGGCGACGCTTCCGCGCGCTGCGCCGGTCACTTCGCCGGCGCGCTCGGCTTCGCGGTCTCTTCGGGCGGCTTGCCCTTCAGGTTCTTGCCCTTCAGCGACAACACATAGGCCGTCGCGCGCTGCACGAACTGCACGCCGTAGCCCTTCCACGAAGCCATGCCCTTCTCGGGGTAGCCGTCGTGGATCGTCTTGTAGATGTCCATCGCCGTGCTGCCGTGAATCCAGTAGTCGTCGGTGAGGTTCGGGCCGACACCCGGGAGCCCGGACACCATGCCGTTGCCTTCCGGACCGTGGCACTGCGCGCACTGGCTCGGCGTCTTGAAGATCTTCTCGCCCTCGGCGACGACCGCGGGCTCCGACGCGAGCTTCAGCAGCAGCTCCTCGGTGATCGGGTTGTTCGCTGCAGCCGCCTCGATGCGCATCGCCGCCTCGCGCTGTTCGGTCTGGTAGGCCTTCGGCGGCAGCTCGCCGACGCCGAGCGTGTGGAACCAGATCCAGTAGCCGACCGAGAACAAGCACGCGGAGTAGAAGGTCCACAGCCACCAGTTCGGCAGGTGGTTGTCGAACTCCTGGATGCCGTCGAACGTGTGATGACGAAGTTCTGCGTTGCTCATGACAGACTCCTTTCCGCTGCGTCGTCCTGCAGCGGCAGGCGCGACATCCGGTCATAGCTCTTCCCGCTGCCGCGGCGCATGACGCGCAACAGCACCGCGAGGAAGAAGGCGAGGAACATGCACATCGCGACGACGGGGAGCATCGTCAGCGGCGTGCCCGCGAGCCATTCGCGCAACATCAGCGGCCTCCCGTCTCGGCGACGCGGACCGCCGGCTCGAGGTTCTTGCCGAGGCGCATCAGGTAGCCGATCAGCGCCGTGATCTCGAGGTTCTTGGCCTCGCGCTTCGCGTCGTCGATCGACTGGCCTTCACGCTGGATGTTGACGCCCTGCTTCAGCAGGTTGTCGACGATGAACGTCGCCTGCGCGTCGTAGTCCGCGGCCGCGCCCTGCAGCTGCTCGTCCGTGTAGGGCACGCCGAGCTTCTTGAGCACGCGCATCTTGTCCGCGGCGATGCCGACATCGGCCGGATCCTGGTAGAGCCAGCCGTAGTTGGGCATGTTCGACTCGGGCACCATCGAGCGAGGCTCGCGGTGGTGCTGCCAGTGCCACGACTCGGTGAGGCCCTTCGTGCCTACGCGCGCGAGGTCCGGGCCCGTGCGCTTGCTGCCCCACTGGAACGGGTGGTCCCACATCGACTCCTCGATGCGCGACGGCGGCCCGTAGCGGAGCTGCTCGCTGCGGAACGGACGGATCATCTGCGAGTGGCAGACGTAGCAACCTTCGCGCACGTAGATGTCGCGGCCCGTCAGCTCGAGCGCGGTGTAGGGCTTCACGCACATCTCGCCCTGCGCGGTCATCGGCACCTCCTTGTCGAGCACGAGGCCCGGCAGCAGTTCGATGAGGCCGCCGATGAGCACGGCAACCAGCGTGAGCACCGTGAACGCGAGCGGCCGGCGCTCGATGAGGTCGTGCCAGCCGTGCTTTCCCTGCGCGGTCGTGCGCTGCAGCATGATGCCCGCGGCGACGACGACACCAGCAGTGACGACGAGGCCGACGACTGCGGCGCCGACGTTGTCGAGCGCGAACATCGTCGCAGCGAGCAGGCCGATCGCCGAGACGACGACCGGCTTGCTGACGAGGATGCGCGCCGTGGACGGTTCGCCGACGACAGGCTCGTTCTTGAGCACCGTGACCTCGACCGACGTCGTGACGGGCTTGCCCGCCATCGCCGTGCGCACGAGGTTGTAGAACATCAGGATCCAGCCGACGATGAACAGCGTGCCGCCGAACCAGCGGATCGCGTACATCTCGCGCGACTTCACGACGACCTCGGCCCAGTTGGGATACATCAGGCCGCCGTCCGGCGTCTCCGCGCGCCACATCAGGCCTTGGGTGATGCCCGAGACCCACATCGACGCGACGTAGAGCAGGATGCCGGCGATGCCGAGCCAGAAGTGCAGGTCGGCGAGCTTCGTGCTGTGGAGCTTGGTGCCGAACAGCCTCGGCATCAGCCAGTAGAACATGCCTGCGGCCATGAAGCCGTTCCAACCGAGCGCGCCGCTGTGGACGTGCCCGATGATCCAGTCGGTGTAGTGGCCGAGCGCGCTGACCGCCTTGATCGAGAGCAGCGGGCCCTCGAACGTCGCCATGCCGTAGAACGTCACGCCGGCGACGAGGAACTTCAGCACGGGATCCGTGCGGACCTTGTCCCACGCGCCGCGCAGCGTCAGCAGGCCGTTCAACATGCCGCCCCACGACGGAGCCCACAGCATGAGGCTGAACAGCATGCCCAGCGACTGCGCCCAGTCCGGCAGCGCGGTGTTGAGCAGATGGTGCGGGCCTGCCCAGATGTAGATGAACACCAGCGCCCAGAAGTGCACGATCGAGAGCCGGTAGCTGAACACCGGTCGAT
>CAZEQF010000257.1:0-6251 GCA_964514315.1 uncultured Singulisphaera sp. | reverse complement strand
GGTTGCGCGAAGCCTCTGCGCCCGCCATCGGCTCCGGGAGGTCGGCCATGAAGACGATGCGGGCATGCGGCAGGGTCTGCTGCAGCGCGACGATGGCCTGCGCGGATGCGGGCGTCGCGTAGACGTAGAGCTGCTCGAGCTTGGTGCAGGCGGACAGCGCCGCGATGCCCTCGTCGCCGACGTTCGTCCCGTACAGGTTGCACGAACGGAGCTCCTTGCAGGCCGCCAGCGCGCGGACGCCTTCGTCTGTGACGCGCGTGGCGCGCAGGTCGAGGTGCACGAGGCGCGGCATCGCTGCGATCGAGCGCAGGCCCGCGTCCGTCACGTGCGTGCGCGCAAGGACCAGTTCGGCGACGTGGTCGTTGGCGACGGCGAGCGTCGCCAGCGCAGCGTCATCGGTCGCGGACTCGCGGCCGTATGCCGTCACGCGCACGAGCGCGCTGCCGTGGTCGATCGGCTCGACCGAGAAGCGCTGACGCAGCGTCGCGAGCGCCTCGTCGCCGAGCGGCGACAGGCCGGCTTCGAGTTCCGCCAGGCCCTTCTCCTTCTTCGGCGCCTTGCCGTCGCCCTTGTCCTTGCTCTCGCCGGTGCCCTTGTCGGCCGGCTTGCTGCCCTCGGACTTGGTGTCGGTCTTCTCACCGGCCTTGGCGTCGCCGCCCTTCCACGTGCCGAAGTCCGCGCCTTGCTCGATCCACTTCTTGATCAGCTCCTGCTGCTCCTTCTGCAGCGGGTCGCCCTTCTTCGCCGGCGGCATGCGGTCCTCGTCGTCCGCAGGCAGCGAGATCGAGTGGTAGAGCATGCTGTCGTCGGCCTTCTTGCTCACGACGAGCTTGCCCTTCTTGCCCTTCTCGATGCCGTCGCGCGAGTCGAGGATGACGCCGCCCTTGGGCTTCTTCTTCTTGCCGTCCGCGTCCGTGAACGGCGCCTTGTGGCACTCCACGCAGTTCTTCTCGAGGATCGGCAGCACCTGCGCGACGAAGTCGACCTTGTCGGCCTTGCCTGCCTTGTCGTCCGCGGGCTTCTGCTCGGCGGGAGCCTCCGCCTTCGGTTCCGACTTCGGCGGATCCTGCGGCTTCTTGTCGTCCTGGGCGGGCAGCGTCGCGAACGTCGCGACGAGCGGGAGAAGGATGCGGATGCAGTTCATGGCGTTTCGTTCGATGCGCAGGCGTGTGCGCCGCGCGATCATGCGCAGGTCAGGCAAACACGTCGAGGATCGGCGCGCCCTTGTCGGCGACCTGGAACGGCCGCCCCGTGGGGGATGTCACGATTTCGTCGGTGGCAACGCCCGCTGCGTGCGCGATCGTCGCGTTGAAGTCCTGGATCGACACCGCGTCCTCGACGACTTCGCGGCCTTCGTCGTCGGTCTTGCCGTAGCGCATGCCGCCGCGCACGCCACCGCCGGCGAGCACGCAGCTGAAGGCCTTGGGGTAGTGGTTGCGGCCCTGGTCCTGGTCGATGTCCGGCGTGCGGCCGAACTCGGTCGCGAGCACGACGAGCGTCTCTTGCAGCAGTCCGCGCGCGTCGAGGTCGGCGAGCAACGCCGAGAGTCCCTGGTCGATCGAGGGCGCGAGGTCTTCGAGCCGGTCGAAGTTGTCTGCGTGCGTGTCCCATCCGTCGCTCACGACTTCGACGCAGCGCACGCCGTGTTCGACGAGGCGCCTCGCGAGCAAACAGCCCGAGCCGAACGCCGTCTCCCCGTAGACAGCGCGCATCGCGTCGGTCTCCTGGTCCACGTCGAATGCCGCGAGGTCTTCGCTGCGCATCAACCGCACGGCGGCCGCGTAGGCTTCGTCGTAGGCCGCGACTTCGCGTTGCGGATGCGTCGCGCGGAACTCCTGGTTCATGCGATCGAGCAGTTGCAGCCGTCGCGAGAACTTGCCTTCGTCGATGCCGCGCGCGCGCGTGCCGTTCTGCAGGCCAGAGGTCGGGTCGCCGATCGGCAACGCCTGGAAGTGGGGCGGAAAGAACCCTGCGGTCGGCATCTCGCCGCTGCCGCCGAGGAGCACATGTCCCGGCAGCGCCTCGTTCTGCCTGCCTTGGCTGCGTTGGATCCAGGCGCAGAGGCTCGGGTGCTGGATCGTGCCGCGCTTCTCGTAGCTCGTGCGCATCAGATACTGCGCCTGCGGATGCGCGCCCTGCTTGCTCGTCATCGAGCTGACGACGCAGATCTTGTCTGCTTGCTGCGCGAGCTTGGGGAAGTACTGGCCGAGCAGCACGCCGTCCGCGCGCGTGCGCAGCGCCTCGACGGGGCCTTGCGTCTTCGCACCGGGCTTGGGGTCGAGCGTGTCGAGGTGCGACATGCCTCCGCGCAAGAACAGGTAGATCACTTGCCGCGCGCCGCCGAACGCGCTGCGACCGCTCGTTGCGCGGAGCGCAGACGATTGGGCCGCTGCGCTGCCGAGCGCGAGTCCGCCGACGGACAGGCCCAGCAACGAGCGCGCGGCGCCGAGGACGAAGGCTCGCCGCGTCGACGCGTCGGCCGTCTGTGCGAGATCGCGGAAGCGACGGTCGTTCATGGGCAGAACCGGAATTCGTGGCTGTTGACGAGGACCCAGACGAGGTCGGCGGCGGCATCGCGCGGGCGTTCGCGGAAGTCACGCTGCCAGAGCACTTGTTCGTCGTCGTCCGGCAAGCGCGTGAGCACGGCGAGGAACGCGGCGCGCACCTTCGCTTGTGCGTCCGAAGCCTCGGCGATGCGGCGGTGCACGGCGCCCTGCGCGTTGCCGAGCGGGCCGTTCAGCAGCGACAGCGCCTGCGGGACGCTGGCCGCGCGCGCCGCGCCGTCGACGGTCTCGCGGTCGCTCTGGCCGAACTGGCGCAGCGCGTGGCTCGCAGCCGCAGGCTGTTCCAGGTCGCTCGCCCGCGCGAACGGCCCGTCGCGGAACGAGCTCTCTTGTGGCGACGGCAACGCGAGCGCGAGGCGTTCGGCGAGCAGCTGCTCGACGAGTTGCGCGTCGCCCTTGCGGCGCGCGGCGAGGATCTGCTGCGTCACTTCGCGCAGCTTCTTCTGCCGTTCCTGGTCCTGTGCGCGTCGCTCCGCGATCTGTTGCACGCGCATGCGCGCCTGCTCTTCGGCGTCAGGGCGTCGCTGCATGCCTTGCTGGATGCGCTCGGGGTCGCCGCTCAGCATCGCTTCCTGGCGCGCGTAGATGTTCTTTGCGCGCGCGTCGGTCGCGGGCAGTCGTTCGTCGATGCGTTCGTCCTGCAGCGTGAGCAGCGAGTCCCAGAGTTGCTCGGCGGACAGGCGTTGCTGGAACGGGCCTTCGAAGCAGAACGGCGCGTCCGCGTCGGCGGCGATCGCCGTGCGCGAGAACAACTTCGTCGTCAGCAGCGCGCGCTGGAACTGGCGCAAGTCGAAGTCGAGTTCGACGAGCAGTCGCTGCAGTTGGCGTTCGAGTTCCGGGTAGATCGCTTTGCTGTCGTCCTTGAGGTCGTCGAGCGGCTCGGTGAGCGCGCGACCGAACAGCCGCTGCCACATCCGGTTCGCGATCACGCGCGTGAACCGATCGTTGTCCTTGCTCGTGAGCCATGCGGCGAACACCGCGCGCGAGTCGGCTTCCGGGGCGCGTTGCGCCGCCTGCGCTGCGCGGAAGGGCCGCTGTCGTTGCGCTTGCGGGGCTTGCGTCTTCGGTTCGACCTTCGCCTTGGGGCCGAAGATCGACGCGGCGGGGATGGGCGTGCGCGGCGCGAGGTCGTCGTAGGCGTAGTCCTGCGGCAGGCGCTCGACGCCGGTGCCCGAGCCGCGCAGTCCGATCGAGGCCGACTGGATCGCGTTGCGCGTGCGTTGCTTCTGGCGGTCGTCGCCGGTCGACGCGAGCTCGCGCAGCGCGCGCTGCGCATCGGCCGGCAACTCGGCGCGATACTGGAGCCCGCCGTAGAACGCGGCCATCGCGAAGAACTCGCGTTGCTTCCACTGCTCGAACGGGTGGTTGTGGCACTGCGCGCACTCGAGCCGCGTTCCCGTGAAGACGCGCAGCGTGTTGGCCATCGCGTCGTGGGGCATGTTCATGTCGCGCAACAGGAAGCCCGTCGCGCCGTTGCCCTCGGCGTGCGCGGAGCCGGTGGCAGTCACCAACGCGGTGACGAACTCGTCGTAGGGCATCCCGGTGCGCACCGCTTCGCGGATCCAGTGCGCGAACGGCTCGCCGCTGAGTTGCCGCTGGCGCGACTTCACTCGCAGCAAGTCGAACCAGAAGTTCGCCATGTGGCCCGTCGAGCCCGGCGCATCGAGCAACTGGTCGACGAGGCGGTTGCGCTTGTCCGCGCCCTCGTCGGCGAGGAAGCGCTCGACCTCGGCGGGCGTCGGGATGCGTCCCACGATCGCGAGGTGGGCGCGGCGGCAGAACGCGTCGTCGGCCACCAGCGGGGTCGGGCTGGCGCCGCGGCGCTCCAGTTCGCGGTCGAGGATCTGGTCGATCCGGGCCGCGGCCTGGTCGATGCGCGCCCGCGGCGTCTCGCGGATGCTGCGCGCGGGGGCCTGCGGCGAGGGCGTCGCGGACGTCGCCGCGGCTGGCTCTTGCGGCGTCGCACCCGGCAGCAACGCGGACAGCAGCAAGAAGGCTGCGCACAACGGCATCGAGCGGTTCGGTCGGGTCATGTGAAGCCTCCGCAAGCGGGGCGCATGGTAACGGGCACGGCCGTGCGGCCCACACCGCCGAACCGAACAAAGTCCAGGACGGGACGCCGTGCGCGCAGCGCGCTTCTTCCCGTGCATCGGCCATTGGAACCTCGGGGTTCGGGTGCGTAGTGTCCTCGCCCTTGCTGCCCGCAGAAGCGGGCGTTCCGACTCCATTTTCGACCGATTGCAAGCGAGGACCACCCACGTGAATGCAGAGCGAGCTGCCGCGATCCGCACGATCGCCCAGAAGGAACCCGTCGCGTTTTCCCGCGGTGACGCGCGCGTCCCCGAACTGTTCGGAGCCAATGTCTTCGGCCCGCAGCAAATGCGAGCCCGGCTCCCGGAGACTGCCTACAAGGCGCTGCAGCTTTGCATGACGCAGGGCCAGGAGCTCGGTCCGGGCCTCGCCGACCAGGTTGCGAACGCGATGAAGGAGTGGGCGATCGAGCGCGGCGCCACGCACTTCACGCACTGGTTCCAGCCCATGACGGGCGCGACCGCCGAGAAGCACGATTCGTTCGCCAATCTCGAGGACGGCCACCTGTTGATGGAGTTCAACGGCAAGGCGCTGATCAAGGGCGAGCCGGACGCGAGCTCGTTCCCGAGCGGCGGCCTGCGCGCGACATTCGAAGCGCGCGGCTACACCGCGTGGGATCCGACGTCGCCCGCGTTCTTGCGCGAGACGACGAACGGCTCGACGTTGTGCATCCCGACCGCGTTCTGCTCGTGGACGGGCGAGGCCCTCGACGAGAAGACGCCGCTCCTGCGCAGCCTCGAGGCCATCGGCCGTGAGGCGCTGCGCATGCTGCGCGTGCTCGGCGACCAGAAGGCGAACTACGTCTATCCCACGCTGGGATGCGAGCAGGAGTACTTCCTCGTCGACCGCGATTTCTATCTGCGTCGCCCCGATCTCATTGCGACCGGCCGCACGCTGTTCGGCGCGAAGCCGCCGAAGGGCCAGGAGCTCGAGGACCACTACTTCGGCTCGATCCAGCCGCGCGTGCTGGCCTACATGCAAGAGTGCGAGCACGAGCTGTGGAAGCTCGGCGTGCCGGTGAAGACGCGTCACAACGAAGTGGCGCCGCAGCAATACGAGATCGCGCCGATCTTCGAGCGCACGACGGTCGCTGCCGACCACAACATGCTCTGCATGGAAGTGCTGAAGCAGGTGGCGCAGAAGCACGGCTTCCACTGCCTGCTGCACGAGAAGCCGTTCGCGGGCATCAACGGCTCTGGCAAGCACAACAACTGGTCGCTCGCGACCGACACCGGCGACAACCTGCTCGACCCCGGCCACACGCCGCAGGCGAACCTGCGGTTCGTCGTGTTCCTGTCCGCGGTCATGCGCGCCGTCGACGTGCATGCGGACCTGCTGCGTTGCACGATCGCGCACGCCGGCAACGACCACCGCCTCGGGGCGAACGAGGCTCCGCCGGCGATCATCTCGATCTACCTCGGCGAGCAGCTCACCGACGTCGTCGACAACATCGTCGCAGGCACCGCGGCGAAGTCCGAGAAGCGCAAGGACACGATGCGCCTCGGCGTGACGGCGCTGCCGCCGCTGCCGCGCGACGCCACGGACCGCAACCGCACGTCGCCGTTCGCGTTCACGGGGGCCAAGTTCGAGTTCCGC
>CAZEQF010000256.1:0-6264 GCA_964514315.1 uncultured Singulisphaera sp. | reverse complement strand
CAGCAGGCGCGCAAGGACGCGGGCCTGCACGTCAGCGACCGCATCGAGCTGTGGGTCGCGACCGATGCGGCGACGCAGGCGTCGCTGCAGTCGCACGTCAGCTACGTGCAGGAGCAGGTGCTCGCGGTGCGTCTGACGTTCGCCGCTGCAAAGCAGGGCGCGTTCACTGCCGAGGGCAAGGTCGGCTCGGGCGCGGGCGCCGCAGTGGTGCTCGGGCTGCAGAAGGCCTGAGGCGACGCACCGAACGCAGGTTTCTGCCGAATGCGCGCCGCGCGACCTCGCGGCGCGCGGCATGATCCTGCGCCATGAGCAGCCTTCCGGAGAGCGGGCCTGTGCAGGCGGCGATGTCGACCGCCGTGCTCGAGGCGCGCAACGTGTATCGGTTCCGCGCGGTCGACAAGCAGCAGGTCCCGATCGTGCGCGACGTCTCGTTCCGCGTCGATGCGGGCGAGTTCGTGTCGATCATGGGGCCGTCGGGATCCGGCAAGTCGACGCTGCTGCACTTGCTCGCGGGGCTCGAGCCGCCGACTTCGGGCGACGTGTTCTTGCAGGGCGAACGGCTCGGCGGCGCGGACGAAGAGCGGCTCGCGCTGCTGCGGCGCAGCAAGATCGGATTCATCTTCCAGTTCTTCCACCTGCTGCCGGACCTGACGGTGTGGGAGAACGTCACGTTGCCGCTGCGCATCCTCGGCAAGAACCCGAAGAAGCACAGCGAGCGCGTGCGCGCGACGATGGACATGCTGTCGATCGGCGCGCTGGCGGCTCGCAAGCCGCAGGCGCTCTCGGGCGGCGAGATGCAGCGCGTCAGCATCGCGCGCGCGCTCGCGTCCGAGCCGCCGCTGCTGCTGTGCGACGAGCCCACGGGCAACCTCTCGAGCAAGCACGGCGAAGAAGTCGTCGCGTTGCTCTCCACGGTGCGCAAGCAACTCGGCACGGCGATCCTGCTCGTGACGCACAACCCACGCGACGCCGCTGCGGCGGACCGCGTGCTCTTCCTCCACGATGGCGCGATGCGCGCCGAAACGGCGCTCACGGGAGGCCCCTTCGATGTCGCTGACGTCTTTCGTCGTCTGCAAGCACTGGGCATCTAATCGCCTTCGCACGCTGCTGACGCTCGTCGGCATCGCGCTCGGCGTCGCGATCGTGGTGGCCATCTTCGTGATGGACCACAACACGATCCAGACGCGCTTCCTGCTGCAGTCGCAGGAGCGCGGCCCCGTCGATCTCGAAGTGATCCCGGCGGCGAAGCGGCCGGCGGAGGAGACCCTCGCCGACCTTCGCGCGCGGAAGTCGGTCGCGGAAGCCACCGTGTTCTGCGAGGCGAAGGCCGCGTTGCAGTCGGGCACGCAGTCGGTGGACGTGCAGTTGTTCGGGCTGGAGCCGCAGCGCGCGCGCTCGTTCGGCCACTACGAGGTCGAGTCGGGCTCGGACCTCGACGGCGGCGAAGACGGCGCGGTGCTCGTGGGGCCGGAGGCCGCGCGATTGCTCGGCGTCACGGTCGGCAGCACGCTGTCGTTGCGCGAGACGGCTCGCGGCGTGCACTACGAGTGCAAGGACGGCGAACTCGTCGCGTTGCCGGAGCCCGAGCGCGAACTGCTGCAACGCGACGTGGTGGTGAAGGGCGTGCTCGCGCCTCACGGCCTCGGCCGGCGCAACTTCGCGCAGACCGTGATCGCGCCCTATGCGCTCGCGCGTCGTTTCGCGTCCGCGAGCCCCGAGATCTTCCAGCTGCGGCGCGTCTACGGCGCGGACCTCGATCGGCTCGAACGCGATCTCTCCGGCGCCGGCTTCGTCGTGCTCGACGAGCGGCAGGCGCAGCTCGGCGAAGGCGCCGACGAGCGCGCGTTCCGCAACGGGCTCAAGATCCTCGGTTGCCTCGCGCTGCTGCTCGGCATGTTCGTCGTGTTCCAGACGCTGTCGAACTCGCTCGTCGCGCGCGTTCGCATGCTGGGATTGCTGCGTTGCCTCGGCGCATCGCGCGGCGCGGTGGGGCGCATCTTCCTGTTCGACGCGCTGCTGCTCGGCGTCGTCGGCTCGGCGCTCGGAGTGGGGCTCGGCATCGGCCTCAGCGCGGTGCTGCGCGCGTTCCGCATCAGCTCGCTCGGCGGCGCCAAGGAATGGCTCGTGTTCGAATTGCCGCTCGCGCCGATGCTCGGCACGGCGTTGCTCGGCGTGCTGTTCACGCTTGCGGGCGCGGCGTTCCCGCTGTGGCGCGCGCGCAACTTGCCCGCGTTGTGGATCCTGCGCCAGCAAGGCGGCGAAGGCGGGAACGACGGCTCGGACCTGCTGAAGGGCGTGAACCTCTACCTGTTCACGTTGCTCGTGCTCGTGTTGCCGGGCGCGTATCTCGCGATGACGCCGCTCGTCGCCGAGGCGGGCAAGGAGACGCTGTGGGTGCTCTTGGAGATGGGCGGGATGCTCGCCGTGGTCGGCGGGCTGCTGCTCGTCGCGCCTGCGGTCGTCGCGGTGTTCGGCCGCGCGTTGCTCGCGCCGTTCTTCGCGTTGGCGCCGCTGCCTGCATGGTTGTGCAGCAAGAGCGTGCAGCGGCAGGCGGGGCGCATCGCGGCGTCGACCGTCGGCCTCGCGGCCGTGCTGCTCGCGTTCCTCGGACTGCAGAGCATCACCGCGTCGTTGCAGGCGGACGTGCGTCGGTTCGGCGCGGCGTCGCTGTCGGGGCGCGCGTTCGTCGAGGCGCCGCCGCGCGCCGCGGAGGCGTGCGCTCTGTGGCGCGACGTTCCAGGCGTCGCGGACGTGGAGCCGATCCTCGGCGAAGTGCACGGCGCGTTCTTGCTGCGCGGCCTCGACGTGCGTTCGGTCGCGCGGCCGGGCGGCGCGCTCGAAGGCGACCAGGACAAGTTGCGGCGCTACGAGGACCAGAAGGTCCGCACGCTGATCGCATCGCGACGGCTCGCGCTGAAGATGGGTTGGCGCGAAGGTTCGCTCGTCGCGCTGCGCGACCGCAACCAGACGCCGGTCAGCTACGAGGTGCTGCACATCAGCGACGCTTCGGGCTACGTGCCGAGCGAGCAGGCGTGGGCGGTGACTTCGCCGCAGTGGATGCGGCGCGACTTCTGCATGTCGGGCCCCGTCGTTCGCTACGCGACGCTGTTCCTGGAAGCGGGCGCTGACGCGAGCGTCGTCTCGTCGCGCATGCGCGACCTCGAGCCGCAACTGGTCCGCTTCAAGTCCGGCGACGAGATCGTCGGCTACCACCTGCACGACGTCGATCGCGACTTCCGCCTGTTCGACCTGTTGCTGCTTCTGCTGCTCGTGCTCGCGGGCACCGGGTTGCTGAACGGCATGACGATCGCGGCGCTCGCGCGTGCGCGCGAACTCGGCGTGCTGCGCGCGCTCGGCGTGTCCTCGCGGACGCTGCGCCGGAGCCTTCTGCTCGAAGGCCTCGTCATCGGCGGCCTCGGCTCCGGCCTCGCGGTGGCGCTCGCGCCGTCGATGGCGGGCCTGCTCATCGGCGGCCTCAACCGCATCGCCGCGCTCGAGGTCCCGGTCGCGCTGCCGACCTTCTGGCTCGCGGCATCGCCGGCGATCGGACTGTTCGTCGGCTTGCTCGCCGCGTGGATCCCCGCGCAGCGCGCAGCGAACCAGGATCCCGCTTCTTCCGTGCGCTACGAGTGAGCCCGCGGGCTCACGGAACGACGCGCCACGTGTTGCCGTCGGCTCCGACGCCGTCGGCAGCGCCGGCCGCGGAGGTCGGCGAGTTGATCTGGTCGACCGGCACGCCCAGCAACGCGCAGCCGGCGGGCGGCGGGTTGTTCGTGCCGCTGTAGGTCGCGCCCTTGGCGACGAGGATGTCGCCCGTCTGGTTCGTGAAGAACGTGCCGTAGCCCTGCACGTTGCGGTCGCGCGGCCACGCGACGCAGGTCCAGTAGGACTCGGCGAGGTTGCTGTCGACGTTGGGCAGGTTGGCCTGCGAGCCGACGATGCCGCGGCCCGTGTTCTCGGGCAGGTAGACGGCGAAGTAGAAGCCGTGCGTCTCGGCGTAGCCGTTCGCATCGAGGTCGCCGAGCGACGCGGAGAGCACCGCAGGGCGCAGCGTCGCGGTGCTGCCGCGCACGACGTCGAAGCCGGCGAGTTCGGACAGCGAGCCCGCTTCGCCTTGGCCGTTGCGGTTCACGTCGATCGTCGCGTTCGTGCGCGACACCTGCTGCGCCGTGACGATCGCGCGCAGCGTTGCGACGACGGTCTTCTCGTTGGCAGAAGAACGTGCGCTCAGAAGGCTCGGGATCGCGATGGCCGCGATCACGGCGATGATCGCGACGACGATCAGGAGTTCGATAAGGGTGAAGCCGCGTTGGTTGGTTCTCATGCTCGATGCGAAGGCAGGGTGCGCGTTTGCCGTGCATCGGCATGCCGCGAGCGCGGCATGGAGGGGCGTCGGGAAGCGCCCATGGCGCGGAGCCTTCGCGCGCAGCCGGGAGAAGCTCCTTGGCCGAGACTCCGCGTGCGTCAGCGCTTGATCGACTTCGTCGGCGCGGATGGTTGCGGCTGCGTCGGCGCGGAACGGCCTTCTTCCTGCAGGATGCGCGGGATCTCGGCCTGCAGCTGCTTGGCGCGCTCCATCGAGTCCGGGTGCGTGCTGAGCCATGCGGGGCCGCCGTTGCCGTTCGTGGCCATGCGCTCCCAGAGCTTCACGGCCTCGTAGGGGTCGTAGCCGGCGCGGATCGCGTAGCGGACGCCTTCGAGGTCGGCCTCGGTCTCGTGGCCGCGGCTGTAGGGCAGCGCGATGCCGACCTGCGCGCCGATGCCGAACGCGGCCATGAGCCCCGCCTTCTCGGCGTCGTTCATCTTTGACATCGACAGCCCCGCGCCGACGGCTGCGAGCGTCGCCTGCAGGATCGTCGCGTTCGTCATGCGCTTGCCGCCGTGGCGCATCGTCGCGTGCGCGACTTCGTGGCCCATGACGGCGGCGAGCCCGTTCTCGTTCTGCGTGTACTTGAGGATGCCAGTGTAGATCGCGACCTTGCCGCCCGGCAGGCAGAACGCGTTCACCGTGTCGTCGGCGCGCAGGAGCCGGAACTCCCACTCGTAGTCCTTGTTGGACGCCGCGGCGATGCGCTTGCCCACGCGCTGCACCATCTCGTAGTCCGCCCCGGACGTGATCAAGGAGTACTCTTTGGTGGCCTCTGCGTAGGCCTCGAGTCCGAGCGAGTTCTCTTGCTCCTCGGAATAGAAGTTCAGGTTGGCGCAGCCCGTGCACAACGAGAGGGCGGCCGTCAGAAGCCACACGAGGATCTTCCGCATGCCGACAGCATCGCACGAACGGAACAGCCGCGCCAATCGCCACGGCTCCGAGGGCACGGTGGTTACCGCCGCGGCCTCCTCGCCTACTGGTTGTCATGGCGCCAGCCGGCGCCCAGGAGGTGTGGAATGACCCGTGAGCGATCTGCTGATGCGAGTCTTGCCTGCCTGATGGACCAGCGCGCGGCGTGCGTGCGCGAACTGGTCGCGGTCTCGCGCGTGCTCGCCGAGGTCCAAGGCGAGTTGCGCGACTGGCGCGACGAGCGGCAGGCGCGCGGCGCGGCTGCCCCGGAGTCGCTGAAGGCGCTGTGGACCGACCTGGAGGAGCACGAACGGTCGCTGGTGCTGCGGTTGCTCGGCCTCCAGACGACGCGGCACGCGATCTCCGCCGCGATCCAGGAACGTCTGCGCCAGCGGCCGATGGCCTGCTGACCGCCGTTCGCCGGCAGCTCCTCGCCGGCGGCGTCGCGGCGGTGGGGCAGAAGCCACGGCCTGCGGGGCTGCCGGATGCGCGGCGTGCCGTCCGCGCTTCCTCCCGGGCGCGAACTTGCGCGGCCTTCCGCGATCTTCGATGCTCCGCGGATGCAATCCGACCTCGTGATCGTCGGCGGCGCCCGCACCGCCATGGCCGAATACTCGGGCACGCCCGGCTTCGGCAAGTTCAAGGACGTCTCGGCCATCGACCTCGCGGCGCACGCCGCCAAGGCCGCGCTCGAGCGCACCGGCTGCAAGCCGGAGATGGTCGACGAGACCTTCGTCGGCAACGCGACGCAGAGCAGCAGCGACGCGATCTACGGCGCGCGCCACGTGGCGTTGAAGTGCGGCGTGCCGATCGAGAAGCCGGCGTTGACCGTCAACCGCCTCTGCGGCTCGGGCATCCAGTCCGTCATCAGCGCGGCGCACGCGTTTCTGGCGGGGGAGGCCACGGTGTGCTACGCGGGTGGCATGCACGACGCGCGCCAGGTGCGGCGGCAGCGCGTGCATGTAGCGCGCGGCCTGCTCGGCCAC
>CAZEQF010000255.1:0-6269 GCA_964514315.1 uncultured Singulisphaera sp. | reverse complement strand
GATGTATTTGCAGGGCGTGGAGAACGTGTTCGACCTCGTCTATGCGCCGGGCATCAAGTACGGCGATGTGTTCCACCAGAACGAGGTCGAGCAGAGCACCTACAACTTCGAGCACAGCGACGTCGAGTTCTTGCTGTCCGCGTTCGCTGCCCACGAGAAGCAGAGCAAGCACCTGATGGAGCAGAAGCTCGCGTTGCCGGCCTACGAGCAGCTGCTCAAGGCCGCGCACACGTTCAACCTGCTCGACGCGCGCGGCGCGATCTCGGTGACCGAACGCGCCGCCTACATCGGCCGCATCCGCAACCTCGCGCGCGCCGTCGCGCAGAGCTACCTCGAGAGCCGCGCCCGCCTCGGCTTCCCGATGGCGAAGAAGGAGAATGCGGCGGAAGTGCTCGAGAAGCTCGCGAAGGAGCAGCAGAAGCAGACGGCCTGATCGCGCCGCGCGACTGCGGTGGCCTCGCGGCGCATGATGCTGCGATGTCCCGTGCCGGGTTCGTCGGGGACATGGCGGTCGCCGTTGGCCCCTGCTGCTGGGGCCCCTCGACCTCGGTCTTGGCGCGTTCGTTTGGGCGTGGACTGCGGCGCAAGTGATGGGCGGGGAAGCGCTTGTGGTGAGAACTCGCCCCGGTTCGCGATGGGCTGCGGCGCGCGTCCGTCCTCAGGCTGACGCGCCGGGAATGTCGATACGAAGGGACCACCCTTTCGTTTCGAGTTGGCCCCTCATCGGAGATTCCTGACTGCGGCTGCGATCTTGCCCGCGATGCAGACCCTGTTGGGGCAGCAGCTCGACTGGCATCTGCATGCGGCGCCTGGATTCGAGTCGCGCCGAGCTGAGACGGACCCTGGCCTCCCGAGTTCTCGGCCGCAGACGAGGCCGCTTCGCCAAGACGAGGACTGGTCCCTGTTCGCTGTTGCGGACCCTGAGTGTCCGATGGACCGGCTCAAGAACGTGGCGCTCAATGAGTCCGGCAGTGTCTGGATGTCGATCGGTGGTCGCGCAGACTCGCGCTTCGAGGCCTGGGACGGATTCGGATTCGGCGCCACGGCTCCTGGCAACTCCGACACATTCACGCTTACGCGTCTGATGCTGCACGCCGACATGCACTTCGGCGAGTCGGTGCGACTGTTCGTGGAGGGCCGATCGGCGCAATCGACGGACCGCGATCTTCCGGGTGGCCGCCGCATCGCGGATGTCGACACGTGCGACTTCTTCCAGGCCTTTGCGGACCTGAGCCTCGTGGATGATGGCGACACGAACGTCACGCTTCGGCTTGGACGGCAGTCCTTCGTGTTCGGCAACCAACGACTCGTTGCGCCGCCGTTCTGGGGCAACGTCTGGAATGCGTGGGACGGCGCGACGTTGCTCGTGGACAGCGGAGGATGGCGCTCGACGGTGATGTACACGGACTTCGTTCGCGTCGAGCCGACAGGCACGAACAAGGCCGACAGTGATCGGGCGCTCTACGGCGTCTACGTGACGCGGTCCGCGGAGCCGAAGAGTCGCGGCTTGGATCTCTACTTCTTGGGCGACACCCGCCCGGACGTGGTCGTCAACGGCACATCTGGGGACGAGCGTCGGCACACGGCTGGGTTCCGCAGTTTCGGGCCGCTCGGGAACGGCTTCGACGCAGAACTCGAAGCGGCATGGCAGTTCGGCCACGTCGGCAGCAACAGCGTGAATGCGTGGTTCGCGAGTTCGGTGTTGGGCCACCGATTCGAGCGTCTCTCGTGGAAGCCGCGCATCTTCACCGGTCTCGATGCTGCAAGCGGAGACCGCGAGCCTGGCGGATCGGTGGGGACCTTCTTCCCGCTGTATCCATCAGGCCATGCCTATCTCGGGTTTGCGGATGTGCTCGCGCGCCAGAACGTGCTGGCCGCACATGTCGGCTGCCATGTGCGGCCGACCACTGCATTGGACGTTTCGCTCGCGGCGCACTGGTTCCAGCCGATGGATCGCGACGATGCCCTGTATGCGGTGAACGGGGCGGTTGCGCGCACGGGGCTCGGGTCGGGCTGCGCGGCGCAGGAGATCGATCTCGTCGTGACCCACCGTTGGTCGCGCTCGACCGACTTCTACTTCGGCTACAGCAGGGTCTTCGCGGGCGGCGCTCTCGAGGGCACTGGGCCGACGGAAGACTTGGACTTTGCCTACGCGGGTGTCTCCGTCGTGTTCTGAGGAGGGCACTCCAGGCGAGATGTGGCACGAGGCGGCGAAGTGAAGACGCGGGCGCTGGTTCGTGTGGCTCGCGCACCGTAGCCCTCGTCTCGCACGTGTAGGCCTAGGCAGGGAAAAGCCGCTCGCATGAGCGATGATGCTGCGATGCTCCGCTGCTTCCTTCCGCCAGCGTTCGTCATCGCCTGCGCGCTCACGGCGCAAGGTCCTTCGACAGCGCCTGCGCCGACGCGCAACCTCGCAGCCGAAGTCGACGCGTTCGTCAGCGACACGTGGGGCAGCGACTCGCCAGACGCCGTCGTGGCCGCGTTGCGTGCGGCGAACGTCGATGCCAAAGCGCTCGAGTCGATGCTGCGCGCGGGACGGCCTTCGTATCCCGAGGTCGCGGTCGAGAAGGGCAAGCTCAGCGCGCGCATGCCGCTGCAGAGCGAACACCTCGACCACGCGACGGAGCACTACGTCTACGTGCCGAAGTCCTACGACCCCGCTGTGGCGCACCCGTTGCTCGTCGTCGGCCACGGCGGCAGTGCGGCGCGCGACCTCGACTTCGGCGCCCGCGCTGCGCGTGCTGGTTTGAGGCCGTTCTGGCTCGAGGCCGCGGAACGCCACGGGTTCCTTGTCGTCGCACCGCTCAGCGACCGCGGTTGGATGCAGATCGGCACGTCGATGTTGTTCTCGGCGATCGCGCGCATGCAGCGCGACTTCCACGTCGATCCCGATCGCGTCTTCCTCACGGGCCATTCGATGGGCGGCCATCTCACGTGGCGCAGCGCGTTCTGGTTCGCGGATCGCTGGGCCGCAGTGAGCCCGATGTCCGGCGGCTACGACTACGTGAAGTCCGGCGACGTGTTCAACCTCGTGAACGTGCGCGGCTTCGCGACCTGCGGCGAGCAGGAGCCATACCAGATCCGCGAGTTCAACGAGACGATCGCGAAGTGGATGGGCGAACGCCGTTATCCGTGGTCGTTCGCGGTCCTGCCCGGCGGCCACGAGATCTTCCCCGACGAGGTCGCGCGCATCGCCGCGGCGTTCGCCGACTGTCGGCGCGACCTCTACCGCAAGCGCGTGTGGGCTCGTGTTGGTGGGCTTCGCTTCGAAGCTGCCGAGTCGAACCCGCAGTGGGGCAAGTCGCACACGTGGACTGCTGGTCGCCCGATCGACCTCTCGACGGCGCACTGGCTGCGCTTCTGCGACGTGCCGGAAGGCACGCCGCCCGAGAAGCACCCGCAGAAGGCGTTCGGCGAGGTGAAGGACGGCAATCGCATCGAGCTCACGTGTGAGAACGTGCGGCGCATCCGCGTGCTGCTGCACCCGCGCATGGTCGACTTCGCGGCGCCGGTGACGATCGTCGCCAACGGCAAGGTCGCGTTCGAAGGCATCGTGAAGCCGGATCTCGCGTCGATGCTGCGGCTCGTGCGCGAGTTCTCGGACCGCGGCCGCGTGTTCTGGGCCGCTGTCGAGATCGCGGTCGAGGGCGATCGCGAAGTGCCCGAGCCGCGCCTCGACTGAGGCTCAGCCCTTCTTCTTGGCTGGCTTCTTCTTCGCGGCGCTCTTCGGCGTGTCGTCGAACGGCAGCGGCTCGTCGCAGAACGTGCGGTAGTCGGCGGTGAGCTCTTCGCCTGCCTCGATGCGACGCAGCGCGCGGAACCTGCCGTCGTCGCCGGCCTCGAGGTTGGGCGTGCGCGAGTGGTTCACATACCAGCCGACCGACAGGCGGTTGAGATTGGCGGGCACGCCGAGCTTCTTGCCGTCGACCATGCCGAAGTCCTCGTAGAGCGAGCGCAGTTCCGCGGGCAGCTTCTTCACGGCGCTGCGCGAGACCCACGTCGTGCGCTCGTCCTCGCCCGCGAACGCGAGCGTGCCTGGGTCGATGCGTCGGATCGCGATTGCGCCGACGCCATGGATGCGCGACGGGCCGATGCGGGCAAGGACGCCGTCATGGGGGAGCTTGGTTGGCTTCTTCATGCGAGGGAGCACTTCTACGGAACGCCACGTGCGCGCGCACGGATCTACTCCCGACCGCATGTCAGCCGCGCGTCGGCACACGGCCCATGGTCTATGCTGCGCGCCTCCCACGCTCGTGCATCCTCTCATGCGCAACGCACTCATCGCCTCGTTCGCGGCGCTTCTCGCCGCCGAAGTCCCCGCCCAGATCGGGCTGCAACTCACGACCGGCGTCGACGGCGGCATCAGCGTTCCTGCGGACCCGCTGCTCGTGCCGCCGACCGGCATCACGGTCGAAGCGTGGATCACGTTCGACGACTCGACGATCCCGCTGAACGGCCTCTTCTATTGGCCGACGATCGTGCGCCAGAACATCCAGAACGGGCAGGAGGTCTACAACCTGCGCGTCAGCTCGGGGAACACCAATGCGCGCTCGCTGCAGTGGACCGTGCGCGCCGCAGGCCAGTTGCAGAGCGTGGGCTACACGTTCGCGGCCGGCGAACTCGCGCCATGGACCCACGTCGCCGCGACCTACGACGGCCAGAACCTTCGCATCTTCAAGAACGGCGCGCAGGTGGCGACGCGGACGCTGCCGACGGCCAACGAGCTCGTCTACAACGGCGACGTGTTGCGCATCGGCAACGGCGATGCGGTGGCGCCCGGGCGCGAGACGTGGAACGGGATGATCGACGAGTTGCGCATCTGGCCCGTCGCGCGCACGGCAGGCGAGATCCTCGCGACGAAGGACAAGGCGCTCGGCTACTTGCCCGGCAAGATGCTCAACTTCCCGCTCGACGGCCACGCGATCGACATCGGCTCAGGCCTGTTCGGCGCGACGTTCGGCACGACTTCGTTCGCGGGCGGCGCGCCGACTCTCGTTCCGCTGAACCCGTCGGTGGCGGCGGTCGGCGTCAGTTCCACGAACTGCGCGCGCTCGATCGACGCATTGCTCGCGAGCGCGCCGACGATCGGCAACGCCGACTTCGCGATCTGGGCTGCGCGCGGCCCGCGACCAGCCAATTCGGGTCTGGGCATCCTGTTCGGCGCCGTGGCACAAGCCGCGCCCGGATTGCCGCCCGTGCTCGGCGTGCAGCCTGCGTTCGACCTCAACAGCGTCGTCTACCAGGTCGCGATCCTCGGCCCGACGAACGCGCTGGGCAATGCGCGCTGGCCGTTGCCGTTGCCCAACGATCCCGCGTTCTCCAATGTGACGCTGTGGTTCCAATGGGCGTTCGCAGATGCGACGTGCGGCGCGCAGGGCCTCACGACGAGCGACGGCCTGCAGGTGACGCTGCAGTGATGGTGCGATCGCGGGCTCGCTAACAGCCCGTTGAAGAACGCATGCTGCCTGCGAGCGCGGCATCCAGGCCGCTCTCTGCGTCGTGCGAACTGCGTCGAATCCATGGATTCGACTTCGTTCGCACTCCTTGATCTCGACCCGGCTGCCACGCTCTCGGCGACGCAGCCGTTCTTCAACGGGCTGCTATGTCCGCGGCCCCGTGCTGCGCGGGCTCACGCCACAGGCAGCAGCACGCAGAAGCTCGATCCATGGCCGACGCGGCTCTCGACGGTCATCTGGCCGCCGTGGCCCTCGACGATGCCGAGCGACACGGAGAGCCCGAGCCCCGAGCCTCGCTGCGCCGGGTCGGCAGCGTCGGCGCGCGTGGTGAAGAACGGATCGAACACGCGCGGCAGAAGGTCGTCGGGGATGCCGCAGCCGGTGTCGCGAACGCAGACGCCGACGCGGCCGTCGACGGCCACGCTCTCGACGGCCACGCGGCCGCCGTGCGGCGTCGCCTGCAGCGCATTCGTGATCAGGTTGACGAACACCTGGTGCAGCGCGCCTTCGTCCACGGTTGCGGGCAGCTCGTTCTCGAAGCGCGCATCGAGCGCGACGCCACGGCGCCGGGCCTCGGGCTGCAGCAGCGCGATGGCGTCCTGTGCGATCCGCGCGAGGTCGCTGCGCCGGCGCTCGCCGCGGTCCTGCTTCGCGAAGCGCTTCAGCTGGTCGACGATCGCGGTGGCCCGGTCGGTGGCGCGCAGGATCACGTCGATCGTCGCGCGCGCGTCGTCGTCCTTCGCGTCCGCCCGCGCTTCCTTGGCGCAGCCGCGGATGCCGCCGATGAGGTTGTGGAACTCGTGCGCGAGCCCG